>JBHHVD010000017.1:0-41421 GCA_046754105.1 Candidatus Krumholzibacteriia bacterium
TGCGGCTTCTGGGCGAGTTCCGGAGCGGTGAGCTGCGGGCGCTTCGCTCCGGGGAGTAGCGCGCGCACCCTCGTCCGCGGTGGTCGTCGCTATCCGGTTCGAATGCGGTTGCCGCGATTCAGTACTCCGTCGCCAAACCGGCCCAGGTTGCACAGTGCAAACGCGAGCAGCGCCTTCAGGTACGCGGGACGTACCCGCACGGCGTCGCGGTAGGCCTTTTTCGCCCCGGCGCGTTTGCCCTTGCGTTGCAGCGCGCGCCCCAACTTGAAGAGGAGCTCGCTCTCCCGGCGGGCCCGCAGCGGAGCCAGCTCGGGATGGTCGAGGGCCAGGCGCCGGTTGATCGCGATGCCGTCGGGGGCCAGTCTCTCATCATCGGTAAAATTGGAGCCGTGCACCCTCCTGACGAGCAAGGGCTCGTCGATGTGGTATACGCGGTACTTCGACACCAGCCGCATGCAGAACTCGTAGTCATCCGCACCGCTGCGGATGCGCTCGTCGAGGAGGCCCAGGTCATCGAAGCACGTGCGCCGAATCACAGCGGACGCCATCGGAATATAATTCTTGAGGAACAAAGTCCTGAGCACGGTCTCTTTGGACGCACGGTTGATATCGCGGGGTACCGCTTTGCCGCGCGGAGCCCGCGGGGCGCCTCCCGAGAGCGACGTCTGATGTCCGGAGAAAACCAGGCCGACTCCATCCTCCCGGTCGAGAACCTCGAGCTGTCGCTCGAGTTTGTCCACACGCCACAGGTCGTCCTGGTCCAGGAATGCGACGTACTCGGCATGGGTCGCCTTGATGCCGGTGTTTCTGGCCGCCGCGATGCCCCGGTTTTTCCCGTGCTCTACACACGTCACCCGCTCGCCGGCCGCGTAGCTTTGGACCACCGCCTTCGACCCGTCCGCGGAGCCATCGTCGACCACGACGATTTCGAGGGCGTGAAACGACTGCCCCAGCACACACTCGATGGCTTCGCCGACGAAGCGCTCTCCATTGTAGCAGGGGATAATCACCGACACGCGGGGGCGAGGCGGGTTCGTGTCCTTGTCGCTGTCGTGAGGGATGTTCATTCCTTCGGCCGACGGGTGGAACGGGGGGCGCTCGAACGCTCGGCCGCATAATGACAGGATGGCGCCGCTATCGTCAATACAATTTGACAGCGCGATGGGCGTTGAGTAGCCTTCGAGTTGTTACCTGTTTTCTTCCTTCGACATCCTCCTGGAACAATCGTATGTGCGGCATCGTTGGAGTTTGGGACACCAGGAACGCGATCGACACCGGCGTGCTCGAACGGATGCGGGACACGCTCCGGCACCGGGGGCCCGATGACCGGGGCGTCTTCGTCGATGACGAGTCGAACGTGGGCCTGGGCCATCAGCGGCTCTCGATCCTCGACCCCACCCCGGCGGGCCACCAGCCGATGGGCCGCGACGGCGTTTGGGCGGTCCACAACGGCGAGATCTACAACTTCAGGGAAGTGCGTGAGAAACTCGCCGACGGCGGTTCGCGGTTTACGAGTGAGTCGGACACCGAAGTGATCATCGCCGGCTACCGGCGTTGGGGCACAGACGTCGCACACGAGTTTCGCGGCATGTTCGCGACGGCGCTCTGGGACCGGCGCGCGCGCGAACTCGTGATCCTGCGGGACCGGGCCGGGGTCAAGCCGCTCTACTATTACCACGACGGGGGGCTTTTCGTGTTCGGCTCGGAACTGCGGGCCGTCGTCGCGCATCCCGCCGTTCCCAGGCAAATCGATTTCGCGGCGCTATCGCTGTACTTGAAACTCGGATACGTTCCCGCGCCTCTGTCGATATTTCACAATATCTTCAAACTCGAAGCGGGACACGCGCTGATCCTGGACGGCGAGGGGCACCTCGAGACCCGGCAGTACTGGAACGTCTTCGATTGTTTTCGCGGGCCGGAGACGGTGGACGCGTACCGAAGCGACGGAGAAGCGGCCGACGCACTCGAGGACGTTCTCCGTGAGAGCTTCAAGCTGCGTATGGTGTCCGACGTGCCGGTGGGGATCTTTCTTAGCGGCGGTGTCGATTCATCGACGGTTACGGCGCTCCTGCAATCGCAGGCGCGAACGCCGATCCGGACGTTTACGATTGGTTTCGAGCATGCCGGGTTCAACGAGGCGGAGCAGGCGCGCCGGGTGGCAGAACATCTCGGCACGAAGCACCACGAGGCGTACTGCACGACCTCGGAGGCGCGCGAGATCATCCCGCGGCTGGCAGACATCTACGACGAGCCGTTCGGAGACGCCTCGGGGATTCCCACGTACCTGTTGTCGAGATTCGCGCGCGAGCACGTGAAGGTCGCGTTGTCCGCCGACGGCGGCGATGAGATCTTTGCGGGTTACGGCCACCACCGCAACCTCGCCCGCACGTACGAGAGACTGTCCCGGCTCGGCCCGTCGAGCCGCCACGCCGGAGCGCTCCTTGGCATGTTTCCCGTCAAACAGCTCGCCCGCCTCAAGGTCGGCAACATCGAACAGAAAATCAAGAAGCTAAACGAGCTGGCGCGCAAAGAACCGTCCATGGCGGAGTTTTTCTTCGTCGGCCGGAGCGTTTGGCCGGAAGAGGATATCACTACGCTCTTGCAGGGGCGCGCGCGGGGATTCGACGAGTTCATCGGACCGTATCTCGAAGAGGAGAGGCAGATCGGCGACTTCACGAACTGGATGAGGGCGGCGGACTACCGATCGTACCTCGGCGACGACATCCTGGTCAAAGTGGACCGCGCGGCCATGGCGACCGGGCTCGAGGGCCGGGACCCTTTTCTCGACCCGCAGGTTATCGAGTTCGCCTCGCGTCTCCCGCTGCGATACCTCGTTCGAGACGGCGATTCGAAATACCTCCTCCGGCAGGTCCTCTACCGACACGTACCGCGCGATCTCGTCGATCGACCCAAGCAGGGGTTCGGCGTTCCGTTGAACGACTGGCTGAAGGCGGATCTCAAGCACCTGCTGTTCGACTACCTGGGGGAAGCGTCGGTCCGGCGTGAGGCGATATTCGAATGGGAGCTCGTAGGCAAGGAGATCGATTACTTCCTCCAGGGGCGCATCCCGAATTGTTCACGGTTGTGGCTTCTGCTCGCGTTCGAGATGTGGCGCCGGAAGTGGTTGAAATGATGAAACGTACGGCCATACTCGTCACGCCGCTGCTCATCGCAGCGGCGGTGGCCGCTGCGTTTCTCTTCCACCGCCGCGGCGAGCGGCCGCAAAACGTTGTCTTGATCACCGTGGACACGTTGCGCCCGGACCACCTCGGTTACAACGGCCACCCTCGCAACACGAGCCCGGCGATCGACGCGCTGGCGCACGAAGGCCTCGTATTTACGAACTGCTACAGCGTCGCCGGCTGGACCCTGCCCTCGATCGCCACCATCTTTACCGGGCGCTACCCGGGCGATCACGGGGCCACCGATTTTCACTGGTCGCTGGACATCGACCTGCCGACGATGGCCGGCATCCTCAGGGCGCACGGATACGACACCCGCGGCTTCGTAAGCCACGTGATCCTCAAGCCGAGCTACGGCGTCGGCGAGGGATTCTCGTCCTACGACTACTCGGTTCTCGGCGGTGGACATCCTCACGACGTAGCGACAGCGCGGCCTCTCACCGACCTGGCTCTCCGGAGCATCGACGATCTCGAGGAACCGTTCTTTCTGTGGGTTCATTACTTCGATCCCCATTTCGCGTACCTTCCGCACGCGAAATGGCGATCCTTCGGTAACACGGACATCGATCGCTACGACCAGGAAATAGCCCACACGGACGCCGAAATCGGCCGGCTGCTGGCGGGGCTTCGCGAAGAGAAGCTCTACGACAACACCGTGGTGGTTTTCACGTCGGATCACGGCGAGGAGTTCGGAGAGCACGGAGCCAAGTACCACTACACGCTCCACGACGAAATACTCCGCGTGCCGCTCGTCATCCGCGCGCCGCAGGTTGCCCCGGGTGTGAACCACGCGCGGGTCGAGCAGATCGACCTCCTGCCAACGCTAATGGCACTGCTCGGGTTGGATCCGGGTCACGTGTTTCCCGGACGCAACGTCGTCACGAACACCGCAGCGGCGGCGGAACGCCCGGCTTTTTTCGAAAGAGACCGCCCCCCGCCCTATAACCAGCGCGGCGTAATCTACCAGGGCTTCAAGCTGGTCGTCATCGAGCGGGCGGACAGCGAACGCATCCCCGCCGCGAGCCGCGGTACGTACGTCCCGATCACGAACGTGCGCCCCGGGATTTACATGTACGACCTGGCCGAGGATCCGGGAGAGCAATCGAATATCTACTCCGAAGACCGGCCCGGGGCGAAGGAGCTTCTCGTCTTGCTCGCCGAACATTTTGCCGTGGAGCCGGCACGCGCGCGGGAAGTGCGGATCGACGACACGCTGCGGGAGAAACTCCGCAGTCTGGGCTACATCCGCTAGCCGGCGAAGGGGCGCCGCGGGAGGGGAGTGCCGGGGTCGAACGGCCGGCCGCGCCGGGAGGCGGTTTTGTACTGACATTTGGCCGTGCCCCTGATAGATTTGGCGTATGTCGATCGAGTTCGAACTCCAGTGCACGTGCGGCGACGCGCGTGCCGGCATGTTGAGAACGGATCACGGCGACGTCACGACACCGGTGTTCATGCCGGTCGGCACGCAGGCGACGGTCAAGTCCGTATCGCCGCGAATGCTGCGTGACGTGGGCTCGCAGATCGTACTCGCCAACACGTATCACCTGGTCCTTCGCCCCGGTACGGAACTGGTGGCGAGCGCCGGCGGCCTGCATCGTTTCATGTCGTGGGACGGCCCGATTCTTACTGACAGCGGCGGTTTCCAGGTACTCAGTCTGGCGGACCTGCGCAAGGTGAGCGATGAGGGCATCACGTTTCGCTCGCACATCGACGGGGTGCTGTGCCGGTTCACGCCGGAGAGCGCGGTGCGGGACCAGGCGGCGCTGGGGGCCGATATCATCATGAGCTTCGACTACTGCACGGATTATCCGTGCGACCGGCCGGAGGCGGAACGCGCAGTACGGCTGACGACAGACTGGGCGCGCAGGGGCCGGGGCGTCTACGGCGCCCGCTTCGAAATGGAGGGCTACGAGCGTGCGTTGTTCGCGGTCATTCAGGGGTCTACCTATCCGGATCTTCGCGAGCGGTCGCTCGGCGAGCTCGGTGAAATCGAGTTTCCAGGGTACGCGATCGGCGGCTTGAGCGTTGGTGAACCACGCGAAAGCACCTGGGAGGTGACCGAGCGGGTGACGTCGCTGCTGCCGGGGGACCGGCCGCGTTACCTGATGGGCATGGGCACGCCGCTCGATCTGGTCGAGGGCGTGGCGCGGGGCGTAGACATGTTCGATTGCGTCATGCCGACACGGAACGCACGCAACGGTACCGTGTTCACGCGGCACGGCAAGGTCGCGCTGCGCAACGCGGCGTATGCGAGAGATTTTGCACCGCTGGATGACGAGTGTGATTGCTACACGTGCCGAAACTTTACGCGGGCGTATCTCCGGCACTTGTTCCTGGCGCGCGAGATGTTGGGGCCGGCGCTTGCCACGGTTCACAACCTGCGTTTCTACTGCCGTATTATGGAAGAAATGCGGGAGGCGATAGAAAACGACACGTTTGCGAAATGGCGGAGTGACTTCACCATGGAATACGAGGCGGAAGAAACAGACGGGGCTAGGAGCGCGTAGTGCCGCACAGGGGGCTGGCAAGATCGCCAGGGTGGCGGTCACCGCACCACGCGCCGAGACGGCGGGCGGGCAATCGGCGGGAGAACCCGGGCGGGAACAGTTGAACGAATTTCCAAACGATACCGGCCACAAGGAGGCAAAATGAATGGGTTGATTCTGGCAACCGGCGGCGCCGCGGGAGGCCCGCAGTTCGGATTTATGTTCGTGATCCTCGCGACCTTCGCCATTTTTTATTTCATACTGATCAGACCACAACAAAAGAAGCAGAAACAGCTGCAGAAAACCATCGAGGCGCTGAAAAAGGGCGATCGCATCATGACCAACGGGGGCATATTCGGGACCGTTTCCGGTATCAAGGACAACATCCTGGTGCTGAAGATCGCCGACGATGTCAAGATCGAGTTGTTGAAATCAGCCGTCGCTTCCGTGGTCGCCAAGAACGAGTAGCGACCCGTCGCCGCGGGCGGCGCGCATTGCCTGGAGGCGTGCACAGTGAAGGAACTGGACCTGCGATTTTACCCCGATCCCGTGCTCAGGGAGCGGTCGGACGCGATCGAGTCGTTCGACGACGAATTGCGCGAGCTGGCCGAGGCGATGGTCGCCACCATGCGCCGGGAGAAAGGTATCGGTCTTGCCGCCCCGCAGGTCGGTCTCACAAAACGCCTCATCGTGGCGCTGCAGATGAAGGAGCCGGAGGACGTAGACGCGGAGCCGCTGGTGCTGGTTAATCCGAGGGTCGTCTCCACCGGTGGCGAGTTGTGGTCCTACGAAGAGGGCTGCCTCAGCATTCCGGGGGTGAGCGCCGCGGTGCTGCGCCCGTCGCAGGTGGGAGTGGAATACCAGGGACTCGACGGCGAAATTCACAAGATCGTCGAGGAGTCGATGCTCGGGCGTATACTGTTGCACGAAATCGACCACCTCGACGGAAAACTGTTTATCGACTACCTCTCCAGCGCGCAGAAGAGTCTCTTAAAATCCCAATTGAAAGATCTCGCCAGCGGCAAGCGCCCGTCCTGATTCCCCGGAGCTCCCAATTGGCGGATGCGACGACAAGAGTGGTGTTCATGGGAAGCCCGGACTTCGCCGTTCCCACGCTGCAGGCGCTCGCTGCCAGCCGGGAATTCGACGTCGCGCAGGTGGTGACCCAGCCGGACCGCGGGCGGGGCCGCGGAAAGAAGCTCGCTCCCACCGCCGTCAAGCGCTGCGCGCAGGACCACGGCCTCGACGTCATGGAGATGTCCGGCGAGAATTACCGCGAGGTCGTGGAGACGGTGCGGCAGCGACGCCCCCATTTCGTCGTAGTCGCCGCTTTCGGCGTCATACTCAAGAAGGACCTGTTGGCGCTCCCGGCAAACGGCTGCGTCAATCTTCACGCATCTCTGCTGCCGAGGCACCGCGGCGTGTCCCCGATCCAGGCCGCGCTGCTCGCCGGTGACGAGGAGACCGGTTGCACCACGATGTTGATGGACGAGGGGATCGACACCGGAGACATCCTGCTCTCGTCCTCGATCAAGATCGCAAACGAGGACACGGCGGGATCGCTGGCGGATCGCCTGTCGACGCTCGGGGCGCCGCTCGTGCTGCAGACGCTTTCCGGCTTGCTCCGCGGCGAGGTCCGGGGGAAGAAACAGGACGAGCGAGCCGCCAACTACACGCGGAAGATCCGCAAGGAGGACGGTAGCATCGATTGGAGCCGGAGCGCCGAGGACATCGGCCGTCAGGTCCGCGCGATGTCGCCGTGGCCGACCGCGTACACGGACTATAAGAGCAGAAGGTTGATCGTGCTGCGGTGCGCCGCAGCCGGCCCGGAGACGGGGACGGCCCCGGGAGTGGTGGCCTCGGTGCGACCGCTGCGGGTGGGGACGGGCAGAGGCCAGTTGGAGGTCACCGCGGTAAAGCTCGCCGGAGGCAAGGAGATGAGTGCCGGCGCGTTCGTTTCCGGGCATGCGGTGGCTGTGGGGGATATCCTGGGCTAGCAGGGCGGCGCGGACAAAAATCGTTGGACGAGACCCGCCGGCCCGTTTGTATAATCATTTGCAGGTGGGCGTGCCGGGGAGGGAGTGCCGCGCGGGACGAAGGCGGCGGCGCCGCGGTTTGTACGAGAGGAATTCAGCAGATGAAGTTGCGATCGATCGGTCTCGCCGTGCTCGCCGCGCTGGGCATCTTTGTGTTCGCCGCTCTGATCATGAACTTTGTCGTGATGCCGTTGTTCGTTCATCAGCGCACCAGCGTCATCGTGCCCGATGTCCGAGCCGTGAGCCGCGAGAGGGCGCAGCGGTTCGTGGAAAGGGTATCGCTGCGGTTCCGGATCGACCGCAGCCAGTACAATCCAGACGTTCCGGAAGGATACGTCATTTCCCAGCGCCCGAGGGCAAACGACAGCGTCAAGCAAGGGCGCACGGTATCGGTCGTGGTCAGCCTGGGCCCAAAGACGCAGCGTGTTCCCGAACTCAAGAACATGACGCTGCGCCAAGGGCGGCTCGTTCTCACGCGGCAGAAGCTGGCCGCGGGTCGCGTATCGAGGGTGCTGCGCGAAGGCGACACGCGGGAAACGGTGCTCGCCTGCTCGCCCAGTGCAGGGCGGCAGGTCGAAGAGGGGACCGAGGTCGACGTTCTGGTCGCCGTGGGCGGCCGGCCGAAACGGTACATAATGCCGGACCTCGAAGGTCAGGACCTGCTTTTCATCCGGAAAAAGCTCGAAAACTCCGGATTCCGCATCGGCAACGTGCGGAACGAATCGCGGCGTAACGTATACCCTAACACGATTGTGGATCAGCAGCCCCCGCCGGGAGTGATGATCCGCCAGGGAGATTCGATTGAGCTGGTCGCAGCTGGTTCCGAATAGAGCGCACGAGGGTCACGAGACGGCAGTAGCACCGAGCCTGCTGTCGGCGGACTTTTCCCGCCTGCAAGAAGAAATCAGGGCTGCGGAAGAGGCGGGCGCTGACCTGCTGCACCTCGACGTGATGGACGGACACTTCGTGCCCAACCTCACCTTCGGGCCCTTTGTCGTCGGAGCGATCCGCCGCTTGACCGACTTGCCGCTGGATACACACTTGATGATCGAGCGACCCGATCGGTATATCGGGCCGTTTATCGACAACGGCTCGGATATCGTCACCATCCACGTCGAGGCAAGCACAGACGTGGGACGCGATCTCAAGATGATCCGGGACCGCGGCAAGAAGTGCGGATTGACGCTGAATCCCGACACGCCGCTCGAGCGGGTGACGGATTATCTCGGTGAGCTCGACCTGTTTCTCGTCATGAGCGTCTTTCCAGGTTTCGGGGGCCAGTCGTTCATGGCAGAGGTACTGGAGAAGGTCGAGGCGGCGCGTGGGCTTCGCGAGGAGCATGGGTTCCATTTCGCCATAGAAATCGACGGCGGTATCAATCTCGACACCGCGGAAGCGGCGAGGCAGGCCGGGGCCGAGATCCTCGTTGCCGGGACGTCGGTCTTCAAGAGCGCCGACTACGCCGCGACCATCCGCGGGCTCCGCGCGGGACCCTGAACGGCGCGGATCCGGGACGCCCCCCAAGCCCGGGGTGTCCGCCCCGTTGTAACCCAAAGGGACATAAAGGGTTTTTGCACTTGCAAATCGCCACGCAATCTGATAAATTTCATTCTTTATGAGCACATTGCGTATCTGCTAACCCGCTTTCACTCAATCAGTTGCAAAAAGTGACTTCCCGAGGTTGATTGGAAATCGGACAGGTATGTTTGCGGACCTGACCCAGAAGCTCGACGGGATCTTCTCGCGTCTCAAAAACCGGGGCAAGATCTCGGAAAAGGATGTCGCCGCGACGGCGCGCGAGGTACGACGCGCCCTGCTCGAAGCGGACGTGAACTTCCGGGTGGTCAAGGATTTCGTCGCGCGCATCGAAGCGCGCGCCACCGGCGAAGCGGTGATCAGGAGCTTCACGCCGGCCCAACAGATCATCAAGATCGTCCACGAGGAGGTCACCCGCCTCCTCGGCGGGGATGCGGTACCGTTTACCCTGCGGGGTGCGGAAGCCGCCGTGATGATCGCGGGACTGCAGGGATCGGGCAAGACGACGTTCGCTGCCAAGCTCGGTGCCTATCTCGAGAAGCACGGTCGCAAGCCGCTCCTCGTAGCGCTGGACGTTTACCGGCCGGCGGCGATTGAGCAGCTGCAGGCGCTCGGGAAACAGATTGACGTTCCGGTGGCGCGGGGAGAAGCGGGAGAGAAGGACGTCGCGAGAATTTATGAACGCGCGCGCGCGACCGCGGTCGAGTTGATGTGCGACACGCTGATTCTCGACACGGCGGGCCGCCTGCACGTCGATGACGGAATGATGAACGAGCTCGAGGAGCTGAAGAAGCTCGCGAACCCCGAGGAAATCCTCCTCGTGCTCGACAGCATGACGGGCCAGGAGGCGGTAAACGTCGCCGAGGTGTTTCGGGAGCGCCTCGATTATAGCGGGCTGGTCCTGACCAAACTCGACGGGGACGCGAGAGGAGGTGCCGCGCTCTCGGTAACGGCGGCGACGGGTACCCGGATCCGCTTTGCCAGTGTCGGTGAAAAGCTCTCGGACCTCGAGCTGTTCCACCCCGACCGCATGGCGGGCCGCATTCTCGGCATGGGCGACATGATGTCGCTTATCGAGAAGGCACAGGAAAACGTCGATCTCGACCACGCGCAGGCGTTGGAAAAGCGGCTGCGAGAGCAGTCGTTCACGTTGTCGGATTTTCTCGGGGAGTTGAAGCGCCTCAAGAAAATGGGCTCCATGGACGACATACTGAAGATGATTCCAGGGTTTTCGAAGGCGGCCTCGAAGGGACTCAAGGTCGACGGCAGGCAGTTCGGGGAGGCCGAGGCGATTATCAATTCCATGACGGTGGCCGAGCGCGAACGACCACACATGATCGACGGCGGCCGCCGGAAGCGCATCGCCCGCGGCAGCGGCACCAGCGTACAGGCTGTCAACCGGTTGTTGAAGCAGTTTCAAGAGATGAAGAAAATGATGAAGAGGTTCGGCAAGTTCGGCGGCAAGAAAATGAAGATGCCGTTCACGCCCTTCTAGATGGGAAGTACGTTTTTCATTACACGTTTGGAGGTGTTCTCTTGGCGGTTAAAATCAGGCTCAAGCGGATGGGATCCAAGAAGCGCCCTTTCTACCGCATTATCGCGACGGACTCACGCATGCCGCGTGACGGGCGTTTCATCGAGACCCTGGGCTACTACAATCCGATCCCGAACCCGGAGGTGGTCCACGTAGACGAGGACCTGATTTTCAAATGGTTCGAGCGCGGGGCCGTGCCGACAACGAGCACGGCGAGCATCCTCCGACAGGCTGGATGCCTGCAGAAGTGGGAGCTGATGAAACAGGGCATCGGCGGAGACGCCCTGCAGACCCGTGTCGACGCCATCAAGGCCCAGCGACTCGCGGCCCGCGACCGCAGGGAGAAGCGCAAGCAGGGTGCGGTGTCGGCCAAAGCGGCGGCAAGGGCCAGGGCGGCGGCGGAGGCAGAGGGCGACGAGGCAAAGACGACGGAAGCCGCGACACAGCCCAACGCCCCCGCGGAGACGAAGACCGAGGCTCCCGCGGAGGCGGCGCCCGAGGCTCCCGCGGAGACGAAGACCGAGGCTCCCGCGGAGGCGAAGACCGAGGCTCCCGCGGAGGCGGCGCCCGAGAAGACGCCGGCGGATACCGGTGGCGATGCCACGGACGAAGGCGGAGACCCGGAGCCCCCGGCAGATGAGCCCAAAGGTTCTTGAGCAGCCCCGCACACCCCGCAAAGGCACAGGTTAGACAATGGCCGAAGTTAACAAGGGGACCATCAAGGAACTCATCGAGTTCGTGGCGACGTCCCTCGTCGATGAGCACAAAGGTGTGAAGGTCAAGGAGTCGAAGAAGGAAGACTATACGGTCATGGAACTGTCGGTAGGCACCGCCGACCTCGGCAAGGTGATCGGCAAGAACGGGCAAACCGCCCGGGCCATCCGGACGCTCGTAAACGCGGCCGCATCCAAGGCCGGCGAGAAAATTATTTTTGAAATCAAGGAATGAGAGTGCCGGCAATGGGCGACATTTTTCTTGGCCGGATCGTAAAGGCGTTCGGTATCCGGGGTGAATTGAAGTTCCACCCGTCGGATGATTTCTGGGAAGACGTACTGGAGTCGCGGCGCCTGATGGTCCACTGGCCGGCGGCCGCAGGGGAAAAGAGCCAGCTCGTGATCGACCGTTCGCGGCCGCACGGCAACAACTACGTAGTGAAGATCAAGGGCATCGACGATCGCAACGCGGCAGAGGATCTCGTCGGCGGCACGGTTTTTATCGCGGAGAACGACCTGGACGTCGACCCGCCCAAGAAACTGCTCCCGTTCCAGGTCGTCGGCATGACCGTAAAGGATGAGGAAGGCGAAGTACTGGGCGAAGTCGATTCGGTGATCTATTCATCCGCGCACGACGTCTACGAGGTGAAGGGGGCGAAGCGCAGTTTCATGGTGCCGGCCGTGCCTGAATTCGTCGTCTCGGTCGACGAGGCGGGTCGCGAGATGACCATCAGGCCGATACCCGGTCTCTTTGGAGACGAGCAGCGATGAAGATCAACGCCATCACGATATTTCCCGAGGCGATGGAGACCATCCTGGAGATGGGGATGCTGGGTGTCGCGCGCAAGAAATCGCTGGTCGAGTATACGGTCGTAAACCCCCGGGACTTCACCGAGGATACCCACCGTACCGTTGACGACGAACCGTACGGAGGGGGCGGCGGTATGATATTGATGGCGCCTCCCCTGATCGAGGCGGCGGAGCGGCTCCGGTTGTCCGAGGGCAGCCCGGTAATCCTGCTCAGCCCGGCGGGGCGGCGATTCGACCAGACCATGGCGAGACGGTTCGCCGTCGAGGAGGAAATCACGTTCATATGCGGCCGCTACAAGGGAGTGGACGAGCGCGTTCGTGACATGGTGGTTACCGACGAGGTGTCGATCGGGGATTTCGTGTTGAGCGGCGGCGAGCTGGCAGCGGGATGCTGCATCGAGGCGATTGTAAGGCTACGAGAGAACGTTTTGCAGAACGACGAGTCACGCGAAACGGACTCTTTCGAGCCCCGGCGCGGGCATCTACTGGACTGCGCCTACTATACGCGTCCGGTGGAGTATCGAGGCCATCGCGTGCCCGGAGTCTTGCTGTCCGGCAATCACAAGGAAATCGAGAACTGGAGGAGAGAATCCTCTTTGAGTCGTACCCGTCAAATGAGGCCGGATCTCTTAGAGGGAAAGAACTAATCATCCAAAAACCGGGAGGGCGCCAGGTGAACAGGCTGGACAAAATCGAAAAGAAAATGTTGAAGGAAGAAGGCCACGATTTCGGCGTCGGCGATACGGTTCGGGTTCTGGTCCGAGTGGTCGAAGGCGACAAGGAGCGGGAGCAGGCGTTTCAGGGCGTGGTGTTGCAGCGACGCGGCGGCGGTGCCCGGGAAACGTTTACGGTGCGCAAGATAAGTTCCGGGATCGGCGTGGAACGTATTTTCCCCTTGCATTCCCCAAACATAAAATCCATAAAGGTTATGCGCAGAGGCAAAGTCCGTCGTGCAAAACTCTATTATCTGAGAGACCTTGTCGGAAAAGCGGCCCGCATCACGGAGAAAAGGACGCCGAGAGGCAAATAGGCCGGCGGAGCGTGAAGAGTTGTACCGGCGGTTGGAAGCGTTTGACCGGGAGCTCGTAGCAACAGCCGGGGCCCCACTGGCCGGAATCGACGAAGCCGGCAGGGGCGCGCTGGCGGGCCCGGTCGTTGCCGCAGCGGTCATCCTGCCACCGGGCTCGCGACTACTGGGCGTCAACGATTCCAAGGCGCTGCGCGAGGACGAACGGGAAGGGCTGTTTCTGGAGATCGTTCGTACGGCGCGCGCCGTCGGCATCGCATTCAGCCAGCCCGTCACCATCGACCGCAACAACATCCTGAACGCCACTTTGATGACGATGGCCCGGGCGTACCACAACCTTCATACGCAAGCGGCGGTGGTCCTGCTCGACGGCCGCGACCACATCG
The DNA here is from genome assembly GCA_046754105.1 of Candidatus Krumholzibacteriia bacterium. GTDB lineage: Bacteria > Krumholzibacteriota > Krumholzibacteriia > WVZY01 > WVZY01 > JAZGDW01. The sequence continues at coordinate 13,711 of JBHHVD010000017.1, forward strand.
ATATCCCGGGGCGCGTCGTGTCGGTGGTCGGGGGAGACGGCAAGAGCCTGTCGATCGCCGCTGCCTCCGTCGTGGCCAAGGTCGCCCGCGATCGGGTGATGCGCCGGCTGCACAAGCGGCACCCCGCGTATAACTTCATTGTTAACAAGGGGTACGGCACTCGGGAGCACCTCGATGCTATACGCCGCCACGGGATGACGCCGCTGCACCGCCGCAGTTATCGCGTAAACGCGGTTGAAAAAATGCCGAGTCTGTTTTAATTGTCTATAGGGCCTGGTGAAGTGAGAGGGGCGGGATGAGGTGGCGAACACGAGGCAGGTAGGCGAATTGGGAGAGCGGATCGCGGAGTGGTTTTTACGCCTGAAGGGGTACGACATCCTCCGCCGCAACTACCGGTTCGCCGGCCGCGAGATCGATCTGCTCGCGCGAAAGGGCCCACGCCTGATCGCCGTCGAAGTCAAGCTCCGGCGGGGGGGGCGGTACGGGGCGGCGGTGGAAGCGGTCGATCAACGCAAGCTGACGCGAATTCGAACCGCGCTCTGCGGCGCGGTTCGGGACGGTCACGAATCGCTGGAGCCGCAGATCGATGTGGTCGTGATCGACCTGCCCGAGGCGCTAGACGAGATGACGGTGCGGCACATCGAAGCCGTCTGTTGAACTGGACGATACCCCACACAAAAATAGCAGGCCTGGGAGGGAACGTCAGGATGAAAAAGGTCCTAATCGCCATAGCGGCGCTGTCGCTGGCCGGCTCCGGGTGCTCGAAGCTCAAGGGTGTCAACGAGCTCTACGACAAAGTTATTTCCCTGGATATCTTGCTCGAAGACCAGGAAATGCTGTTGAAGAAATACCAGGGCAGGAAGGCCTGGACCCGAACGACGCTCGAGGACCTGACGGAGCGAGAGATCCCCGGCGAGCCGAAAAAACAGATCGTACTGAGGGACACCAAGGTCGAGATCGTGGACCTCAACTTCTCCTACAACGGTGCCGTTACGATCATGAACCCGAAGCGCAAGAAGATCGTGCACGGTTTGAAGATCGAGACTCCACTGTCGGTCGAGAAAATCGAAGCACGGCTCGCGGACCTGATGTGGTTCAAATCACCGATGCTGCGACAGGTAGACTACATCCGCGCCTGGGGCAAGCGCGCCGCCCGCGCCGTCATCAATCACGAGATCTTTATCGGCATGCCCCTCGAGGCCGCCCTGGAATCGTGGGGAATCCCGACCGATATCCGCCGCAACGAGATCGGCGGCGAGATGGAGGAGCAGTGGGCGTACCGGCAGGCCAAACGGCCCAAGTACATCTACATCAGCAAGGGTATCGTCACCAAGTGGGAGGAATAGGCCGGTTGGAAAAAATGCCGGCGCGTGGTATCCTTGCCGCCAAAGGGGGCAAGGACCATGAAAGCATCGCCTGCGCTCGTCCTTCCGCTTCTCCTGGTTGTCCTCGCATCGCCCTCGCGAACCCACTCCGCCGAGGCCGTGCGGTCGGCAACATCCCAGAGTGTTGACCACCCGAAGTCCGCGCGGCGCAGCCGCACGAGACACAAAGCGCCCGATCTGCGCGGCGGAGGTTACCGGCTGCAAATCAAATCGAACGCCGGAAACCGGCCCCCGAGTGGACCGGCGGCGGCGTCGGCCGCGGTCGACACGTTTGTACTCGCCCGTTTCGGATTCGATACGGGCGGCACCCCGGACCGGCAGGGATGGGTCCGGCAGGACATCACTTCCCAGGACACGTTTTTTCACGTAGATGACTTCGCGGGCCTCGCCGGCTACGCCCCCCTGGAGGGAAGCCGGTCGATGTGGTGCGGGGTCAGGCCCTCCACGTCGCCGAAGTTCTGCTCGTGGGCCACGCTGCCCGGGTACGGAAACGCGTGGAGCCAGTTTTTCGAATCGGTGCCGTTTCCCGTCCGGGGCGACGTCACGTTTTCGTACAAGGTGTTCTGGGACGCCGAGCCCTGCGAAGACGCGGGCCGGGCGGAGTACTCGCTCGATGGCAGCGACTGGCTGCCGCTGCCCATCAGCGCCTTCTGCCAGGGCTACGACGGCGGGCCGTTCACGGCGGTCGAGAGCATGGTGATACCTACGGCCGGCGCGGACAGCATTCGTTTGCGCTTCAATTTCTCCTCCGACGGGGCGTGGAGCGACCAGGACGGCCTGTGGCCGACGAACGGTGCCATCGCCGTCGACAGCATGACGGTGGCGGACACCACCGGTGTCGTGGACTTTCAGGACTTCGAACAGGAGCCGCTCGGCGCCTTCCGCACCAACGACGGCAACTGGCGGGCGCACGCGGGCGCGTTTTTCGGCCACTTCGCGGACCTGTTCCCGGGCACGGGCATTCTACAGGAGGCCTGTGGCTTCAATCGCAGCGCGGCGTGGGCGTTCTTCGACGGCTCGCCCGACGACTACGGGTGCGGAGGGCACCCGGAGCAGGCGGCGGTCCCGTTCAATCCCAACAAGGGGCAGCCGTGGCCGCTGGGGTTCCTCTACCTCAGCAACGAGATCTGGTCGCCGCCCATCGACTGGACGCGCGACACGAGCGGCGCGCCGATACCGGCGACGGCGACCAGCGCCTTTCTCGACTTCGACGTCTACCGCGACCTGCCGCTGGACAACCTCATCTTTTACCAATGGCATATCCGCAGCATCGTGGCGGGTTGCCCGGAAACTCGGTGGAGTGACGACAACACCGTCTTCTTCAGCACCAACGGCGGCATCGACTGGTTTCGGCACCGGGAGCAGGTGGGAGACGACGTACTTGCCGGCGCCGACGAAGTGCAGTTGGCACTCGGCGCGGCCGACATGTGCGGAGTGTGGTGCAACGTCTTCGGTACCGGCGTTTGCCACAGCCACGCACCGCTCTTCGACAACGTGCGCCTGGTGCGGGTCCACACAACCGGCCCCGTCTGGGGGGTGAGCACCGGCGACATCTTTCAGGATAATTTCTCGGCGGATGGATCGCGGACGGGAACGGTGCGAATCGATATCGCGCGGGATACGACGCCGACCGGTCCCGGCATCGTGCCGGGTGACCGTGCGGCGGTGACGGTGACGGCGCCGGTAGCGGGACTGGATTACCACCTCAGCGGGGATCCCACGAGCGGCCCGGCCGTCTATTGCCATGTCAAGGACCTCTCTCCCGGCAAGTCCGGACCGGCTATCTCCGGCGACCTCTCGTTGTGGCCGGTAGTGTCCGCCGGGACGGGGTGGACGGTGCTCCGCTTCGACAGCGTGCACTCGATGTCGGGCAGCGTCGTTCCGGACCGATACTGGGTGGACCTCAACGACAACCTGTTCACGCCGGGGGACACCATCTCCTATTACTTCACGGCAAGGGACGCGGGCGGCGACGTCACGGCGTGGAGTCATCTCACCCGCACGACGGATGAAGGGGGCGCCATGGCGGTGCCGACGGAGGTCACCTGTCTGCCGGCCAACGCGGCAAACGGCGCCACGGACATTCTCTACATCGATGATTTCGACAATCACGGAGCGCAGCCCTTTTTCGATACGGCATTCCGGATGCTCGGCATCACGCCGGATCGCTACGACGTGCTCGCCCCGTCATCGTTCCTGGGCAACGGACCCGGCTCGCGCGTCGTTAACGTCACGGAGCAGCTTATCGGCAGCTACCGCAAGATCATCTGGAACTCCGGGTCGTTTACCGACGGGACACTGGGCGATGGAACTGGGAATCCCGAAAAATCGGATGATCTTGGGATGCTGTTTGCGTTTCTGGACCAGCATCCCGACCGCCCCGGACTCTACATCTCGGGGGACGGTGTGGCGTCCGAGTGGTTCTCGCTCGCCGGCGCCAGCGCGCTGGCCCTACGAAGCACCTACATGGATTTCGGGCTGCTGGATGCGAGCCACGTTGCGGCGGGACAGCCCCTGGCGCCGATCGCCGTCGGGGCGGCGGGGTCGCCGTTCGACCATTTCGCCGGCCCCGACACGCTGATCGCCTACGGTGGCTGCCCGTCACCACGGGCGTTCGACGTGCTTGGGGCAACCGCGACGGCGACCCCGGCCATGGCCTATTCGGGCAACCCGTCTCACCCCGCGATCGTGACCCAGGTGACGCCGAACGCCGCGGGTGATACGGCACGAGTGGCGCTCTCCGGCTTCAGCTACCACCAGATCCGGGATGACGACCCGCGGCCGCCGCTCGTGATGGACCGCGTGGAGCACCTGCGGGATATTCTGCTGTGGATGGAGAACGCCGTTCCCCTGCCGACGGGCGGGCCGGATGGGCCCGGTCTCGTGAACCGGCTGGCGCAGAACTACCCCAACCCCTTCAACCCGGCGACGACGATCCGCTACTCGATCCGGGAGCCCGGGCACGTCCGCCTGCGGGTCTACAACGTGGCGGGGCAGCTGGTGCGCACCCTGGCCAACGAGCTGCAGACGCCCGTCGCCGGCGGGTTCGCCGTGACCTGGGACGGGAGGAACGAGGCGGGCAGCCCGGTGTCGAGCGGTATTTACTTTTACAAACTCGTAGCACCCGGGTTCACCCGCACCCGGAAGATGGTTCTTCTCAAATGAAATGATATGGAAGCGGCGCAACGCTGGAACCTCTCGAAACCCCGCTCAACGTCACACCTCGAAAACCCCGTTCTTGCCATACGGACGCCTCATATGGTATCATTGGGTATAACACTCAATTGGCCGCATCTATGAGAAGCAGCAAGGAGTAATGGCCATGAGAAGCGCCATCCTACTGGGACTGGGACTGTTCGTCCTGGCCTCCACGAGTGCCCGCGCCGACCGCCTCGAGCGGGACGGAAGGGCGAAGTACCAGAGTGACCGCCTGGAGCGCTACGGGCGCCACTACCGCGGCCGGTCCTACACTGTCCGGGGCAAGAAGGGACGGAAGTACCTGCGCCGGTTTTCCCTGCGCGAGAACCTCACCGGCGACAAACTGCGGATTTACGACGAACACGGCTACACGCCGCACCGCCTGGGATTCAACGCCGCGGGAAGGCGCACAGAGCGTTGGAGATACCACAGTCTCGGCTTGGAATACCTCTTCGACGAGGAAAGCAACCTGATCGCCACGCGGCATTTCCCGCCGGTCGGCAATCATATCGATTGAATTCCAGGTTCGGCATGTGAGAGCATGACCTCCTGAGTGCTCGAAGCAGGCCGATTTCGGACAGCATTAACCGAGGAATGGGATGAGGCTCTTGGCAAAGAGCCTCATCTAGTTTATTGTGCCAATCCTCCTGGACAACGCCCACGTTTACACGCCCTCAGGCGCGTTCGAGCGCGCGGCGCTCCGGATTGCCGACGGACGGATCGATGCCGTAATTCCTGCCGCTGCGCTGGCCGCGCCGGCGCCGCCGGACGCCCCGCAGGCCGGAGACGGGCGGCGCGCCGGCGTCATCGACCTCGGAGGCACGTGGGTCCTGCCCGGTTTCGTCGATACCCACATTCACCTGACGTCCATCGCGTTGAAATTCCTCCGCTGTGATCTGTCCGCGGCGGTCTCCGCCGCCGACGTTGCGCAGCGCATGCGAGCGTGGGCGGACGCCCGGCCGGGGCCGCACCTTATGGGAGTGGATTGGGATGAGGGCGAGTGGGAGAACGCCGCGCTGCCGTCGCGCTCGATGCTCGACGGCATAGAAGCCAGACGGCCCGTCCTGGCGCGCCGTGTCTGCGGTCACGTGGGCGTGGCGAACAGCGCGCTGCTGGCGCGCCTTGGCGAGAGCGCGGCACGCATCGATCCGGCCCTCGTCGACGCCGACAGCGGCCTCCTCCGCGAGCACGCACTGTGGGAGGCGGGTCGGGTGTGCGCGCCGGAGGCGCGGGCGCTCGCCGCGCGATTCGAGGAAGCGATCCGCCACCTGCACTCGCTGGGCATCACCGCGATTCACGACATCGTCGGTACCGACAAGTTCGACACCTACCTCGAGGGCGTTACTTCCTCCGTAGCCCCGCTTTCGATCGACGTGCTGCTCGTGACAGGGCCCGAAGATTTTGGGCGCTACCGGGCGGCGGTCGACGGCTGCGGTGCGGCGAACCTGCGGCTGGCCGGTATCAAGTGTTTCCTCGACGGGTCGCTCGGTGGCCGCACCGCCGCCATCAACGACCCGTACGAGGACGGCGGTGACCGGGGCGTGCTGCTCGTCGATACGGACACGCTTCGGGCGACTGCAAGGGCGTGCCACGAGGGTGGTTTCACCTGCGCGATGCACGCGATCGGCGACCGCGCGATCGACCAGGCAACGGCCGTGTTGCGCGCGTTTCCACCCGACGCCGACAATTTCCGCATCGAACATTGCGAACTCGTCGGCCCAACGCAGCTGCGAGCGCTGCAGGAGGCGCCGGTCTTCTTGTCCCTGCAGCCAAATTTCGTTCGGCGTTGGGGTGCGGCGCATGGGGTGTACGAAAGGCGGTTGGGGAAGGCGCGGCTCGCGCGGATGAACCGTTTCCGCTCCCTGCTCGACGGCGGCGTGGATTTTGTGTTCGGCTCGGACGGGATGCCGCCGGGCCCGCTCTACGGGTTGCGGGGTGCCACCCACCACCCACACGAGAACGAGCGCCTGACGGCCGTCGAAGCGATCGACCGCTATACCCGGCTGGCGCACGCCGTCGGGGCCCGCCGGGACCCGGCAGGACTCCTCGAAGCCGGGTGGCCCGCCGACCTCGTCGTGCTTGACAAAAACCCGCTTTCGACGGATGTTGGAAGCATTCAGGTCCTCATGACCATGGTCGCCGGCGATCCCGTCACACCCTGGCGGGGCCCGGCCGGTGGGGCGGGGACACTCCTTTGAACCTGCTCGATGTAAACTGGATAAGCTATTCACCAGCAATGGCTTAACCGCAACGTGGCTCGAAGCCAAGGAGATTGTATGAAAGAGGCGATCAACTCGATCCCCGGGTCGGCGGAGATGTCGATCGAGACCATCGCGCGCCACATGCTCGTCGATGGTTTCCCGATGGTGATCGATCTGGAAAAGAGCCGGGGCTGCCGGTTGGTGGACGCCAGGGCGGGCCGTAGCTATCTGGATTTCTTCATGTTTTTTGCGTCCGTGCCGATCGGCTTCAATCATCCCCGCCTGACGGAGCGGGAGTTCGTGGAAAGACTCGGGCGGGTGGCGGTCAACAAACCGTCGAATTCGGATTTCTACACGACCTACATGGCGGAATTCGTGGAGGCGTGCGATGCGTACGCGATTCCGTCGTACCTGCCGTACATGTTCCTGGTCAGCGGCGGCGCTCTCGGCGTCGAGAACGCGCTCAAAGCCGCCTTTGACTACAAGGTGCGGAAAAACATCGCTGCCCGCAAGGGCACCGAGGCCGGGACAAAAGTGATTCATTTCCGTGATGCGTTTCACGGCCGCAGCGGATATACGCTGTCACTGACCAACACCGACCCGGTCAAGACGGACTATTTCCCTACATTCGACTGGCCTCGCATCTCGAACCCCGCGATGACGTTTCCACTCGAGGAGCACCTCGACGAAGTCGTCGAGCGGGAGAACAAGGCGAAGCAGGAGATCAAGGACGCGATCCAGCGCCACGGCAAGGACATCGCGGCCCTCATTATCGAACCGATCCAGGGCGAAGGCGGCGACAATCACTACCGGCCCGAGTTCTTCCGCTTCCTGCGGGAGATTACGACGGAGCACGATATCGTGTTCATCTGCGACGAGGTCCAGAGCGGCGTGGGCCTGACCGGGACGTTCTGGGCGCACGAGCACATGGGGGTCGAGCCGGACGCGATCGCCTTCGGCAAGAAGCTACAGGTATGTGGTGTGATGGCGTCGAAGAAGTTCGACGAAGTGGACAACGTCTTCAAGGTCTCGGGCCGCATCAACTCGACGTGGGGTGGCAACCTGGTGGACATGGTCCGGGCCACGCGATACCTGGAGATTATTCACGAGGAGAATCTGGTCGAGAACGCGCGCAAGGTGGGCGACTACCTCGTCGCTTCGATGCGAAAGGTCGCCGAGCGTTTTCCCGACGTGGTCGGCAACGTTCGCGGACGCGGACTGATGGCGGCGTTCGACCTGCCGGCGGACAAGCGCGATGCCTTCCGCAAAGAAGCGCTCAACAACGGGCTCATTATCGTTGGATGTGGGCCGCGCAGCATCCGCTTCCGGCCACCGCTGAACTTGACGAAGGCGGAGGTCGACGAGGGCATTGACATTATCGAGCGGTCGATCAAGAAGGTCGTGGCGTAGCCGTCCTCGGAATCAGTTCGTGGGCGTCGGCGTCGCTGCTCATGACCCCTTTTTCTTTTTCTTGTCTTTCCCGGCGCCGTCGCCGGAGCTCGCGGGCTTATCGGCGGCGGCGCTCTTCTTGTATTCGGCGCTGCGATAGTCGGTGGCGTAGAATCCCGATCCCTTGAGGATAATGCCGCCGCCGCCGGAAATCAGCCGCATCACCTTGCCGCGGCATTTCGGACATCGTTTGCGGGGAGGATCCGATATTCGTTGCTCTAGTTCAAAATGATGGCTGCACTTGGTGCACTCGTACTCGTACGTCGGCATGTCTCATAACTCCTGGGAAAATGCGGGTCGATTGTGCCCCGGCGCCCGGCGGCCGCAAACGACCGTCGTTATACTCCCCGCCGTGCGGAGTGTCGGTTTTTTGGTTGGTTGTGACAAATGGCTTTTGCTAACGTACCCGGTTGAAGACGATACATTAGTCGATTTGCCGGCGGTTTTGAAGCGAAATCCAGTGTCCACGAGGCCCGCCCCCCGGGGCGCGGACGGTGGGAGGTCGTAACGGGACATGTCAATTATGCGGTTCGACAGGGTCCGAAAGGTCTTTGACAACGAGGTCGTGGCCCTGGAGGAGTTTTCGCTCGAAATCCCCTCCCCACGGCTCGTGGTCCTCGTGGGTCCCTCGGGCTGCGGCAAGACCACGCTCCTGAGACTCATCGCCGGGCTCGAGAGACCGACCTCGGGCTCGATCATGCTCGGAGACGAACGCCTCGACGCCCTCGACGCTCGCAAACGGGACGTTGCCATGGTGTTTCAGAATTACGCGCTCTACCCTCACATGACGGTGCGTGAGAATCTCTCCTTCGGGCTGCACATCCGCAAGGCGGACAAGGAGCTCATTCGCGAGAGGGTTGACGGCGTGTCGAAGAGCCTCGAGATACATGCCCTCCTCGACCGTCGGCCGGCGCAGCTCTCGGGCGGCCAGCGCCAACGGGTCGCGCTGGGCCGGGCCGTCGTCCGGGAGCCCAAGGTGTTCCTCTTCGACGAACCGCTTTCCAATCTGGACGCGCGGCTCCGCGACGAGATGCGGTTTCTCATCAAGCAGCTCTATGAGAGGCTGCGCACCACGACCGTATACGTGACCCACGATCAGGTGGAAGCGATGACCATCGGGGAAATGCTCGTGGTCCTGCGCGAGGGTCGTATCCACCAGGTTGGATCGCCCACCGATTGTTACCGCGTGCCGCGCGACACGTTTGTCGCGGCATTCCTGGGCAGCCCGCCGATGAATCTGCTGGGTGCTACGTTCGACCCCGGGACGCGCTCCGTGCTCCTGGACAACGGCAGCCGTTTTCCGGCGCCCGCAGCGATGTCCGGCGCACTCGAACGCGCCGGTCTCCGCGAACTGACGCTCGGCGTGCGGCCCGAAGATATGCGGGCCGTCCAGGGCGAGGCGCGCTCCGGCGAACTGCTACTACATGGCAAGGTGATACTGCGCGAAACACTGGGCCACGAGACGCTTACCCACATGCGGTTCGGGGAGCACAAGATCGTCGCACGCGGCCCGGAAGCCCTGCCGGTGAAACCGGATGGAACCTCCGCAGTCGGAGTGGAAACGGAAGCGATCCATTTTTTCGCTGGAAGAACGGGCACCCGCATCGATGGGAAAAGCGCCGGCACAACGTAGAGAGATACCGTTGCGGTTCATCCTACTCCTCAACAAGATCTTTCGCAGGCCCGGCGTCGAAGGCCGCGAATCACAGGAGGCGTATTCCGAGTGGGAGTACCGTTGGGGCAAGGCCCTGAGCGGGCAGTACCTGGAACCATCCGGCGACCTCGCGGGTAAAAGGGTGCTGGACATCGGCTGCGGGCTCGGCGGCAAGACCGCGGCGTACGGGGAAGGCGGCGTGGCCGGGATAGTGGGGGTCGATTTGTCGATCGATAACATCGCGGCCAGCCAACGGTTCATGCGCCGCGAGCCCCGTGGATTTCGCTGGGGCCTGCTCGCCGGGGACGCCGCGCAACTGCCCTTTGGGGATCGAGCCTTCGATACAGTGGTCGCCAACGACGCCATGGAGCATTTCGCCGAGCCGGAGGCGGCGCTAAGGGAGATGACCCGGATCACGCGGGACGGTGGTGCCGTCTGGTTGTTCTTCACCCCCCACTTTTCGCCCCTCGGGTCCCATCTTTATGATTATATTTATACTCCGTGGTGTCATCTCGTTTTCCGGCGCGGAGACCTTCGGGCCGCCATCGAGCGGATCCTCGGCAACCGCCGCCCGGGGTGTTGCACAGAGGAGATAGCGAGTGACGTGGACCGGATAATGGATTCATACGATAACGACTTGAATCACATGAGCATCCGCCGCTTCCTTGGTATCGTGGGCGGCTTGCCGGAGCTCACGGTGTCCTTCCAGGAGTTCAAGCCGGCGAAGTACCGGTTCTTGAAAGCGTTGACGGTCGTCCCCCTCGTTCGCGAGCTGTTCACCGGCACGGTCGTGTGCCGGCTGGAGCGAAAGGGCCAGCAGGCATGATTTCACAGGCATACGCGGACAGAGACCGCACCCTGTACTGGGGACTCTTGATATCGGCGCTGATCCACGTTGTTATACTCGCGCCCTTCATACGGGACCTGATACCGGGCCGGTTGTTCGAGGCGCGGGAACGGCCGGTGATTGTCACCCCGTTGGAATTCGAGCTGGTGTCGCCGCCGGAAAGGCCGACGCCCAGCAGCAACGTGAGCAAGTATCTTTCGACGGTCAGCTCGCGGGCGAGCGATCTCGACCGTGCCAACGACGACAGCGCACTTCCCAAGAGCGAAGGCGTCATACCGCTCGTCGACACGCCGTCTCCGGAGGAGGGGAGCGAAGGGGGGGGGCAGCAGGAACTGCCACCGTTGCCCGAAGAACAGACCAGCCTCGGGGAAGCCTTCGAGCGGTCGCGCTTTACGACGCAGTCTTCTCCCAGGAGCGAGCCGAGCCTGCCCGAGGCGAACCCGGAGTTTCGCAGTTCGCGTTCCGCGCGGGCTTCGGTTGGCGGCATTTCGATCAATACGACGGCTTGGGATTTCGCACCGTATTTGTTAGACTTGAAGCAACGAATCAAACAGCACTGGATTCCACCGCTGGCCTTTACGGCGCTGGGAGCCATCCACGGGTACACGCGTATCGCCTTCCGGATCTACCCAGACGGATCGATGGAGGCCCTGGAGGTACTCGAGTCGAAAGGACACGACTCCCTCCACCGCGCGAGCAGCAACGCGATCAGGGGCGCGGCGCCGTTCAGACGGCTGCCGGACGATTTCCCGGAAGAGTACCTCGACGTGATCTTCGGATTCTATTACCTCTTGCCGGGCGATGAGAAAGAGTTCTTCGAAAGGAAGTAGAGTAATATGTGGGCGATCTTCATCAAGGGCGGCGTGATCATGTTCCCGCTCGCCCTCTTATCGATTCTGGGACTCGCGGTGTTCATCGAAAAGATGATCAACTTGCGGCAGTCCAAGATTCTGCAGGGCGAGATCATCCACACGATCGAACAAGTCCGTTCTCCCGCGGATATTCCGATGGCAATCCGCACCTGCGAACGCCACGATTCGCCGCTGGCCAACATCATCCGCGCGGGGCTCGACGAAGCCGCCGCGCCGGTGGTATACGTGCGGCAGGTGATGGAGGACACGGGACGCAGGGAGGTCAAACGCCTGGAACGCTACCTCGTCGTCCTCGAAACGGTAGCGGCCGCCAGCCCGTTGTTGGGACTCCTGGGTACCGTGTTCGGCATGATCAAGGTGTTTTCGGTGATCAGTATCGCGGGTGTCGGGGAGGCGGGGTTGTTGTCGGGCGGTATCGCGGAGGCGTTGATCACGACGGCGTTCGGGTTGTCCATTGGTATTCCAGCGCTCGTCGCCTACAATTTCTTTGACTCCCGGGTCGAGAACTTCGTTATAAAGATCGAGGGCGTCGTACATATGCTGCTCAAACAGATCGCCGCCATGAAGGGTTCGGGCGCCGAAAAAGTCCGCGACATTTCCGATGCAACTTAGAACGAAGTCAAAACGCTCGCTTATCCTGAACGTCACGTCGCTAATCGACGTGCTGTTCCTGCTCCTGATTTTCTTTATGATTTCTACCACGTTTCTCAGCACGCCCGCGATCAAGCTCGAGCTCCCGAAGGCCAGCCACGCTGATGCGGTACGCCAGGAACCGCTGGTCGTCTACATCGATCCCGAGGGGGCCGTCTACCTCAATGACGAGCCGGTGGACGTCGCCCTGCTCGGCGCCGCGCTGAGCGGGAGACTGGAGGAGGCCGAGGAGAAGGTGGTCGTGCTCAAGGCCGACTCGCGAGTGTCGCACGGAGAAGTGGTCGGGATCATGGATATCGTAAAGGGCGCCGGGGCACGAAAACTGGTGGTATCCACACAACCCGAGGAATGAGCCGTGTTCGGCGCCTCCCCTACGCATGCGGCCCTGCGATCATGTTGACGACCCGCTGTGACCTGTGGTAGTGAATAACGACCCCGTATCCGGTAAGACTTTGAAGAGACCCCGAATGATAAGCCCGATGCTGCGCCCCTGCGTGCTGGTGCTGGTGATCGCCGCCCTCGCCGGGTGCTCGTCTGACCCCGACAGCCCGCTGGGGTCCGAGTTCCGGGACACCGGGCTCATCGGGAGCGATCCGGGCGAGGTCTTCCTCGACACGGTCGTCGTCGCGTCCGGCGATACGAGTCTTGTCACCAACGCCGTGATCGCGAACTTCGATACCATCACCGCAGGACGCACGGGAGACATCGAAAAGGCCATACTACTGAGGTTCAACATGGCAGGGGCCGATCCGTCCAAGTCGGTCCAGGAGGCGGTCCTGAACCTGTCGCCGGCCAATGCGCAGGACGGCGACGTCATCAACGTCCAGATCTTTGAGCTCCTCGATTCGCTCGTCGTGGGCAAGTCGCTGAAAAGCCTGAATCTGTCAGCGAGCGCGATATCCGACCCGTTCAATTCGGGAGCGATCGACCGTACTATGGAGGTCGGAACGACACAGTACGCGTTGGAACCCTCGCTCGTCGAGAGCTGGATCGACAGCAGCTGGCACAACGGGATCGCGATCGTGGTGATGGATGCGATAACGAACCAGGAATTGGCCTGGGAGAGCAGCGACAAGGACAGCACGGGGCTGTTTCTCAGGGTCAAGTTTGCCGACAACAGTCAGAGTTTCCATCGGACGGTCACCGGGGTAGACGCGACGTTCTTCAAGTCACTCGCTCCGGTAACGAACCTGCGGGTGTCCGACGGTGAAACCCGGCGTGTCTTCCTGCCGATCGATCTGACCGGTGTTGGATCCGACACCCTGTTGCACGATGCCAGGCTGGCCGTGACGATTGTCCCGGGGGCGGGAGACGGGGGCGTGCACTCCGTCACGTTGTACGCGCCGCTCAGCTCGGACGAGAATAATTCGGGATTCCTGTTTGGTACCGCGGTCTCGACGGTGCTTTTCGACGCGGACAAGATATCGGTTATCCGCTTCCCGGTACGCAGCATCGTTGAGGACTTCATCGCGAATCCGGGCAGCAACAACGGGCTCGTCCTGCAGTTTACGTTCGAGGGCGCGTCCACGCGGCGGATCGAGTTCTACGGGAGTGGCTCGGGCCCGGGACTGGGGCCGCTCTTGAGTTTGACTTTTTCCAACTCGCCGAGGTTTCCGAGGTAGAGGCATGTCCGGCACGACACGTATAGCCGTTCTTGCGCTGGTGCTGCTCGTCCAGCCCGGAGGTTCGCGGGCGACGTCGCTCTTCAGCATGAATCTTCTTGGCGAGCGGCTGGAGGCGGGCGACGTGCACTCGATCGCGCTCGGGGGATCGGGCCAGCTCCTGCAGGATTCGCTCGGGGTGTTGCAACTCAACCCGGCGCTTTTGGCCAGGCTCCCCAGAGTCACCGTGGGTGTGACGCAGTTTCTGGCCATTGACGAGGGGCGTTCGACCGAGTTTGCCGAGCGCGACATCTCGTTCACGTTCTCGTCCTTCCGGGCGGCATTTCCCCTGAGCAGGAACCTGATTTTTGCGATTGGGTACCGGGGACGCTACGACCCCGGCGGCAGCTTTGCGGAGCGCGAAGTCACGCCGGCCGGCGACGAGTTCACGTCCACGTTTTCCAAGTCCGGCGGGTTGTTTTCCGTGCCGCTCACGCTCGCCTTCGGTCTGTCGCGCTTCGCGTCGGTGGGGCTGACGTTTTCCTTCGAACAGGGTTTCGTGCAGGACCGCCAGGATCTCGTATTTAACGACCCCACTTTCGCCCCCAGCGCGGGGATCAAGAAGGAAAGCTTCAACGGCAACGGGTACGCGGCCGGGGTTGTTTTGTACCCGACGGCGAGCTTGTCGGTCGGCGCGATGTGGGAGAGTGCGATCGACTACGACACGGAGATCATCGAGCGCTTCACCCCGCAATCGGTTCTGGATACGTTTTATACGGCAACGGCGAGGCTCCCGTCGTCCGCCGGTTTCGGCGTGGCATGGCAGGTGTCGGAGCAGTACCTGGTGGCGGGCAGTGCCGCCTTCCGCGATTTTGACGGCTTCGAGGGGCTGGCGTTTCCAGCCAGCCGCCTGCGGCGAGAGGAAAGCTACTCCATCGGAGGAGAGTACAAGAAGGGCGTGAGGATCAAAGGGAGGCGATACCCGTTACGGCTGTCGTTCAGCTATGAGAAGCTGCCGTTCGACCAACCGGGGAGCCAGGACGTCAAGAAGTTCCTGGTTGGCTTTGGAACGGGCATCCGCCTCAGCGGCGGCAGGGGCAAGGTCGACCTCGCCGTCCAGGGCGGCAAGGTCGGGTCCATCAATAACAACGGCCTGGAGGACCGGGTGTTCCGCATCTACCTGGGAATCAGCGGCAGCGAGGTCTGGAAACGGAAGACCGGGGAGTTCTAGGCGCGGCCGCGCCGTGTCTTGGCTATTGCATTTCCCCAGCCCGTCCGGTATGCTCGATACGTGGATTCCGGCGGTCCCCCACCGGTGCCGGAAGCGGTACCCTTGACAGGCCCACAACCTAACGTTATATTTTATAGTGGGTTGCCGATTATGGCAACTCGTGTTCGGGAGAATGATTCCGATGAGAAACACGCGTACCCTAAACCCGGTTAGCATCCCGCTGCTCGTGGTGGGTTTCGCCCTGGTCGCGGCTTCGTTCGAGGCTGCCGCGGCGGCGCCCCAGGAGAAGAAGGTCATCAAGACCACGACCGACTCGAGAGGGTTCGAGAAACGGCACACCGAGGTCGATTTGATGTATGAGACGGCCCGCCAGTTCATCGCCGCCGGCCAGTACGACAAGGCCGCGGTGGAACTGGAGAGGGTCATCGACGCAGACGGATCACGCCTGGACGCGCTGCACGATCTTGGCACCTGCTACAAAAAGCTGAAGCAGTACGACAAGGCGGCGAACGCATACACGCGCGCGGTCAAGCTCTACCCGGATGACACGCGTCTTTTGGCAAACCTGGGGTACTATCAGCTGCTGCAAAAGGACTACGAGGCGGCGTTGACGACCTATCAGTCCATCCTCGAGCGGGAGCCGGAGAACTACGACGCCAACGTTCGTATGGGTTTTCTCTATCAGGGCTACAGGAAGTATCCCGAAGCGCTGACCTATTACACGAAAGCGCTCGAGCTCAACAGCGACGACGTGCAAACGATGGGCTCGATGGCCAAGATTTACTTCGAGACCGGTGAGCGTGAGAAGGCGCTGGAGATGTACGAGCGGGCCGTTCCCGTGGCGAGTGAGAAGGACGCTGCGAAGCTCCGTTCGCAGCTCGGCAAAGCGTACATAGAAACGCAGCAGTTTGGCAAGTCGGCGGCTGTGTTCACCGAACTGGTCGCCGCCGAACCGGAAAAGGCTTCGTACCGGTTCAACCTGGGCGTGTCGCTCATGCAGGTGAAGCGTTACGCGGACGCGATACCGGAACTGGAGAAAGCGGTGGAGCTCAAACCGGAACTTTGCGCGAGCTACCAGCCGCTGGCCTCCTCGTACGAGCAGACGAAGAACTACAACAAGGCGATTAGCACAGCCCGCAAGGGTCTGCAGATTTGCCCGGCTGGCAGGAAAGCGGGACTGTACTACGCGTGGGGGAAAGGGCTGGAAGGGCTCGCCCGTTATGACGAGGCCATCGAGAGATTCCAGATGGCCGTGAAAGACCCGCAATGGGGCTCATCGGCCAAGAAGCAGATTCAGCGGCAGCAGGATTTGATCAAGCGCGCCGCCGCGATGAAGAACCAGTAGCAGGCGAACTCCGGGCACGACATGACCTTTCTCCTCGAGCACCGCTTTCGGGGGGAAAGGTTTTGTTTTCTTGGAAGGAAGGCGATGGAGGGACGTTTCATCGACATTGGCGGGAACGAACGCCGCGGGCGAAGCGTGCTCGTGGCCATGAGCGGAGGTGTCGACAGCGCCGTTACGGCCCTGCTCGTCAAGCGCGCCGGTTATCGGTCAATCGGTATAACGATGAAGAATTACTGTTATGGTGACGCCGGGGTGCCGGAGCGTAGCTGTTGCTCGGTCGAATCCGTACAGGACGCCCGGCGGGAGTGCGATCGGCTCGGCATGCCGCACCGCGTGGCCGACGTCACGGATTTCTTTGGTCGCGAGGTCGTCGAAAACTTCGTCTCGGAATACGAGAACGCGCGTACACCAAACCCGTGCGTGCGTTGCAACGCGGTGGTGCGTTTTCGTACGCTCCTCGACCAGGCGGACCGCCTCGGTGTCGAGTACGTGGCCACAGGTCATTACGCCCGGGTCTTCGAGGCGGCAAACGGCGAGCGGTTTCTGGCCCGGGCGGCCGACCGCGCGAAGGATCAGTCGTACTTTCTCTCCGGCGTGCACGGCGAGACGCTCGGCAGGGTCTTGTTCCCGCTGGGGGACTACGACAAGGCGACGGTCCGGGAGGTCGCGAGTGACGCGAAAATGGCGGTGGCGCAGAAGAAAGACAGCCAGGAAGTGTGCTTCGTGCCGGACGGTACCCTGAGGTCGTTTCTCGACCACCAGGGGGTAAAGCTCTCCCCCGGGCAGATCGAGAATACGGCCGGCGAGGTTGTCGGCCGCCACGAGGGGCTGGCGCCCTACACGGTCGGGCAGCGCCGGCGCATCGGGGTGTCCGCTGGGGTACCGCAGTACGTCATCGAGCTGGACAGGGGCAGGAACGTACTGGTCGTGGGGGACCCGGGCAACCTGCTCCACAAGACCCTCACCTGCACGCTGGATTGGGCTCATCCTTCCGTCATCGAAGGCGGGGGCCCGCTCTCGGCGCAGATCCGGTACCGCCACGCGGGCTCCGAGGTCAGCGACGTCCGCATCGACGGGCGCGCGGCCCGGGTCAGCTTTGTGGAGCCCCAGCGGGCCATTTCCCCGGGGCAGACCCTGGCGCTGTACAGTGGCGACCTCCTGGTCGCTTCGGGAGTTATCGATGGGGTGGTCACTCCATAGACGACGTTCGGCCCGCCGGGCCGGCGCCGGGCCGCGCCTTGGCGCGGCGGTGATGCTCTTCGGGATTCTGCTGCACGTTGCGGCTGCGGCCCAACCGCTCGTCAAGCGTCTCGACCGGTATCCCGTGACGGTAGAGTATTTTCCCGAGGACAAGAAAGTCGCCGACAAGGTGGCCGCGATTTGCCGGCACGCCATCCCCGAGTTGGCGCACGAACTCGGTCTTACCTCGATCTCCGGGTTTCGCGTCCTGTTGATAGCGGACATGGAGAGATTCCAAGCGCAACAGGGAATACGACTCCCCTCGTGGGGGGTCGCGTTCGCGTTGATGGACGGCCAGATCATGCTGGTCGACGTCGAGCGGGCGACCTCCGCCTGGAACACTCTGGAGAAGGTGATCCCACACGAGCTCTCCCACCTCCTGGTCGCGCAACGGGTGGGCGGGGTCCGAATGCCCACCTGGTTCGTAGAAGGCCTGGCGCTGTGGCAGGCGCACGAGTGGTCGCTCCTCGAACACTGGCGTTTGATGGAGTCGGTGTGGGCCAACCGCGCGCCGGGACTGGGCCAGATTGTCAGCTCACTGCCCGAAGCCGAGGGCCGTGCCCGCGACGCCTACCGGGTGGCCTACACGGGTTTTACCGAACGTTTCGGCAAGGAGGTCGACACGCTGCCCCTTTTTCTCGGCGAGGTCATCCGGGAGGGCGATTTCTCCGCGGCGTTCGAGCGGTTCTGGAGCGAGAACGAGCATCTTTTCTACGCGAGATTCGATCGATCGCTGCAGCGACGATACCAATCCTGGCTCCTCTTGTTTCAAACCGGCCCACTGTTTAGCATCGTCGCCGTCTTGTTTCTGTTCGTTTTTCTGCGAGTCAAGCTGCGCGAGCGGCGCAAGCTGAAACGTCTCGAGCGCATGGAGAGGGGCCTGGCGGTGGACGGTTGGCCGTCGGCAGGGGGGAGGGAACAATGACCCGCGGTGCTATCGTCGCCCTCGTCGTGGCCTCGGTTTGTGTCCTGAGTGCGCGCGCCGTCCGCGCGCGCTACGTTCCGGAGCGCGGCAAGCGAGACAGGCCCGGACCGCAGCCGGTCCTGATCCTCGACGGCAAGAGCGTACACAACGTCGGGGAGCTTCAGATGCATCTCTTGAACTGGGGAGAGTGGGGATCGCGTCCGGGCACCGCCGAGCCGTACTCGTTCGCGCCGTCCGCGCAGTGGCCGGCGGGAAGTGGTGTGGAATACCTCTTTAGCGCGGGCCTGTGGGTCGGCGCGCTGCGAAACGGTATACCGGCGGTGTCGACCGCCGCCTTCGAGAACGAGTTCCGGCCGGCACCCGATCCCCGGGATGCCGTGTACACCTCCGCGGCCGGGGCCAGCGGCGGCAATCGGCCACCGTCCTCCAAGGCCGACGACGACGAAGACGGTGCGGTCGACGAGGACTGGCTGGACGGATACGATAACGACGGCGACGGTCGGGTCGACGAAGATTTTGGGGCGATCTCGACCCGGATGTTCGCCTGCCGCTACAGCGACGTCGAGCCGGTTAGCCGTGAGATTTACCCCGAGCACAACCCCCTGCAAATCCAGGTGCGCCAGGAGAGTTACCAGTGGGACGGGGACCGGTTCGATGATTTCGTCGGCGTCGAGTATCACATTGCCAACATCGGTACCGAGATTCTCGAGGACGCATGCAATCGAAACCCGCATGGATGGTGGTCGTAACGGGGCTCGCGCTGTCGGCCTGCAGCCCCGCTCGCATGTATCCGGGTCCGCCCTTGCCGGGCAGCAAGGTGGCGATTGTAAAGGGGTCGCGCATGCTAGGGGGCGTCCGTATCTATTTCGCGGGCATCGACAGCGAAGGGAACGAATTTTCCGCCGCCAAGATAGAGGTCAACAGCGGCAAACTGCGACTCACCGTCCACTACTACGACGAGTCCAGGGCCGCCGCGGCGATTCGCCGCACCCTCTCGTTTCACGCCCTCGGCGGGCACACCTACCAGGTGAAAGCCCTCGAGCACGGCACCGTATGGATCTGGATCGAGGACAGCCGCAGCGGTGAGGTCGTGGGCGGCCGCAGGCCCTGATCCCGGCCGTTGATGGGCCCCGTTCTACCGGCCGTGGCGCCCCTGCGCCATTCCCGGTCATCCTTGGGGCACTTTTGTGCTGGAGCACCCGCTCTGGCGCTTTTCTTGCAAAGGCGTGGACATCGCATAACCAGGCTTCGCGCGTAACGGGGAGCGCCGCGCGGGAAGGATGGAATCATGTCAAGCGCACAGGCGCCGCGGGATGCTGCAACAGCCGTGGCCGGCGGATGGGTACCCCGGACAGGACCCGGCCTGCGGCGGCGGGCGCCCGTGTTCCGGCGGTTGTGTCGCCGCGCGCGCGGCTTTTCGCTGGTCGAATTGATGGTCGTGCTGGTGGTGATCGGGATCCTCGCCCCCAACTTCATGGGGCAGTCCCGGCGCCAGCGCGAATTGGCCCTCCTCCAGGCATGTGTTTCCTACCAGCTCGCTCTTAGCAAGATGCTGTGGGCGGAATTCGCCCGGACCGGAGAGTTCCCCAGCACACTGGACGGAATCCTGGCACAGATGCCGCCCGCCGGAATTGCGGCGAATTATACCTACCTTGCCGGCGGGGGTGGAGGTGGTGGCGTGAGCGCCCTGGCCGCCGGCAAAGATGACGACGATGACAAGGACGATGACGACAAGGACGATGACGACAAGGACGACGACGATAAGGACGATGACGATAAGGACGATGACGACAAGGACGACGACAAGGACGATGACGACAACGGTGGAGATGGCTCGGGAGCCACCACGTACTACCTGCGTTGCAACCACGACCATTCCTACATCAACGTGCGCTTCGTCGACAGCGGCAGCACACTGACCCCAAAACCGATCCACGGCAAAGGTGACGGGCGCGGCAATGCCACCGCCGGCAGGTCCGGCAAGCGATAGCCCGCGCACTCCGCCCGACACGAACCGAGCCGTAGAACACGCCGGCCCGGTCCCGCCCCCCGCGTCCCCGAGGATGGCGTTGCAAGATGTTCGCAAAGCGGTTATGATACCTGTCGGCATCGAGGACGGAAGGCCTCGAACGGAGTGCCGCGACAGGTGTCAACGACAATGCCTAAGATGTAACCATAATAATGTCATTAGGTTGCGAGTGTCGGAGGGCTAGTCCTAACTGGTAAGGCAGCGGTCTTGAAAACCGCCGGGTTTCAAGCCCTTGGGGGTTCGAATCCCCCGCCCTCCGCCAGGCAGACCCGAGTGGGAGAGGTGGCCGAGTGGCTGAAGGCACAGGTTTGCTAAACCTGCGTAGGGGAAACTCTACCGAGGGTTCGAATCCCTCCCTCTCCGCCATTCCCCCCGGCGCCGCGCGAAGAGGTTGGAGATGAGAGCTCTTATCGAGATCAAACGGATCGAGCTGTGGTCGCTGTTCAAGATCGCTTTTGTCCTCTACGCCGCGCTCGGCCTGCTGCTGGGAATCGTGTACGGGTTCTTCATTCTGGTCGCGGGCGGCTTGCAGACCGCGCTTTTGGGCGAAGATTTTCCGCAGTTCGGAATCCTCGGTGGTCTGCTGGGGATCGTACTGATCCCCGTTTTCGCGGTTTTCTACGGTGCGATCGGTTCGGTCTTTGTCACGATCGGTGGCTTTATCTTCAATGTGGTGGTGGGAATGGCCGGTGGGTTGCGAGTGGAGACCGACGTGGTGAGCATGGGGCAGCCGGCGGAGGCCTCGATGCCGGCAGCCCCAGCCACGCCGGGGCCGCCCGCGCCGCCCGCGTGACCCTCGTTACGACAAGGTGCGCCCGTAGCTCAATTGGATAGAGCGTCTGGCTACGGACCAGGAGGCTGGGGGTTCGAGCCCTCCCGGGCGCACCAACCATCAAGAAGTAACCCCGCCGGCAACCAGTTTCCGCCCGCACGACAGCGCTTGCTCTCAAGACTCAGCCATTGTATAATTCGAACGCCCCACTAGATCCACCCTGCCAAGGGGGTCCGCCATGTCTACCAGGGTCTTTGCCCTCTCGATCGCCCTGTCGATTCTCATCGTGTCCGGTTGCTCGGACGACTCGGTCCTGACGCCGCCGCCGGGCGGGGGCTCCGCATCCGGCGTTGTCAAGGGCGAGGTCGATCCCGGCGTCGCCGGCTTCGAGCTCCCGATCGAAAGCGGGGGTAGTCCCGACGGTACACTGGCCGGGCCGTTTCTGCTGCGCGGCGCGAACATCCGCTACGCCGATTCTCTGGGCGCTTTGCTCGTCGACCTGAGCGTCATTAACCACAGCCACACGGCGCATCCCGAGCCGATTACGCTGACCTTTGTCAGCCTGTTGCCCGAGGGGGTCACGGTACTCAACCCGGATAACGGTGTGGTCGGGCCGGGGGCATCGATCAGGTTCGAGTTCACCGATCGCGACGGCATGTGGACCCCGGGAGAAGAGAGCCTTCCCCGCACCGTCGAGTTCGGAGTTGCGCGCGGGGTTTCAATCGGTTTCGTTGGCCGGCTGGACATAGGGATGGCCCCCGGCGGCGGCGCCATCGGGGGGATCGTGTGGCTGGATACGAACGAAAACGGGGTGATGGAAGCTGACGAACCGGGGCAGGGAGGCGTGGAGGTAATTCTCAGCGGCGGCGTGCTCGAAATTGCAACCGGCACCGAGGTAGTACGCAGGATGGTGACGGCTGCGGACGGGTCCTATCGTTTCGACGGTTTGCGTGCAGGATTCTATACCGTATCCAAATCCCCGGACCCCCACTGGCGGCCGACCACGCCGTCCGTCATCCACGTGGTGCTGAGCGCAGTGGGCGGAACCGTCGGGGATTTTCTGACCGCGAACTTCGGGTGTGTTTTTCAGCTGCCGGTACCGACGATTCACACCGGCGATTACATCAGGACGACCGGCGAGTTCGTGCACGACCAGAGCATGTCGATCATCGCCGGGTTTCTGGTCGCGCGCGAGATCACGATCTTTCGCTGCGGGGACCGAGGGTGCGTTCGGCCTGGGGCATTGAACGGACCCGTAGGTGAAGTAGACCGGCCGGGCCGGTCCCTGCGGGTTATGGGCGAGTGGGTGAGTTTTGCGGCAACAGACTCGATGCCCGCGGGCGGCACGGTGCTGGACCCGGATTCGGTCGAGGTCGGGGACCGCGTCAGCGCGGGCGTCCGCGACGACCCGAATGGCGTCGCCGAGCCGCTCGAAGGCTTCAGTCTTGTCGAGTGGGGAGAGCCCTTCGAGCAGGCGGGGGG
The DNA here is from genome assembly GCA_046754105.1 of Candidatus Krumholzibacteriia bacterium. Lineage (GTDB taxonomy): Bacteria > Krumholzibacteriota > Krumholzibacteriia > WVZY01 > WVZY01 > JAZGDW01. The sequence goes on from JBHHVD010000017.1 coordinate 36,592, forward strand.
CTATGTAAAGCGAATCGGCGGGGACCCGAATCAGCCGCCGGCCGAGGTTATTATCCTGCGCCGGACGCGGATCATGGTAACGCCGGAAACAAAAATCACGGTCTTTGACCCCGGCCGCTAGGCGCCTTACGGCCAAGGAGTGTCTCCCACAGAATGCCGGACCGACGATGCAGATAGCCAGGAGAACCGTCCTGGCCGCGCTCGGGGTCGCTGTCGTCTTTGGCCCCGGCTGCACGACCGAGCCGCCGGTATTCCCAACGGCGGAGGTCGTCGGCGGACCGGACGATCGCATCTACATCGTCGATCTGACGGGGAAGAAATGGGACGTGACCCACGCAGTGGAGCACTACGGCTTCGTCGCGGAGGAATTCCAGCACGGCGCCGGGCCCAACGCGATCCCACCGATCGATCAACCCGAGATGCTCTCCCCCGGAGATCCCGGTTATCCCCAGGACGACGAGATCTTTCTCGTTATCGGCACGACGATCGACGGCGATACGCGCTCTTACTCGATAGGTGACCTCAACCGGCACGAGGTGGTGAACGAGAGTTTCGGTGACGTACACGTCGCCGTCGGGTGGTGACCACTTGTAAAATTGGCTGCCGTGTACAGCCGGAAAATCGACGAGCAGAAGATCACGCTGGTCTCAAGCGGCTGGACCTACAAGAACACGTTTGTCCTCTACGACCGCGAAACGGAAAGTCTCTGGTACCATCTGGGGCGAACGCGCGGGCTTACCTGTATAAGCGGGGCCTTCGCCGACCGCAAACTCGCTGAGTTCACCTCCTTCTTCATCCGCTGGGCCCTGTGGAAACAGATGCATCCCGACACGAAGTTCATGAAGTATCCCCGTTGATAATCGCGACTGGCCCACGCCCGGCTTTCCGAAAACTGTTGACACGTACTTCTCTCGTCGAATAATATCTTCCCGACATAACAAAAGCACTCCAGGTGCTCGTTTCGAGTGAAAAGGGAAGAGGGTGCAAATCCCTCGCGGACCCGCCACTGTGATTGGCGAGTCTGCCGTCCGCAACCACCGGTAAGGAAGCCGGGAAGGGGACGGCAGACGACCGAGCCATCAGTCAGGAGACCTGCCTGGAGCAACCATTGCCTGGACCTCTTCGAGGAGTAAGAGGGAGGGTTTTTTGGTTTCTCTCCTCAAATACTCAGTGGCTGCGATTCGGAGCCGGGGCATGCGTGCACTGGTTGCCGTTGTGGCGATGGTCACCACCACCTGGACCCTCGCTGTGGGCGACGGGGGTGCGGGCGCGGGGGCCACGGCGACCGCACCCCGAGACACGGTGTATGCCGCGCCGGAAATCGTCGTCGAGGCGCCGCGTATCGCGCCGGCGATCGACGACGTGTTCCGGCGGCCGGGGTTTGTCGCTGTACTGGACGTCAGCGAGCGAGAGGATCGCGTCGAGGATATGGCGACGATGCTGTCGCGCATGATCGGCATTCGCGTGCGGCAGTACGGCGGGCTGGGGAGTTTTGCGACGGTCTCGATCCGGGGGTCGTCCGCCAACCAGGTGGAGGTCTTCCTGGACGGCGTGCCGCTGAACGACGCTTACCTCGGGGTGACCAATCTCGGCGATCTGCCGCTCGGCGGCATCTCGCGCATCGAGGTTTTTCGGGGGTTCTCGCCGCCGCACCTGGGTGCGTCGGCGGTGGGTGGTGCCGTCAACCTCGTTACGACCGACGATGCGAAATGGGCGAGCGAGTCGCTGCTTTCCCGGGTAGAGGCGCGCGAATCCTACGGGTCTTTCGGGACCGAACGCCACGTGTTGTCACTGTGGTCGAGACACCGTGAGTTGAAGTTGTTCCTCCACGGCAACTACGTAAAGAGCCGGGGTGATTTCGAGTTCGTCGACGATCAGACCACACCGCTGAACCCCGATGACGACGAAACGGTGACGCGGCAGAATAACGGCTTCCATTCGTGGGATTTCCTGGGCCGAATGCAGGCGACGGTTCCGCGAGTGGGCAAGCTGATACTCAGCCAATCCGCGCTGGTCCGGGAACAGGGTGTTCCCGGGGTGGGGTCTTTCCAGTCGCAGACGGCGAATTCACAAAGAAGCCGCTACATTACGAATGTCCAGCTCGCCACGCCGTCGCTGTCCAGGCGACACGTCAGGGTGTTCACCTCGGGATTCTACTCGACCACCCGCGAGAGGTTTCACGACCCCGACGCAGAGGTCTCGTTCCTTCCACAGGAAACCGACAACACGTTTCGCAGCTTCGGCGGCGGGGGGCGTGTCAGACTCGACGCTCCCCTGGTGCCCGCCTCGCTGGAAGTGTTTCACCAGTCGACTCGAGAGCGATTCCGGCCAGGGTCACAGATCCCGTCCCCGACCGAAGGTCCGGATCGCAACCGCACGACCCACACCACCGCGGTTTCGACGGACGTGTTCGTGCACCCGCTGGGCCTTGTCCTCACGGCGTCCGCGCGCTACGAGAGTCAAACCACGGAATTCTACGACCCGCCGCTTTTCCCGTGGCTGCCGCCCACGCCGCAAGGCCGGGTCACGCGCAGCGAGCACTCGCCGCGCTACGGGCTCCGCTGGCTGGCCACGCCGAATCTCACCGTCAAGGCGAACTGGGGCCGGTACTTCCGGCGTCCGACTATCCTCGAGTTGTTCGGGAACACGGGTTCCGTCACCGGCAGCGCCGGCCTCGAGCCGGAAGTGGGCTTGAATCGCGACGCGGGGTTCGTCCTGTCCCTGGAGAAACCTTGGTGGCTGGAGCGGCTGTTTCTGGAAACGGTTTACGTCGACAACCGGGTCGACAACCTCATCCTTTTTTTCCCAAATTCACAGCTCACCTCGAGGCCGGAGAACATCAGTGCTTCTCGCACACGCGGTTGGGAGTTTTCCTTTTCCGCGCTCATTGACCGGTTCCACGTCGCAGGCAATTACACGCGGATGGACAGCGAGGACACGGGGCCCATTCCGTTTTACCGGGGAAACGAGCTGCCGGGACGTCCCGCCAACGAGTCCGCCCTGTTTGTGGATTATGCGGCAGGCCGCTGGAAGCTGTCCTACGAGCTGCACCGCATCGGGAAGAATTTTCTGGATCCGGCCAACCGTCAGACCGTGCCCGCGCGTGAGATCCACAACGCCGCCATGCGCCTGAGCCCGTTGGGCGGCGCCCTATCACTAACCGTCGAGGGCCGCAACCTCGCCGACCGCCGAATCGGCGACGTCAACGGATTCCCGCTGCCCGGCAGGAGCTTCTTTGCGACCTTGACCTACAAACCTTGAAGGAGAGGCGTCATGACAAACACAGTGAGGTTCCTGACGACAGCACTGCTGGCGGCGATCGCAGTGACCGGCGTGGCGATGGGCACGACAGCGGCGGAGTTCGCATTTGTTACCACCACGGATTTTATTACAGGATCGTCATCAAGGCTCCTCGCCGACGGCGCGCACACGACCACGAAGGATGTTGCCATGCTCCACAGCGACGCGGTGTGCCGGTATTTCGACGGGTTCCTCTACGTCGTCAATCGCTTCGGCGGCGATAACATCCAGATACTCGATCCTTCCAATGGATTCGCCACCGTGCGCCAGATCTCGGTCGGCAACGGCTCGGACCCGCACGACGTCTGGGTGGTGGGTCCCAACAAGGCCTACGTACCGCGTTACAACGAGACCGGGTTGTGGATCGTAGACCCCTCGACGGGCGCGCATACCGGCACCATCGATATGTCGGGCCTGGCCGACGCGGACGGGATCCCGGAGATGGATCAACTGGCGCGGGTGGGGGACCGGGTCTTTGTGACGATTCAGCGTCTGGACCGCAACGCGTTCTTCACGCCAGTGGGTACGAGCTTCGTGGCGGTCATCGACGCGACCGCCGACACCCTGGTCGACGTCGACGGTTCGGCGCCCGGCGCGCAGTCGATCCTTCTCTCCGGAACCGATCCCTTCTCATCCATCCAACTCGATCCGTACACGGGACGGCTCTACGTCTCGTCGGTCGGGTTCTTCGGCGTGCAGGATTTCGGTGCAGAATGGATAGATCCCGTCACGTTCGCGTCGGAGGGTGTTTTCTTCAGCGAATCCGCCGCGGGCGGTGATATCAACGACGTGGAGATCGTTGCGCCCGACAAGGGATTTGCCATTATCAGCGACGCGTCCTTCAATAACGTGCTCATCGCGTTCAACCCGCAAACCGGCGCCAACCTGGGCACGGTCTACGCACCCGGGGCATTTGTCTTGAACGATATCGAACTGTCCCCGGGCGGCGAGCTGTTTCTCGCCGACCGCACGCCGACGCTGCCCGGCATCCGCTGTTACGACCCCACAACCAACCTGGAACTCACGGCAAACCCCATCGACGTGGGTCTGCCGCCCTTCGACATTTGCTTCAGCGTGCCGGTGCAGACCGGCATTGGGGAGCCCCCGCGCGTCGCCGCGGTGCTGGGTCAGAACTATCCCAATCCGTTCAACCCGGTCACCTCGATCCCGTACTCCGTGGAGCGGGCCGGCCACGTGCGGGCCGGTGTCTACGACGCCCGCGGCAGGCTGGTGCGAGTGCTGGTGGATGAAGTGCTCATCGCGGGTCAGTATCAAACGACGTGGAACGGCGTCGATACCGCATCGAGGGCGGTGCCGTCCGGGGTGTACTTCGTGCGGCTCGAGGTAAGCGGGCGCGCCTATGCGCGCAAGTTGGTTCTCCTGAAGTGATATGGAAACGGCTGGTGTCAACCTCCCGTCGGCCGGAGTTCCCCCGTTTCTTTGTGGTCCCAGCGCGCCGGAGAGTGGGGTTGTGGAATTGGGGCCGGCTTGTGACAACCGGCCCCAATTTCCGGGTCCTGCGACCAGTCG
>JBHHVD010000018.1:0-41384 GCA_046754105.1 Candidatus Krumholzibacteriia bacterium
ACGATCGAAAAAGCGAGGATGGTGGTGCCGGCCTTCTTCAGGTAGAGCCAGGCCCGCTCCCACACGTGCAGCGCGGCGCCTTTCAAGGTCGGAAGACGGTAGGGCGGCAGTTCCATGACGAACGCCGCGGGCTCGCCCTTGAACACCGAGGCCCTGAGCACGCTGGCCCCGATGATCGCCAGCACGATACCGATTACGTACATGAGCCACAGCATCGGCGCCTGCCGTGAGTGGGGGAAAAAAGCCGGGATGATGAGAGCGTAAATCGTCAGCCGCGCGCTGCAGCTCATCAGCGGCACCACCAGCATGGTAATCAACCGGTCGCGGCGGTTGTCCAGCGTGCGGGTGGCCATGATGGCAGGCACCGAGCAGCCAAACCCGATGAGCATCGGGATGAAACTCTTGCCGTGGAGACCAACCTTGTCCATGAGGCGATCCATGATGAACGCCGCCCGTGCCATGTACCCCGAATCCTCGAGAAGGACGATCGCCAGGAAAAGAAAAAAAATGTTGGGCAGAAATACGATGACGCCGCCGACACCGCCGATGACACCGTCGACCACCAGCGACTTCAAGGGGCCGCTGAGCGCGGCGGGCCAGGACGCCTCCAGCACGCGGGCCGTCCATGCAAAGAGACTCTCCAGCCACGCCGTCACCGGATTGCCGAGTGTAAACGTCACGAAAAAGACCAGATACATCAGGGACAGGAAGATGGGCAGGGCCAGGATTCGCTGCGTGACTACCGAGTCCACTTTGTCCGAGAACGTCTCGCCGTCGTCACGCGTGAAGCGCACTCCTTCTTCACAGACCCGGGAAATAAGCGCATAACGGTGATCGGCGATCAGCACCTCGGGGTGCTCGCCGCATTTCTGCTCGATGGCGGCGATCCCCGCTTCGGCCGATCGGAGCAATTGTTCCGACACGATTTTCTTGCGGACGTCGTCATCGTCCTCCAGGAGCTTGACCGCGAGCCACCGGCGGCGTATCGCGGGAACATCGCCGTTGCCGGCTGCAAGCAGGCGCTCTAGAGAGTCGATGGCCTCTTCGATGTCGCGGCCGTACCGCACGCCGGAGGCACCGCCGCGCGGCTGTGCCTCCGCGGCCAATACGACCTCATCGAGCAGTGCCGGGATCCCTTCCCCGTTGCGGCCCACGGTGGAGACAACGGGAATGCCGAGAATGCGCGAGAGCTTCGCCTCGTCGTACTCGATTCCCCGCGCGAGCGCGCGGTCGCTCATGTTGAAGGCCAACACGAGCGGTACGCCCAACTCGGCTAGCTGGACGGCCAGGTAGAGATTGCGCTCGAGATTCGATGCATCGAGCACGTCGACAACGACGTCGAGTTCCTCATCGATGAGGACGTTGCGCGCGATGAGCTCTTCGGTGGATTGTGCGCTGAGACTGTAGATCCCGGGGAGGTCGATCACATCGATGCGCCGGCCGGCGTGTTTGCACGTGCCCTCTTTCTTCTCGACGGTTACACCGGGATAATTGGCGACGCGCTGGCGGGCGCCCGCGATGGCGTTGAATACACTCGTCTTCCCGGTATTGGGATTACCGGCAAGGCCCACGCGGATTCGCTCGTGCATACCCTCGCCCTTCGTCGCCATGACGTTGTTCTTTTGTGTACGCCTCGCCCGATTCCCCATTCGGGCTCGCGCCTGGCCGTCTCCAGAAAAACTCTCACCGGCGCGGGGTGTGACCCGCCTTACAACAGTTGAACGGCGATGCGGCTCGCCTCGGCTTTTCGCAGCACCAGCCGGTAGCGTTTGACCCGTACCGCGATGGGGTCACCCAGCGGCGCCACCCGCTCGACTTCGACCACCGTCCCCGGCGTCATTCCCATGTCCACGATCCGCTTCCTCACACCCCCCGCTCCCGTGATCCTGACGATCCGGGCCTTGATACCGGGTTTTAGCTTGTTCAAGGAAAATATCATAACTAGTTAAGAGACCAGTAGTTATAATGTCGCCCCCGGGCTGTGCTTGCCCGGGCGGCTTGTTAGGGTATCCTAATCGAACATAGTCCAAACTCGAACCACGACGCAAGGCTTTTTTGTGATACTTTTCACATAATGCCGGCCGCCGGGTGGGCAGCCCGGCCCCTCCGCGCGCCACCGCAAAAGCGCCGCGCCCGGTTGTGGCGGGGATGACGCCATCACGCGGCGTGTGTTATTGTTTTGCATCGAAAGGATTCCGTATGGAGAAAGCCGGACTATCGTCGAAGTTGATCACGATCGAACGCCACATCCTGCAGGAGCAGTCGGCGTTCCCCGATGCGAGCGGAGCCCTCACCCATCTCCTCTACGACATCGCGTTGGCCGGCAAGCTCATCGCAAGCCGTACGACGCGCGCCGGTCTCGCCGACGTCATCGGGTCGGCGGGTCGCGAGAACGTTCAGGGCGAAGAAGTACAGAAGCTCGACCTCTACGCGCACGACACGATATTTCGCCTCAACGACCACACCGGCCGCCTGGCGGTAATGGCGTCGGAGGAAGAAGAGGACATCCTTCCCGTCCCCGACCGTTATCCAAAGGGGAACTACGTATTGATCTTCGACCCGCTCGACGGCTCGTCCAATATCGATTTCAACGTCAGCGTCGGCACCATCTTCGCCATTTACAGACGAAAGTCGGCGTCCGGGGCCGGAACACGCGACGACGTCTTGCAGAAGGGATCGGACATCGTTGCGGCGGGTTACCTGGTCTACGGATCGAGCACGATGCTCGTCTATTCCGCGGGTCACGGCGTCAACGGCTTTACGCTCGACCCGAGTATCGGCGAGTTTCTCCTGTCGCATCCGGCGATCCGCCTGCCGGAGAAGCCCCGGTACTACAGCGTCAATCAGGGTTATGAAAAATACTGGACCGAAGGGATCCGGCGCTACACACGGTGGCTGCAGGGCGAGGAAGGCGCCGGGAGTTCCCTGTCGCTGCGCTACATCGGCTCGATGGTCGCCGACATCCACCGCACCCTGCTCGGCGGAGGCGTCTTCTACTACCCCGCCGACAGCAAGGACCCCAAGAAACCGCACGGAAAGCTGCGGCTGCTCTACGAGGCCAACCCGATGGCGTTCATCATCGAGCAGGCGGGCGGCTACGGCTCGACGGGCCAGGGGCCGCTGCGGGAGGTGGAGCCTGCCGATCTGCACCAGCGCGTCCCCCTGTTCCTCGGCAACCGCGACCTGGTCGAAAAGGCGGAGGCCTTCATCTCGGAGTACGATGGGTAAGTCTTCGCGGCGCCCCAGACCTCCAGTAACCGAATCCGGCGGCCGCCAGCGCGACCGCCGGCGGCGTTTCATCTGCTTTTTCCTCATCTTCGCGGCGGCGTTCGTGTCCGTCGGATACTACCGGCAACACGGCGGCAACGGCTATCCGCTCGACGACAGTTGGATCCACCTGACCTTCGCGCGAAACGTCGCCTCGGGCGCGGGCTTCGGCGCCAACCCCCACGAGCCGACACCCGGCGCCACCTCTCCCCTGTGGGTGCTCTTCCTCGCTCCCGGTTTCCTCTTTGGCGCGGCCCACGCCGTGTGGCCGTGGGTTTCGTCGGCGTGTTTCCTCGGTACCGCGGGTGTCCTTTGCGCGGCGCTCGTGGGGGTACTACGCCGCGTCACCTCACGAGGTGGCGATGCGCCTGCCGCGCGCCCGGGCGCAAGCCCGGACTGGCCGGCAGTCGCATGCGGCCTGGCGGTGGTGTGGTGCGGCCCGCTCGTGTGGAGTGCCGCCGGGGCGATGGAAGTGCCCCTCTTTGTCTCGCTTGTGGTTGCAGCACTCCTGATATATGCGAGGGCAGCAAACCCGGGGTGGCGCAGCGGCCTCGCCTGGGGTGGAGCGGTGGGGCTCGCCGCTCTGGCGAGGCCGGAAGGCCTGCTGCTGGCCGGCGTCCTGGCCGCGGTCTCGTTATCGCGCATGAGGCGTTCCTCGGTGGTCGACGCCGCGAGCGGGCTCGCCGCGTGTGCGGTCGTCTACTCGCCTTCGGTCGTCTTCTGCCTGTCGACCAGCGGGCGCATCTTTCCCAATACCTTTTATGCGAAGACGACGGCGCTCGTCGCCGGCGCTCCGGACGCGGCGTTCCTCGGCGGTGCGGTGCAATTCTTCGCCGGTGCGGCGCCGGTGGCGCTCGCCGGTTTCGTCCTGGGCATCGCTGTTCTCGGTTGGATGCTCGGGCGACGCCGCCCGGTCCACGCGGTCGTCGCGGTCGCAGCCTTTGCCGCGGGGTTACCGCTGGCATACGCGGCCATGGGCCGGACATTTCTTTTTGCGGGACTCGCGGGCAACTTCGGGCGCTACCTGTACCCGGTGTTTCCACCCGCCATGGTTCTCGGTTTCTGGGGCGCGGCGTGGATTGTGGATGCAGCGCCGCGCCGCTGGGTGCATGGGGCGATGCGCGCGGCTACGATCGCAGCACTCGTAGCGATCGCCGTAGAGGCGCTCGATCGCGCCGACCTCTACCGGCACAATGTCAGGGATATCAATTCTATGCAGGTGACCATGGCGAAACGCCTGCGGGATAAGCTCCCGTCCGGCTCGCTGGTAGCCGCCAACGACGTGGGCGCTCTGGCGTACTTTACGGGTTTCCGGGTCCTCGATCTCGAGGGGATTATCAGCACGCCCACCCTGGATGCCTTGGCAAAGGCGGGACCCCGGGGGCGGGAGCGGGCGCACTACGAACTGCTTCGTACACAGCGGCCGGCGGCGCTGGTCGTATTTCCCGAATGGTTCGCCGGCCCGTTGGGCCGGCTGGGGGACGCCGCCCATCCGATCGAGGCGATCGAGAATCGACGCAACATTACGAGCGGTGGCTCGCGGTTGGTTGCTTTTGAGATCGACTGGGAGTAGATGGGGCGCCGCTAGAACAACCCAATGTCGCCCGCTCTCAAGTGGTCTCGTCGATCAATTCGACGAAACGGCCCCATGGAATCGCGGTCCAGCTCTCCGCCTCGAGGGCGCCTGATGACCGCGTGATCATCGACACCTTGGCGGCGATTTCTTCGTTGGGTGCTTCGAAAATGTCCAGAAAATCGTGCGGTCCCAAAAGCACGTAGTGCGAGATCCACTTTACCTCGGGGCATTTTCTCGCCACCTCTTTCATCCACTTCTTGCCGACTTTCTCGCGGTGCTTGAGGTCGCCCATCACCTCGGGTGTGAGCTTGGTCAAGAGGATGTACGTCGCCATTGAAAACCTCCTCGTTCAAGTCTGCCCTTATACAGCCCCCCTCCATCCGGCGGACCGGTGGCGCTTGCCGTTCTCGCCGAGCAACAGGCACTCGGCGCTCGGCGTGGCGTCGATCAGCGTCCGCCCGGATCCAGGCCCCATGACGAAGACGGCGGTGGCGAGCGCGTCCGCCTCCATCACGGACCCGGCGATAACCGTGACGCTCTTACTATAATGAGGCGAGCGGCCGCTACGCGGGTCGACCAGGTGGTGGTAGACCCTCTCCCGGTCATAGTACACTTCGTAGCTGCCCGAAGTGGCCACCGCACCGGTGTTCAGCCGCAGCATCTCCGGGTAGCGCCGCTTCTTCTCGGGGTCCTCGACGGCAACCGACCACGGACGCCCGTCCGAGCGGTGGCCGCGGGTCCGTATATCGCCGCCGGCGTTGACGAGATGGTTTTCGACCCCGTGTCGGACGAGAACCTCGGACACGCGGTCGACGACGTACCCTTTGGCGATGCCGTCGAGCGTAATGCCCGCGCCCGGTTTCAGGAGCCGGATGCGTCGATCCGTCGTCTCGACGTGATGCATTCCAACGAATGCAAGCGAGTCGCGAAGCTCCCCGCTCGTCGGAACGCCACCAGCACCCAGTTTCGACCGTAGCAGATCGACGACCGGTTTCACCGTAATATCGAAGGCTCCGCGGCTTGTCCCGTGAATGTCGATCGATCGTCGTATCACGTGAACGAGTTCGGGTGGCGGCTCTCGAAGGACGCCCTCGGAGTTGAGCATCGAGAGAGGTGTCGACGCGTCGTGCCGGCTGAGGATCGCGATCAAACGATCCATCTCATCGAACGAGCGGCCGATGGCCTCATCGGCGCGGTCCCGCGAGGCGTCGACGGCGGTGATGGTGACGTACGTGCCCATCGCAACCCGCGTATGCGACACACTCACCAGGCCACGGCCGATCTTTACGACCTCGAACAATGCCTGCAGCGTCCCACCCCCGGCGGCGCCGATGCCGAAAATCCCGCAGGCCTTCAAGAAAGCCCTCCGGTCGAAAGGTCGACGCATGGTCGATTGCAATTTCTTCTCGATCATCTTGTTCCTCTCGAAATCGCTGGCGGCGCACCGTACGGATTTTCCGTCGACGGTTCCTCTTTGGTTCGCCGCGCATTCGCGGCTCCATCGAGCACCGCGTCGTGCTCGCCCCGGCCGAGTCCGCAGCGGCACATCCCACCCGCACCGCACGTCCCGCATGCCAGTACGTCCCCGTCGCCGTCGGTTCGGGGCGACTGTCTTCGCACCAGCGCCTGCACCGCGACCCACCCCACCGCAAGTGCGCCGATCGATATTACCGCGATCAGGATCTGGTGCCACATCTCCTAGCCTCCCATTCCGGCAAAACCCATGAACGCCATCGACAGAATGCCGGCCACCATGAGGGTCAGCGCCGCTCCCTTCACAATCGACGATACGTCGGCCAGTTCGAGGCGTTCGCGCAGGCCCGACATCAGCAGCAGCGCCAGGGTAAAGCCCGCGCCCGCGCCCAGGGCGAAACCCAGCGACTGGCCAAAATTGTACTGGCGGCTGGTCTGGAACAACGCCAGGCCGAGGATCGCGCAGTTGGTGGTGATCAACGGCAGAAAAAGACCCAATGCCCGGAAGAGCGCCGGGCTGAATTTCTTGATGAACATCTCGACCAGTTGAACGGCAGAGGCGATGACGACGATGTACGAAATCAAGTGCAGGTACGGCGCATCTATCGCCACGAGCGCGAGGTGGATGCCGTACGCGCACGCCGAGCTGACCAGCATGACGAACGTGACGGCCGCCCCCATGCGGATGGCCGTATCCGTCCTGCCCGATACGCCGAGGAACGGGCATATGCCGAGGAACATGCTCAGCACGAAGTTGTTGATCAGCGCGGCGTTGATAAAAATCTGCAGCGGCGAGACCCCGTTCATGCCCGGCGCTCCTTTCGCTCCCTGAGCCAGTTGAAGAGCAGGAGCCACCCGCCCAGCACGAAAAACGCGCCGCCGGGCAGAATCATGATCGTCCACGGTTCGAACGCCGCGCCGAACACGGGCACCCCGGCCACGGTGCCGCTGCCGAGCAAGTCCCGAACCAGCCCCAGGGACAGGCAGGCGATGGTGAATCCGACACCAATGCCCAGGGCGTCCAGCATGGATTTGCCCACGTTGTTCCTGGAGGCGAACGCTTCGGCCCTTCCGAGGATCACACAGTTGACGACGATCAGCGAAATAAACGCTCCGAGGGCTTTGTGTATGTCGAGACTGATCGCCTGGATCAGGTACTCGGCCACCGTGACAAACGTGGCGATGATCAGGATAAAGGAGGCGATCCGAACCTGCTTCGGGATCCAGCGACGTACCATCGACACGATAGTGCTCGACATGAATAATACAAACGTCGTAGCCGCACCCATCGCGACCGCGTTCACGACCGAGTTGGTGACAGCGAGCACGGGACACATACCGAGCAACATGACGAACACCGGGTTGTCACGCCACAGCCCCTTCAGCAGCACATCCATGTTGCCGGCGGCCGCCGGCGCGTCGGGCTCGGCCATTACGGATTCCCCTTCTTCAGAATCTCGAGATTGTTCTCTATGATCGGCACCGACTTCACCGTGCTCCCGCGCAGGATGGCGGCGACCGCCCGCGACGAGATGGTCGCACCGGTGATGGCCTCGACCTGCCAAGGATCCGTCTTCTTGCCGTGCTTGACCATTTCGATCGGGTTGGCAACCTCGTCCCCGTCCAGGGCTACATCCAGCATTTCGAAATTAGCCCTGAAACGGGGATCGGTCTCTATCTTGTCCCCCAGTCCGGGGGTCTCCTTGCTCTCGAGCACTTTCAAACCGACGACACCGTTCTTCCGCGGAGAGTATCCGTAGAGCACCTTCAGCACGTCCTGGAACCCCTGTCCCTGGGCTTCCAGTGCCACTCCCACAAGCCTCTGTTCCGCGTCGTAACACGCGTAGTACTTGACCGCCAACTCGTCCTCCCCAACGAGCGGCTGCAGCCTATTGCCGACCAGTTTGAACGCGGCCTTCGTCTTTGCCCCGGGTACGACCTCGAAGATCGCCCGTTCGAGGGCCACCGCCTTGTTGCGCGTGATCACCGGCAACGTCCATTGAAACGTAAGGACGATCAGGATACCGGAGACGAGGCCGATGCCACCCATGGTCAGTATCATGCGGAGACTTCCCGCCGATTCCGATTCGGCTCCCGGAGCGGCCGGGTTGGCCGGTGGTTTCGCGTCCGTCATGGAGCATCCCCCCGTTTGTTGCCGGTGCCGTACACGCGCGATTGCGTAAACCGATCGATGAGCGGCGTCAGCGCGTTCATGAGGAGAATCGCGTACATCACTCCCTCGGGAAGCCCTCCGAACTGGCGGATGACGACGACGAGCAGGCCGGTGCCGACGGCGAACACCCAGCACCCCTTCGGCGTCACCGGTGATGTGACGGGATCGGTCGCCATGAACACCGCGCCGAGCGCGAGCCCCCCCGCCAGCAGGTGAAAAGCGGCGCTGGGGTACTTGTCGGCGTCGATCAGGTGCAGTATCGTGGCGAGCACGAACACCGACGCGAAAATGCCCAGCGGTATGCGCCAGTTGAGGAACCGCCGCCAGGCGAGGTACGCCCCTCCGAGCAATATGAGAACGGCGCTGGTCTCACCGAGCGACCCGGGCGTCGAACCGAACAACAAGTCGGCCAGCGGCGTCGCGGTTGCATCGAACTTCATGCTGGCCAGCGGCGTCGCCGATGTCACCGCGTCGAAATGCGGGCGTGTGAACGGCAGCGCCAGGTTGTCGCCCCGAAGCGCGAAGAAGCCGCCGAGATCCGCGTGACGGTGCCACGTGGTAAGCGCCACCGGGAACGACGCCTGCAGAAAGGCGCGGCCGGTGAGCGACGGGTTGAACACGTTGTGCCCGAGTCCACCGAAGAGCAGCTTGCCGACGACGACCGCGACCACGGCGCCCAGAAAGGCCATCCACAGCGGCAGCCCCGGCGGCAGCGTCAGCGCCAGCAGCACGGCGGTGACGAGCGCGCTGCCGTCCGCCACCGGGCTGCGCGCGAGCGGGCCCTTTCCCCCGAGCGCCCATTCCGCCAGCACGGCGCCCGCGGTACAGGCAACCGTTACCAGGAGCGCGCTCAGGCCGAAATAATAAATCGACGCCAGCACCACCGGCGAGAGGCTGTAGAGGACGTGGCGCATGATAGCCGGGGTGTCGTACGGCCGTTTCACAAAAGGTGAGGCGGACAGAACGAGATGCGGCATCTTGGCTTTCACTGCGCCGTCGCTTTCTGGCGCGCCTGCTCCTCGCGCAACATGCCCTTCGCCACGCGGAAGCGCTGCACCAGGGGTATGTTGGAAGGACAAACGTACGAGCACGACCCGCACTCCATGCAGTCCATGATGTTCAAATCGAGCATGTCGCCATAGCGCCCGACCCGGGCCAGCATCCCCAGCCGGCTCGGATTGAGAAAGACCGGGCACGCGTCCAGGCAACTAGAACAGCTGATGCAGGGATATTCCCGCCGCGGTTTCACCTCCGCGGCGGTCAGGCAGAGAATCCCGGAGGTCCCTTTCATCACGGGCACCTCGAGATTCTGCTGCGGCGAGCCCATCATCGGTCCGCCAAAGAGAATCTGCCGCGCGTCCTCGTGCAGTCCGCCGCAATAGTCAAGCACATCGGAAAGTTTCGTGCCGACGGGAATCAAAAGCGTCGCCGGTTTGCGAACCCCCGGTCCTGTGACCGTCACCACGCGCTCGATCAACGGCTGCCCCCACGCGAAGTAATCCCCTATACCCGTCACCGTACCCACGTTCTGTATGAGGACCTGCGCGTCGATGGGCAGCTTGCCGCTGGGGATCTCTCGCTTCAATACCGCGGTGACCAGCATCTTTTCCGCTCCCTGCGGATACTTGGTCTCGAGCGGAATGATTTCACAAGACATGTCGCCCGGGATGCGCCCCCGCAAGGCCTCGATGGCATCCCACTTGTTGGTCTCGACACCAATGACCGTCTTTTCCGCGCCGAGCAGTTTGTGGATGATCCGTATCCCGAGCAAGAGCGAGTCGGCGTATTCCAGCATGATGCGATGGTCGCTGGTGAGGTAGGGCTCGCACTCGCAGCCGTTGACCAGGAAAAACTGCACCCGTTTGCCCTCCGGCACGGCGAGCTTGACGTGTGTGGGAAACGCGGCGCCACCCTGGCCGACGAACCCGCCGTGCTGGATCGTTGCCAGCAGTTCCTCGACGCGCAGGTGCTCCCATTCCCGCGGGCCGCCGTCGTAGAGAGTCTGCGGCGAGTGGGGATCTGTGGCTATGACGATGGCGTCGATAAGGCGACCCGACGGGTGATGCCGTTTTTCGACCGCCTTGACACGACCGGTGACCGATGCGTGCAGCGGCACGGATACGAATCCGCCGGCCTCGGCAATCATCTGGCCGCGGTAGACCTTGTCACCGACGGACACGATCGGCTTCGACGGCGCGCCCAGATGCTGGCTGAGCGGCAGCACGACCTCATCGGGAACGGGCAGGCGTTCGATCAGCCGGCCCTCCGTCATCGACTTATGACTCGCCGGGTGAACTCCGTGGCGAAATGTCTTCTTGATCATCGCCCTCCTGCTCCCCGTCACCGTTGGATGCTTTCTGCATAACGAACTCGCGCAGCGACCGCTTGAAGAACTCGGGGTCGCGGCCGTAGCCGCAAAGCCACAGCAAGCGCTCGGTCAATTTGTCGTGCGACGATTGCCGGGCGGGCGCCGGTTCCGGCACCGCCGCTGCAGGCCGGGGCACGCCGGGCTCCGCGCCCGCCGCCGGCGCCGGGGCCGCCAGGCGTCGCAGCCGTCTCCATGCGTCCCGCCTTTCTTCCACCACCCGCACCATCCCGGCAGACACCACTGCCAGGCGGTGGCGGCCTTCCCTGTCGAAGACGTCGATGTACGGCTGCCGGCCTTCGCGCTGCTCCGACTCGATCTCGATATACTCCGCCAGCGGCATCATTGCGTCGTTCCGGCGCCCCGTCGACATGATATCGAAATGGCTCTCGAAACGCGCCTCGCGCACCGCCCAGTCGGCCACCGTCAGCGGTACGGTACGCATAGACGCCGAGCCCGAGGGCCCGTCTCCGGTCCGCTCTACCGTACTCCAGTCTTGCTCCGCCTGCGGGTTTCCGTCCAGCGCGACCGGGCGCTCCTTTGAGTCGCGCACGAACAGGGGAAAGGCCCTGCTCTGGTAGGCGAGCGCCGCTTGTTCGGCCGACCGTTCGGGAGCGATGCCATGTCGTTGCGGATCCGGCGCGTAAATGTGAAAGAGTGCGGCGCGCCGGCCGGCGATACCCTCGCTCACGCCGCGGATCAGGTGTCCGGGGTGCCCCACGCTGCCTTGCATGACGAACGCGTCCCGGTATGCCAGCGCGCGTTCGCCGATCGCGGCCTCGCCGGAGCCGTGTCGGTTGGCGCCCGCGCTTCCCGAGGGCGACGGTCCCTGGTGGACTGGCAGGCCGTCGGTATCGATGACGGCGATTGCGACCGGATCGGGACGCGACAAGAGCTCGGAAATGTCCTCGAATCTCGTGGTCCCCGCGTGAGCGAGCACCAGTACAACCGGCATGAGCTCCCGTTCCTCGGCCGTCATATCGTGCCACCCGAACCGCTCGAGGAACGCTTCATCCGCTTGCGACCAGGAGTCGTCGAGTTCGAGCTCCGCGCGCCTGCACAACGCCGCTTCCCGCGCGACCCTGTGCGCTACGGCCTCGAACATGCCCTGTGCCAGCGCGGGCGCGTCACCGGGCAGGTGGCACGCCCAAGGGTGAGCGTGCGGGTTGCTCGGAAAGGTGCCGCTCCACGGGGACGCCGCTGCGGCATCGATGGTCAGGACCATCCTCGCGCGGCCCGCCCCGGCGGCACCCTCCTGGTAGAGGCGCCGCTGTTCCACGAGCCGGGAGAGAACGTCACTCAGCCGTTTCAGCTGGTCGGAATCGATCTCGTCTCCCTCACCACCCAGAATGTCCGCGAGCGACTCGGGGTCCGCCCGCCCTAGCCGCCGCAGCCGCCTGCCGAATGCCTCGAAGTCGTTTATGCGTGCCGCACCAGAGACGTGACCCTGTATCTTTTTCTCGATACCCTCTATCAGGTGCTGCAAGCGGTCGATGTGGCCCTTGAAGCGGGGCCGCATCACCGACTCCACGGTGCTCGTTACCAGGTGCACGGCGGTCTTGACACCGTTGCCGGGAAAGGCCCCGTCACCCCCGACCAGCGAGTGATACGCCCCCTTGTCGAGCAGACGGTACACCTCCGTCTGCGGTTCGTCCGGTGAAATGTGTTCGAGAACGCGTTCGCGCGGCGCGTCCGGCAGTCGCATCAGGAATCGCCAGTTGTCGCGATACGGTTCCAGCTGTTCTGTCGCGCCCTCCGTCCATTCGAATGCATCCTCCGGGCAGACTTCCACGCACAACCGGCACCCCTTGCAGGAGAGCGGGTTGATTGCGATCGACAATACGGCGCCGGTGCCTTTCTCCGTCTTGTGCGGCCGTTCGAAGAACGTCTCCGTACGGATCACCGGAAAATGTTCGACGGCGCTTCGCACCCGCCGGAATTCCGCGGATAGCGCCTCGAGCTTGTCGGCCGGCAGCTCCATTCGCCCGACTAGCCTGGAGAACGCCTCTTCGAGCAGCGGGCCGAGGGACACGTGCCGGCGCAGGTCATCATCTGCAACCAGACGGTAGGCTTGTTTGGCGAGCTGTCCGCCGACGCGGCGCAGCTGGATCATGGCCTGGCCGCTCCCCTCGCACTCGGCGACGGCCGTGTCGATGATCGTGGCGACGCTCTGCACCGTTGCCGGTAGCGCAGAGTCCGGGCAATGCGCCCAGCACGAGCCGCATCCCGTACATGCTTCCGCGCGCAGGCGCGGGATACCCATCCGGTACGGGGCCAGGTCCCGATAGGCACTGCTGCGGGCGGGAATGATGCCGGTCGCCACGTACGGGTCGACCAGGGCACGGCCGGCCTGCCCGCTGTCGTAGAGGTAACCGACCGAGCGCCAGAATCGCGCGACATCGAACACCGTCCCGTCGCCGACTTCCGTTTCCCGCACCGTCCACGGCGCGTCCGTCTCTTTCCCCGCGCGGCCCTCGGCAAAAGAAGGGTCGAGCGCGACCGCCTGCTCGCCTCCGCGGATCGCCTTTGCAACGTCATCGATCAAGAAATGGCCTTCGCCGAAGAGACTTTTCAATCGCATCTGCAGATGTTCGACGACGCGATCGACGTCGGAGCCTGGCAGCCCCAGCAGTGTTTTCAAGTATGCCCCCATCAGCGCCCACACGGCGAGCTGATCTACGAACGACGGCCGGGACGCCGCGCCCGAGGCGACGCGGCGCGCATCGACGGCGTACGTTCGCAGGCGCTTATCCCGAATCCAGTCCGCGCATCGCCGTGACAGGTTCACACCGAGCGAATCCGGGCTGCGGTTGGTCTCCACGACCAGCGTGCCCCCGTCCTTGATTGCCTCCGCCGGCATAAGGTCGAGAAGCCTGTCCCCGGATACGAGGATCGTGTCTACCTCTTCGGGACCAGGCTTGAGAGGGGTATCCGCGTCGGAATGCCACAGCGAAAAGCGCACCGGCTGCAGGTCGGGAGCGAGACCGCCGCTTGGAGACGTTCTCACGCGCCATTTCAGCGCGCTGCCCAGCGCCTGCGAAAACATGTTGCCCGCAAACAGTCCCCCCTGCACCGACAACGAGTAGAGCCGAACCGACTTCCCGGCGTGCCGCGGCGCGGGGACTTTTGCCGGCGCCGGCAGCGAGAGAAATTGCACTCCGGGGTATTCGCGGTGCAGTTTCTGCTGCAGCGTTTGCAGGTGTGGCAGGTCGCGGGTCATCGCGCCGGGGCCGGAGCACAGGTAGAAGCGATTCCGTCCGGCCCCGCCGGGCCGCATATTCTCGAACACCGAAACCAGTTCGGAAAAAGACGGCGCCTCGTCCCCCAACCCGCACGTGCCGCCGAGCACCCGGGGGCGGTCCCCGGGGCGTCGATACGATTCGTAGGACGGGTACGGGGCCACATCGGCGCTTGCGTTTTCCACGGCGCGTTCGATCGCGCCGCGGACTTCCGCCGCCAGGGGCAGGTCCTCGGCCAGCGCCTGTTCTGTGCGCTCGAGAACGGTCACCGCCTTCTTGCCCCTTAGCATTCGGCTCAGCGCCGCACCGGGAAACGGCCGGTACACGTTCACCCCGATCACGCCCACCTTCATCTTTGCATCGGATCGGAGGTAGTCCACGACCGCTTCCAGCGACTCGACGAGCGCTCCCTGGGCGATCACCACCGCGTCTGCGTCGTCCGCGCGATAGGCAGACAGCGGATGGTAGCAACGGCCGGTCAACAGCCCGTATTCGTCCATCGCCTCTTCGATTGTGCGATCCAGGTGCTCCGAGAAGAAGACCCGTTGGGCTGCGATGGCCTTGAAATAGCTGTCGCGATCCTGCGCACCACCGACCCCAGCGGGGTTGTCGCGGTCGACGAGCAGCGGGATACGCCGGCGGCGTTCACCGAAGAGCATCGCCTGCGCGGGCGTCGGTGACGCAATGCGATCGCCGGCCTGCCCGAGGTAGGCCTGTACCAGGTCGTATCCCGGCACGCGCACGTTTTGTACCGAGTGGCTCGTTTGGTACAAGTCCTGCGCGCAGATTGCGGGCGTCAGCGAGCGCTCCGCGATGCGGTGCGCGATCACCGCAAAGTCGGCGGCTTGCTGCACGTTTTGCGCGAAAAGCTGGAAAAATCCGGCGGGCGCCGCCGCGTAGTAATCATCGTGCCCTCCGTGCAGCGAACCGGCCTGCCGCGACAACGCACGGCAGGTCAGCTGGATGACGCACGGCAGCCGTTTGCCCGCCGTTGCGTAGAGAGCCTCCGGGCTCTCGTTCAAGCGCGTCGTCACCAGGCAGGTTCGAAATCCCCCCAGCGCGTAACCGGCTATCAAGCCGGCTGCCGGGCGGGCGGGGTTGACCTCACGGATCCGTGCCCGTGCCACGGGGCCCGGTTTCTCGTTATCGAGTGGCCGAAGGTCGCGAGACGGGCCCATCATTTCGCTCATTTCCGGGGTGGCGTGGATGAGGAGCACATCGCCGGCTGTGGTCTCTACCGCGTAGACGGCTCCGTGCCCGTCCAGCGCGCGCTCCACGCCCGGAAACGGAGACTCCTTCGGCTCCGATCTTCGCTTCCTACTCCACACGCGTCGTCACCTGTCCCTGCGAGGCCGTGTTTCGCGCCCCTGAATGCTCGAACTGCCCGTGTTCGACCCACACGATGGCGCCGGTCGGGCAGCGCACGATGGCATCCGGGGTCTGCAGATCGAGCAGGCCGCCGCTTACCGCCGGCAAGTTCCGTTTCATCTTCAGCAGGCCCGCGGGCGCATCCGCCACGCACTTGCCGCAGGCCGTGCACCCGACCTTGCACAGGTCGAGCATTTCGTCACCTTCCAACTCCGACTTGCACTGCACGAGAAGTTTCTGGCGCACGGGTAGAATTTCGAACAGGTTCTTGGGACATATTTTGACGCAGTCCCCGCACGACGTACAATTCTCTACGTCTACAATGGG
The DNA here is from genome assembly GCA_046754105.1 of Candidatus Krumholzibacteriia bacterium. Classification (GTDB taxonomy): domain Bacteria; phylum Krumholzibacteriota; class Krumholzibacteriia; order WVZY01; family WVZY01; genus JAZGDW01. Next base: position 15,789 of record JBHHVD010000018.1, read on the forward strand.
CAGCCCGGTGGAGCTCATGACGATGGCGTCGAAATCACACACATCCTCGCAGTCGCCGAACCCCAGGCATCCGTAACGACACCCTTTGCCGCCACCGGTGACTGCCGCCGCGGAGCGGCACGACCGGTGTCCCTCGTATTCCACCATCTGGATCGCTACGTCGCTGCCGCCGGCGCAAAGCAGGCGTGCGGTCGTTTCCTCGATTTCTCCCGCCTCGACACCAAGGTAGTCGGCCACTCCCGCCGCCGTCTCCGGACCGCCTACGGTGCAGCCACTGGGTTGCACCTCGCCTGCGACGGTCTTTTCGGCAAAGGCGCGGCAGCCGGGAAACCCGCAGGCCCCGCAGTTCGAGCCCGGGAGCATGTCCGCGACCCGATCGATGCGCGGGTCCTCGAACACGCGTAGCCGCACGTGGGCAATCGCGAGCACGACGGCCAGCACACTCGCCAGGGCCAGCAAGAAACCAATGGCGCTGAGTGTTTCCATGCGCGGTCCTCTATAGATAGGGCGCGGCCCGTTTCAACAAGTCGTCCAGTCCGGGCTCATCCGGATTCTTCGGCTTGCCTGGATGGATGATCTTCACCGGGCATTTTTCCGCTGCGACGACGAGGTCGCGATAGGGACCGGCAGCGGGGTCCTTTATGTACGCCTGCTTGTTGTCGTCGTATGCGAACATCCGGCCGTTGAGATTGGTGCAGTCATTGCACGTCGTGCAGAGGGGGGTATCTATGTACGGGTCGTCGAACGAGACGGTTTCTTCTTCCGCTTCCTCGGTCGTTTCGGTCCCGGAATCCGCCGGTGCATCCGGTGGCGCCGGTGCATCCGGTGGCGCGTCCGCCGCTGGAGCGCGCGCGTCCGCGCGGAAGACCGTCCCGGCGTTGTTTGCTCCTTCGGCCAGCAGCTGTGCGGCGATCTTGCTTACGATCTCGCGGGTCAGCCCTTCCAGGTCCCGTTCCAGATCGGCGCGGTATCTTTCCTCTATTGCCTCGACTTCGCGCTGTTTGTCCGCTTCGAGCCGCTGCTTTTCTTCCAGCAACGCGCGGGCCGCGAACGAATTGTGTATGCCGCCGAGTTCCTGCAGGTTGCGCCAGAACGACGCCGTCCGCACCGTAGAAAGCAGCACCGCCCGCGTGATGACGGCCCTCCCCAAGCGCCCGTCGCCGTCCACCGTCGTCAGATAAGGCACCTTGCCGCATGCCGCCTCGGGGTCGAGCTCGAGGTATTCGCCGAGCGGCACCATGTCGGGATGCCACTTCGAGGGAGGGGCGTGCCAGAAATGGCGCGCGAGCCGCACATCGGCCAGCAGAACGTCCGCCACCGTCATCGGCAGCCGGGTCGTGATTTCCTCACCGGCCGCGCTCCGGTACACGAGGGACTCGGTCGGCCAATCGCGATCGGGCTGCGGATTGGCGCACACATCGATACGCTCCGCCCACGTGTCCCCGCCAGCCGGATTGAACTCGAGCGCCGGGAAGGCTCTTGCCTCCAGAGCCGCCGCGGCACTGAGGTAGACGGGCAGGCCGGGCTGGTGTTCCGGCGTGCCCGTGTAGACGCTGAAAAGGGCGGGGCCCTGGAAGCGAAATCCTTCGAGAAAGCCGTCGCCCAGCAGCGAAAGTTGCGACACGGGCGCCTGTAGCACGTACACGCCTCCCGTTGCCACGGCCACACTCGCCAGGCGACACGCCCATGCCGCCGCTACGGGCGGATCCTCCAGGTCTCCGGCGCGGCACAGGTCCTCCACCCTGGCAAGGACCTTTATCGGCAGACCCTCGGCAAGGATATCGAGCAGCGTCCGGATGCCCGCCGCGTCGAAGAATTCGCCGTCGAGCGTCACGATTACCGGTGGACACAACGACAGTTCATCGTCGCTCAAGTGCGTAGCATCGAACCGGGCGAAGAAGCGATCGTGCGCGTCCCGGTAGCGGTTCTCGACCTCCAGCCGCGCGATACGGACCGCGCGGAAGAATCCTGTCATGGCGCGCATGCGCTCGCGGTAGATTTCCAGCGCCACGGCACAGTCGTTCCGGACTGGTGATAGATCGAAAGGCAGTCCCTCCGCGCTTCCCGGCTTCACGGCGAACAACGGTTTGAACTCGAGGATGGTGGCGAGTGCTTCTCGAATGCGCTCGCGGCGCGTCTCGGGCAACGGCTCGCCGAGCTTGCTCTCGCCCAGGATCTCGGAGAGCGCCTCCACGTCGACGTCGTCTTGCGCGCCGTCGCTTACCGAGGCGCGCAGGTGGTCGGGCCGGCGCGCGGCCGGTGACCGGTTGAAATCCGCCTGCAGAATGTCCTGCAAATACTGGCCGAGCGCTTCGAGTTCCTCGCGCCAGCCGTCGCAGACGCCTTTCCAGTGGAAGTCGCCTGCCGCGGCCAGGAGCCGCTCGGGCGTTTGTGTACCGCAGGTGATCATCTCACCATCGAGCCGTAGCGCCTGCCGCGCCGCCGCCAGGTTCTCCCGCAGGCGCTTCTCCTTATCGTCGTCGAGGTCCGAAGATGACAACAACTCGCCGGCGGCGCGTTCCCATAGTTCCTTCAGGCTCGCTCCGCTCCCCTCGTCGGCCAGCAGTTTCATCACCGTTTCCAGCCGGTGCAGGTGTCTCGCCAGCCGCGCGCCCTCGTCGTCTTCGCCTGCGACTTCGCGGATCAGATCGTCGATGATGGCGGAGAGCGGCTTGACCGCAGCTTCCAACTCACCGTCGACCAGGCACGCCGGGTAGTCATAGCGGACGTGGGTGAGGTCCCTGTGGAGATACAGAAGGGCGGGCAGCGAACCGGCTGCCGGGGGACGCACGGCGTGCGGCGCCCGGTGCCCGTACACGTGAAACTCCATCAACTCGACCAGGGTACCTGCGGCGTCGTACGCTTCCGACTCGGAACCGCCCGACTCCCACGGGCGGGCCGGCTCCACCGGCAGGTCCACGACCGCCGGTGCGGGGCCCTCGCTCCCCGGGAAAACCGATTTCCGGCTCCCCACGTCGTTACCGTCAGCGGACTCCGGGTCCCTCACCGTTTCCACCGTTACCCTCCTCGGAAGTTGTTGGAAATATACCGAACCGGTCAAACGCCTGTTCGAGAACCGTCTGCCGCTGGTCGACGCTCGTCGCGTGCCGCGCCCGCCGTATGTTCTCGTAGCGCTCGACCGTCTCGTTGCGGTAGAGAATCCCGACCGGAACCTTGTCCTGCAGGTCCGCGACCTCGCGCGCACGGTTCAGGTCCGAGGGATCGTGCTCTTCCTGCGTCTTGTAGATACGAGACATGGCATCGCTCACCCGCATCCCCTCCGCGTGCCGCAGCAGGAGCACGTTCTCGGGGTTGGACAGCAGGCTCTTGAAGATGTCGGGCATGAAGTGCGGGCACCTCTGAAGGATCCTGATAAAGGAGAACCCCTTGTGGTGGAACGCCTGGCTGATGACGTCGTACAAAAGCTCCGGCATCCACTCGCACACCTGTGCCACGAACGACGCGTTGGCTACGCCGAGTGTTACGCTCAGGGGATTGATGGCGCCGAGGTGCGAACCGTAGGGCGTCGTGTTCGTCTTCCACCCCTGCGGTGTCGTCGGCGAGGCCTGCTTCTTCGTCAAGCCGTAGATACTGTTGTCGTGCAGCATGGCCACCATATCCATGTTCATGCGTACGGCATGGATCCAGTGGGCGGTGCCGATACTGCAGCAATCTCCGTCCCCCATGTTCACGAATACGTTGAGATCCGGCCGGCGGATCTTGACACCCTGCGCCGTCGGCAGCGCGCGGCCGTGCAGGCCGTGGAAGCCGTAAGTATTCATGTAGTGCGGAAATCGCGCCGCACAACCGATGCCGGAGACAAACACCGTCCTCTCCGGAGGCAGCTGCTCATCTCGGCACAGCTTCTGTGTCGCCGTCAGGATTCCGTTGTCCCCGCAGCCGGGGCACCACCGGGACATTCCCCCCTCGTAATCCTCGAGCGTCTTGTACTCCTCGTCTTGCAAGATGCATTGGTTCTTCAGGCCGAACATTTTCTTACCTCTCGTCCTTTGTTTCACCCAGTCGCTGCCGGATCATGCCCTCGATCGCGCCTGGCTTGATCGGCTGGCCGTGCACCATAGACCAGCAGTCGACGTCTACCAGATACCGGGCGCGCAGCAGCAAAGCCAGATTGGCGTAGCGGCGGTTGTTGTCATCGATCAGCTCATCGTCGAGATTGTCCGAGTAGTTGATCTCAACGGTCATCACCCGCTTGAACTTTTCCATGATCTCCTTGATTCCAGAAGCCATCGGCTGCAGGAATTTCAAGTGCAGCGAGGACACCTTCATCCCTTCCCGCTGCAACTTCCCTACCGCCTCCTCGATGGCCCCCTTCGTACTTCCCCAACCTACGACGAGCAACTCACCCTCGGGCTCGCCGAACACGGCCGGCGTCTTGAGCGTTTTCTGGAACGCCGCCAGCTTGAGACTTCGATACCGGTGGCCCTCCTGATTGGTTGCGGGCTCGTAGGCGACTTTGCTCTCGCGCGTATGGGCGAGACCGGTGAGCGTGTGCATTCCGTTCGGTTGTCCCGGGATGTAGCGGCGCGACAGCCCGGTCCTCGGGTCCCAGTCGTAGGGCGGACGATCCGCGGGGACGGGACTCTGGTCGAACGGCGGTGCCACCCATTCGCGGTTGAAATGCGGCCGCGGGAAGGCCTGCTGGCCGGTGGCCAGGTTGGCGTCGCTGAGCACCACGACCAGCGTGCGAAAGGTTTCCGCGATCTTGCGGGCCGTTATCATCGAGTAGAAACAATCCTCGATGGTAGCCGGCGCCATCACGATTTTCGGGGCGTCGCCGGGCGTGCCGAAGCACGCCGCCAGCAGGTCGCCCTGTTCGACCTTGGTGGGCAGGCCCGTACTGGGACCGCCACGCTGCACGTCCACTACGACCAGCGGTACCTCGCCCATGGCGGACAAACCCATCAATTCTGTTTTCAACGCCATCCCGGGACCGGAGGTAACGGTCACCGCACACCGCCCCGCGTAGGAGGCGCCAATGGCGAAGGCGCAGGCGGCGATCTCGTCCTCGGCCTGGTGCAGGATGCCGCCGACGTGACGGAAAATATCGCCGAGGTAATGGGAGGCGGAGGTCGCTGGCGTGATGGGATACATCGCGCACACCTCCATCCCCGAGGCGACGATGCCAAGCGCCAGCGCGGTGTTGCCGTTGACGACGACCTGGGGCTCCGTCATGCCGTAGGGCGGCACTTCGAATCGAAAATCGAGGTGCTCCTCAGCCCACGCGTACCCCGCATCGAGAAGCTCGACGTTCGACTTGATCACTCCCTCGCCCTTCTTTTGAAACTTGAGCGCAATCAGGTCCCGGACCATCTGCAGTTCCCGCGAGTAGATGTAACAGAGCATGCCGACCACGAACATGTTTTTCCCGCGCTGCGGATTCTCGACGTATTTCTTGCACTCCTCTTCCATGGGCACCTCGTGGATCCGGTAGCCGTCGGCCACGAGACCGTCGTATACCTCGGCGTACGTGCTGGCGATCGCGGCGTCGGCGTGCGTCCGCCACATGTTCTCCAGGAGGATAATGCACCCGGGCTTGAACTCTCCCGACGCCGCCCGCCCCTGCAGCACCTGCTCGTTGAAGGCGACGACCACGTCCGCCTCGTCGCCCGCGTTGTCGATCGGGAACGAACCCAGGCGTATGCGGTTACCGCTCGCGCCCGCGTGGTTTCTCGGCGGAGGCTCGATCTCGGCGGGAATGATCTCGACGGTCCAGATGCTGTTGCCCATCTTCGCCGATACCGTCCCGAACATCTGGCCGGCGGTCTGGGCTCCTTCTCCGGAATCCGATATGATTTCGACGATGTGTTCTCCGACGCACCGCGGTTGCTCTCCCTGCCTGGTCACACTGCTCGTCTTGGGTGTCACCGGTGTATCTGCCTTTTTGTTGGATACCTTCATCGCAAACCCATCCGTTTCCTGGTTATCGAACGAAACGGTGACTCCTGGTCGGGTCACCGCCGGCCTTCTCTCTTCCCGGACTCTTGATCCGCCCTCCGCCGAATCACTTATGGACGGGCGGCCACACTTGCTCGCCCGTCTCGGCATCGTAGAGCGTGATCGCATCGGCGGGACATTCTTTGGCGGCGGCCAGGATATACTCCGGCCAGTTACCGCCTTCGTCTACGATGCGCGATTTGTCCTCCTCATCGATTTCGAAAGTCTCCGGGGCCTTGTCCCAGCACTGCTTGTCCCCAAGACAAATATCGCGGCGGATTTCAATCCTGTACTTTGCCATGACACTCGCTCCTGCCCCCGCCGGGGGGGGGACGGTTGGCACCATGTGGTCCGCCTGCCGGCCCGCGAAAGCGGCCTCGTCAGACGGCGTGATCCACCTCACCACCCAGGACCTCCGCGTAGGGACAGCCCCCGCGGAACTGTTCGATCGGGCAGTTGTCCGCGACGTACGCCCCGCAAAACAGGCACGCTCGCTTTTCATCCTGGCAGCGGCTGAGCACCGACACACAAAAACGCTCGAGCAGGTCCGAGAGCTTTTCGATTTCCTCGGGCCGGAACGATTCCAATACGCCCGTAAGCCTGTCGTTCTTAAGAGCTTCATATCTTCGAACCAGCTGGCGTCCGCTGTCACTCACAGACAACCGGGTCGCCCGGCGGTCACCGGCCGACGATTGCCGGATCACCAGTCCGAGCCCGACGAGCTTGTCGATACTCTTGGATGCCGCCGGCGGACTCACACCCAGAAAGTCGGCCGCTTGCCGGACCGACCGGCAGCCGTGAAGCGACATCAATCGGATCAAGTGGAATTGGGACGCACTGAGGGGCTGCGGGCTGACCTCGTGCAACAGGTCCTTGCCGAGGGTCTCCCGCACCACAGAGGCAAATATGTGCGTATCTCGAAGCAGGCGAAAGAGATCCGCGCCCTCTATGCCTTGTTGGGTCTGAGCGAACGGTTGCGCCGGGTCGGGTTCGTCCGGAAACATAGCGTTCTCCAAGTGAGCTCGAAGCGTTATTCAACCCAGTTAGCAATTAACTGGACTAATAATTACATTAGTTTCCGTTCCGCTCGGAGTCAACGCGTAACTTATTGATTTTTATCAAGTTTAGCTCAGATGACGGCATGGAGAGGGGTACGCACATCGGCTTTCTACTCGGTCAGCGACTTGTCGATCTTCGACCTGTGCAACCAGGTTTGCGGTGGTATCGACCGCGACCTGGAGAACCGCCGCAAGGCGTTTCGCTGATCCGTTCCCCGCTACGGCGTATGCTTCGCCTGCGCGGTGTAGCCCAGCACATCCAGCAGGAAGGCGTACTGAAACGCCGTTTCATGGTAGCGTCTATACCTGCCCGACGCCCCGCTGTGCCCGGCATCCATGTTTATCTTGATCAAGAGGCGGTTGTTGTCGGTTTTCATCGCCCGCAGCTTCGCCACCCATTTCGCCGGCTCGAAGTACTGTACCTGTGAATCGTGGAGTCCGGTCGTCACCAGCAGGTTGGGGTAGTCCTTTGCCTCGACGTTGTCATACGGCGAATACGACAGGATATAGTCGTAGTACTCCTTCTCATTCGGATCGCCCCACTCGTCGTATTCACCGGTAGTAAGTGGAATGCTCTCGTCGAGCATCGTCGTAACCACGTCCACGAACGGCACCCGCGTGACAACGCCCTTGAACAGGTCCGGCCGCATGTTGATGATCGCCCCCATCAGCAACCCGCCGGCACTGCCACCCATCGCGAACAGTTTGTCGGGGTTGGTGAATTTCCTCTCTATCAGGTATTCCGCACAGGAGATGAAATCCGTAAAGGTGTTCTTCTTCGCGAGCAGTTTTCCGTTCTCGTACCAGTCACGTCCCAGTTCCTGGCCGCCACGGATGTGGGCGATCGCGTAGACGAATCCGCGGTCGAGCAGGCTCAGGCGGGAGGCGTTGAAAGACGCGTCGAGGCTGTAACCGTACGAGCCGTACCCGTAGAGCACCATGGGGTTCTGCCCGTCCCTGCGCACGCCCTTGCGGTAGACGAGTGAAATCGGCACTTTCACACCGTCACCGGCGGGTGCGTAGAGGCGCTCGGTCTTGTAGTCCTTGGCTTCGAATCCACCCAGGATCTCGTCCTGCTTCATCAGGGTTTTCTCGTGCGTCACCATGTTGTAGTCGAACGTGGAGCGGGGCGTCGTCATCGACGTGTACACAAAACGCAGGATGTCGGTCTTGAAGTCGGGATTCGTGCTGATATAAGCAAGATAGGCGGGCTCCCCGAAATCGAGATAGTGCTCCTTCTTCCCCGACCAGGGCCGGACCCGAAGGTTGATGAGACCGTTTTTTCGTTCCTCGATAACGAGGTGATCTTCGAAGATCTCGAATCCCTCGAGGAAGACGTCGTCGCGATGCGCAATAACGTCCTTCCAGGACCCCTTGTCCGTCTTCGCTTCGGGTGTTTCCATCAGACGAAAGTTCTTGGCGCCGTAGTTCGTACGGATGTAAAACTTGTCCTGGTAATGGTCGATCGAGTACTCGTGGTCCTTCTCGCGCGGCAGAAACACGTGGAAAGAGCCATTCGGGTCATCCGCAGCGAGATAACGAAACTCGCTGCTCAACGTCTGGAAGGATCCGATCAAGATGTACTTCTTGGACTTCGTCCTCCACACGTAACAACCGAAGGTATCGTCCTTTTCCTCATAAACGAGCTCGTCTTGTGAAGTATCCGTACCCAGGACGTGGCGGTAGATGCGGTGTGACCGCAGGGTCGTGGGATCTTGCTTGGCGTAGAAGAGGGTCTTGTTGTCGCTGGCCCACGCCATGCCCCCGGTGACTTCGGGGATGACGTCCGAGAGCGTACCGCCGGTGTCGAGATTCTTGAACTTTATCGTGTAAATGCGGCGCCCTGCCGTGTCCTCGGCGTACGCAAGAATATCCTGGTCGAAGCTCACACGGCGCCCGCGCACGGCAAAATACTCGTGGCCCTGCGCCATCGCGTTGACGTCGAGCATGATTTCTTCGTTGCCGTTCATCGTACCCTTCTTGCGGCAATAGATCGGGTATTCCTTACCATCCTCGTACCGGGTGTAGTAGAAATAGTCATCCAGCTTGTACGGAACCGATTCATCCGTCTGCTTTATCCGGCCCTTGATTTCCTCGAAGAGCCTCTCCTGCAGCTCCTCCGTGCCGGCCATCATCGCACTGGTGTAGTCATTCTCGGTTTTCAAGTATGCGATTACTTCCGGGTTCTCGCGCTCGTTCAGCCAGTAGTAGTTGTCGACGCGAACGTGGCCGTGCTTTTCCAGTTTCTTAGGGATTACGCGCGCCATCGGAGGTTGCACCCCCTCAACCGTATCCTCCGCCAGGGCGGGATTGAAACAAACCGACGCGATTAGAAACGCCCCGGGCAGAATTCTGTTCAAACGCATAGTAGGCCCTCCGCTTCTTTGACGGACTGATCTATGTAGACGGAATAATATATGATAATGGAACTTCGGCCGCCGGTCTAGCGAAAGTAGACCACGGCGAGCGAGTACGTGGTTCCCGCCACCGTGTCCTTCCCCGCCAGCGTGTGAAACGCCTCCGCGCTGAGCGATACTCTCTCGTTCATTGCCACGCTCGTCTCCAAGCTCAGCTTGAGTATATCCTGGTCGCCCACGATGACCTGGTTCAACACGCCTCCCGGCAACGGGGTTACGATCGTCGCGCCCGCTACGTCCGGCGGGTCCTTCGTGTTCTGCAGCCCGTCGAGCCGGACCTTCAGGAATAACCGCGCCGCCTGGTACCCCGCCTCGACGTTGTATATCACCTCGTCGTGCAGCTCGCCGCCCCGGCGCCGGTACCCGCCACCGAGGCTCAGGTAGGCGGGTGTGGGGAAAAGACTCCAACCGGCGTTCAGCTGCACTTCGCCGTCCACCCGTCCCGTGCCGGGTGATGGGCCGTCGTTGTCGGGCAACCGGTCGTATCCGAGGGGTACTTTGACACCGGCCTGCAGCGCGACGGCAACCGGCCGGCGCAGGAGCGGCGTGCGCAAGATAAACGCCGCGTCGCCGAGGCCGGTGTTCCGGCGCGTGATGCGGCGCGGGGCAGCGCCCGGCAGGGGCGTGAGCGTTTCCCTGGTGGCCGTAATGACGAACGCCAGCCTGGAGACCAGCGTCAGACGGTTCGAGATACCGTACTCGACGTACTCGGTAACGGCGACGTTATGAAACGAGGTATTGCTGCGGGTGGCGTCCTCGGTGAATATCTCCTGCCGCTCACCTCTGAAGTCGAATTCGTCCTCGGTGTAGAGCACGTGCACCGAAGTCTTCAGATAAAGGCTGCCCTTCGGCTGCACCCACGACTGCGCCGGCGCCTGGCCCGCGGCCGGCACCACCAGCGCCAGTGCGGAAAAAACGACCCGGGCTGCCCGCATCCCGCTCAATCCTCGCCACCTCCGAGCGCCTGCAGCCGCTTTCGAGCATCCGCCACGGCGGGCAGCCCGGGGTCGGCCCCGGCCCAGGCATCCAGGAATCGTTCGTACTGCTGCCGCGATTTCGCCGGCCGCCCCATCGCCTCGTACACCTGCCCCAGTTGGTAGCGCCCTATCGCGTGGCTTCCGTAGACTCGAAGCATCTCCTCGAGCACGGCGGCCGCGTCCCTGTTGCGGCCGGCCAGTTGCAGGGCGCGAGCGGTACTTTCACGGCGCTCGATGTCCTTGGACCCTCCGAGCGGCACGCCCCGCTGCGCCATCTCCGTCAGCGCGGCCAGTGCGGCTCGCCCGTCTCCTGCGGCCAATGCGATATCGGCGGAAACCCGGAGCAGTTGGAAAGGCTCCGAACGCCCGCTGCTCTGCTCCAGCGCTCTCAGGTCATCCGCGGCCCGCCGCGCTGCGTCGAGCGAATCGACCGCGACCAGGGCGCGCGCCCGGTAGCGTGCGGCCGACAATCGCTCGTAGTCCGACGCGGCGTCGGCCGACAATCTTTTCGCCCAGCGCAGTGCCTCACCCGGCCGTCCCGCCCTCATCAACAGCTGGATGCGCCCTTCCGTCTCCCGCGCGGTTTCGGGTCCCGAGAGCGCTTGCCATGCCGCGTCGTAGAACCCGATCGCCTTCGCGAAGCGGCCGGCCTCGAGGTAACAAAACGCCAGTCCCGGCCAGAAACTGATGTCGGCAAGGATCGAAACGCTGTCCACCCTCGAGAGGTGCGCGGATCGCAGAATGTCCTCGAAGGTCGCGATCGCCCTGTCCAGGTCGCCGCGTGAAAAATCACAATAGCCGATCCCCTGCATCGACCATACGAATTCCGGGTCGAGCTCGAGCGCCTTCCGAAACGCCGCCTCCGCACTGTCCGGCTCTGCCACGGTCAGGTAGCGCTGGCCCAGGTCGTCCCAGGCGTTCGGGTTTTCGGGGTGTTGTTTCACGTACTCCCTCGCCGCGGCGAGCGCTTCATCCGTCCGGCCCACGTAGGCGAGGCTGGTCCCGTAGATGTTTCCGAAGACGGCGTCGTCGGTGTACAACTCGAGCGCCTGCCCGGAGACGGTGACCGCCTCGTCGTAGTACCAGTTGTAAAAGAGGATGTCCGAGAGGTCGCTCAGGACCTTGTGATCGTCCGGCCACCTGGCGAGCATTTCCCGGTAGGTCGCGATGGCGTCGATGTCCCTGTCGGCCACCCATTCCCGCCACGCCTCGAGCCGCATGCGATCCTTGATACCGAGCCGCGACCGCTGCCGCCAGGCCCGCTCGGCCCAGGCTCGGGCCGCGTCGCGTTCCAGGTCGAGGTCGTACGTGCGGCCGATTTCGAAAAAAGCCAGGGCGAAGGTGCTGTCCAGGGCGACCGCCCGGCGCAGCTCGCGGAAGGCATCCTTGGTCCGCGCTTCCTCGCGCGCCAGGATTCCCGCCACGTAATGTTTGTAGGCCTCTTGTGACGACGTGGTAAGGGTGCTCACCGAGGGCTGCGCCACCGGCGCCGCGGCCCCGCTCTCCGCGGCGAGCAGCGGCAGGACTTCGGCGATGATCTGGTCGGCGAGCAGCACCTGGTTGGCACCTTCCACCCGGCGGGCGGCGAGGCTCTCCCCGCTCGCGATGTCGACCAGCCGCCAGGTGACGTACGACACGCCCCCCAGCGACCCCATCTGTCCGGTGAGCAGCATCGTCGCACCCGATTGCCGCGCCACCTCGAGCGCCTCGGTCTCTTCGATCGGGCCGTGCTCGGTGTCGAACAGGCGGCGGCGGAGATCGTAGAGATACTCCGGGCTGATAACGCGTATGGGACTGCTCTCGACCAGTCCCACTTGCACCAGCCCCGTCATGCCGGCGGAAATGGTGCGGTCGTCTGGTGTGGCCAGGTCACGAAAATCCACGACGGCCAGGGCGTGGGCTTCACTCGGCGACAACACGCGGTTCTGCCACAGCGTCTTCGCCACGACCGCGACGACGGCGATTCCAACGACGGCAAGCGCGATACGCGCGCGCGGACCGAGCGTTAGCCTCGCGCGCCGCGAACGCCGGACCCGGTGACGGCGCGAGGGTCGTCCCAGCTCGAGCACGTCGGCGGCATCCTCCAGTGCCTCGAGCAGTTCCGCGCCGTCGGCGTAGCGCCGTCCCACTTCCTTCTCCAACGCCCGTTCCACGACCCGGGTCAGCGCCTCGGGAATGTCGCCCCGGTGCGTGGAAAGAGGCGGGATGTCTTCGTGCACGAGCTGGTAGAGGATGGCCGCCTCGTGTTCCGCGTCGAAGGGGAGCCTGCCGGAGAGCAACTCGTAGAGAACGACGCCGAGCGAGAACACGTCGGAGGCCGCTCCGACCTCTCCCCCAAGCGCCTGTTCCGGCGACATGTACGACACCGTGCCCATCGTGGTACCGGTCTTGGTGATGCGGGTGCTGCCGCTGAGCTTGGCGAGGCCGAAATCCACGATCTTCACCTGCCCGTCCTCGGTGAGCAGGATGTTTCCCGGCTTGATGTCGCGGTGCACGATGCCCTTCTCGTGCGCACGCGCCAGGCCCGACGCCACCTGGCAAACGATGGCGATCGCCTCGCCGGGATCCAACGGGCCGTCCTCGAGCATGTCTCCGAGCGTCTGCCCCTGGTAACACGGCATGACGATGAACGTGCGTCCGTCCGCGGTCTCGTCGATCTCGTGAATGGTGCAGATGTTCGGGTGATCCAGCTTGGAAGCCGACCTCGCCTCGAGAATGAACCTTTTCTTCGCGTCGGCTGCCGCGTGCAGCTGCCGGGGCAGGAACTTCAGGGCCACCAGCCGGTCGAGCTTGGTGTCCTCTGCCTTGAAGACAACACCCATGCCGCCCTCTCCGAGTTTCTCGAGGATCTTATAGTGGGATACTGTCTCGCCGATCATACGCGTGGTACCGTCGTTTGGAACCGATGGAAACGCTCGCCCGCACGCCGGCGGGCACAGTGCGCTTGATGGTAAAGGACCCCCTTCGGTCCTTCAACCAAAACAGCCGCCCCGCTGCGAGCGGAGCGGCTGCCGGAGCCGTCGCAGGTGCCCTGCGAAATGGGCTTAGTACATATAGAAACGGCTGGACCTTCCGGCGTTGATCTCGTGGGTTACTCTGGTGAGAGCATCATCAGAGCACACACCAGAGCAGTGCACACGTGAGTGTTCAAAGACACTCAAACACGGAGGTATCCGCCATGGATAAGTTTATCTATGTCGGTCCTGATGTGCATCTTAATTCCATCACCGCCGCCGTCCTGGAGGACGATGTCCAAGCGCCACAAGTGATTAAACTCTCAGGCGATGCATCGTCGATGGCTCACCAAACTCCGCGATGAACTCGACGGTGCCATGCACACCGCACTCGCCACCGAACTCGAGCACCTCGAGTATCTTGAAACCCAGCGCGGGGTCCTCTATGATGAGATCACCCGATACGCCCGGGACTCGACACTACAAAACGGAGGTTGACACCAGCCGTTTCCATATCACTTGAGCAACACCAGTTTGCGGGTCATCGTGAAGTTCCGGGCCGCGAGCTTGTAGAAATACACGCCCGAGGAAACGGCCTGGCCGGCGTTGTTCGTACCGTCCCACGTGACCGAAAAGCCGCCGGCCTGCGGTACCTGGACCTGGTTCACCAGTGTGCGCACAAGCTGTCCGGCTGCGTTGTAGATCTTCAGGGTCACGTGGCCTCGATCCTTGATCTCGTACCCGATGGTCGTCGTCGGGTTGAACGGGTTTGGATAGTTGGGCCTGAGGACGTTCGCGTACAGTTGCGGCTCGAATCCCGTCGGGGTCGGGACGATGTTTTGCAGGAATTCGAGAACGTGCTCGAGGTGCGTCACCCGCGCCAGGATGCTACCGGGGGTTCCGGGGTCGCGGATGAAATGGTAGCTGAATCCGGACAGCAGGAAGCGGGCGGTACTGCCAGCCGAATTGGCCGTCGTCTGGCTCAGGACGTAGGTCTTGCCCGTCGCTGCATTTTCCATCTCCGCGACGGACAAACCGGTCGCCTGCAGGAGGTCGAAATCATTGAAGATGGGGCAGCCGCCGTAGACCACCAGCGAGTCTGGCTTGAACCCGGACATGTTGAACGATCCCGATCCCCCCGGCGCGCCGGAAACCAGCGGCGAGGCCGGCTCGCCGGCGTTCTTGTGGTCACCGTTCGGGGCCGCCGGGTCCAGGTTGAAGTTCATATAGACCGAGCGCGTGTTCACGGCACTTGCGCCGATCAAGGTCAGCGCCCAATCCGAGGCGACGTCGTCACCGCTGTAGTAGACACCCGGGTTGTTGGTGTGCGTGTCGAGGAACTGGAAGATCAGCGAGAAGTCGGGGGACTTGTTCTGCCCTCCACCCCCTCCAACGGTTCCGCCGTCTCCCATCAGTCCGCTCTCGCGGTTGCCCGAATTCCAGATGATCTTGCGGTACGGACCGATGATCTGGGTAGCGACGTTCTTCACACGGGTCGCCAGACCGTTGCCTCCGAAGGTCGACGAGTCGAGGATATCGTAGCGGTCGACCTCGTCCCTGATCTGTAAGTAATCCAGGGCCGTATCAAAGAACAGCTGCGTCGGCCCTCCTCGGTCGTCGGCGTCATCGACGTAGAGGATATCGCCTCCCCTCGCCACACCACCCGCGGGGAGAATCGTGAATTCCATGGGGGAACTCGCCGCCTGGTTGATGTCCGTGGTGACGTTATTCTGCCCCTGACCGTCGAAGAGGCGGTGGCAGTACGTCGCGTTTCCGAGACCGTCATCCGCACCGAAGAAGTAACAGATGGTATCCCCCGGCGAAAAGACGTTGTCGTTGAGGTCGACGCACACGAGGCCGGCGGGTCCCACGCCCCCCGCCACCGTCACGACGCTGTCCATGCGGAACTGGTACCACTGCGCGCCCCCCAGCACGGGGCTGGCCACCAGCGGCCACCGCTTGCCAACACCGGCTCGCGTTTCCTGCGCCTCGATGTTCACGCCGGCCTTTCCGGTCTGGCCCTGGGGCCACACGGCCGCGTAGAGGTACGCCGCCGGGCCCACGCCCGTAAGCCCATCGGTGCCGACGGGCCGCACCGTCATGCTCACCGAGTCACCCGGCAAAACCGTGGGACTCGTCGCCGGTGCGATGTCCTCTGCCCGGTCGGCGCGCGCCGTACCGGTCAGGGTGCCGTCCTCGGCGAAGTTGTCCTGAAAGAGATCGATGTGGCGGATACCCCACTGCGGGCCGAGCACGTTGATACGCTTGAGGTGGATCTCGTCTATCAACGGCGCGTGGCTGTGACAGGCTCCCGAACCAAGAACACCACACCAGATGCCGCACAGGTCCACTACGCCCACGGCGATCTGGATGTTGGGGGCGCCGGCATCGATGAGATCACCGACCGGCTCCTCGAACGGCAGCCAGAACTTGTGTCCCCCGTAGTAGACGTATTCCCGGTCCCGCCACGCGGTGGGACATCCCGTCCCGTCGATCGTGCGCACTTTCCACGTAAAAAACTGCAGGTTGTCGTGTGGAAGATCCTTGTAGACACGGAACCCCAGCCGGTACTCCGCACCGGCACCGATGTTGGCAATCGCCGGCGACCAGATCTCGTTGCTGAGATAGAGACCCGCGGCATTCCCGAACGGGAGCGCCCCTACACTGGGCAGGGGGTTGGGTATGTGGCAGTTGTAGTTCGTGCTCGCCGGATTGTCGAACCATGCCCAGAAGAAGGAAAAGGCCGTAAAGCAGGCGTCCTCCTGGAGGACCGAAACGCCCGGGTAGAGCGCGGCAAAGTCACCAAAAGGAGCGGGAGCTGTGGCACTCCAGATACCGGCCGTCGTCGATCCGTCGGCCGCGCTTTCGAACGTCTCCAGGTTGGTGCTCGCCTGGATTCCGGAGGCCCACGTGGTCACGGTCACGCTGTCGACGAGGATCGCACCGTCCGTCGGCCACAGGCCGTCCTCGTCCGATCGCGCGCCGTCGGATTGAAACCGGAAGCGAACCAGGACCGCGGACAACCCACCCGCTGCGAAGGACTCGACGAGGGTCGTCGGGCCGAGATCGTAGATATTCGCGCGTTCCGTCAGACCCGCGCCCACCGGGAACGCGGTCCAGGTCACTCCGCCATCGCCCGAATACTCGACCACGGTACCGTCGTAACCCGGCTCCGAATCCCAGAACACCTTGTATGCGATACGCACGCTGTCACCGGGCAGCGTGCTCGTCGTCAGTATCTGATCCCAGTCGTTGCCGTAACCGGGCAGTTCGGCCCACCCGCAAAACGGGATCGCCGTCGTCGGCGCAACACCGCACCACATGGACTTGCTACCCTCGAGCGGAAGCAGGTTGCCGTGGTTGCCGCCGTTCAACTCGCCCGCGCTCGAGGCCACGTGCCAGAACTGGGACAGCTGCGCCGTGAGGTCGACCGAAATCCAACCCTGCGCGCTGCCAACCCCGCCGGCGTCGAAGCTGAACCAGCCGAGGTCGAACGTGTCGACCGCGGCCGCGGACAGGGACGCGCCGATGATCGGATCTTGTGTGGGAAAGGGCGGGTTGCGGCTCTTTCGTCCCGCGTCGCTCTCCGTCGCGAGAACACACGCCACAGCCGCCAGAATCACGCTGACTGATAACAGTTTCTTCATGGTTCGACCACGCTCCCGGAGAAGTGAAACGCCTGTGAGGAGCGAGGTGCGGACGCGGCACACGAGGAAAGGCACCCTCTCGAGTGTGCAAAGGCGGCGGTGCGGACACGCAGGCCCGGGTCCGCAACGAGAAGGGCCTCGTGAACTCGCTACCAGCACTCCTCTCTAGAAAGTCCGTGAAAAGTATCCCCTGCCGACCGGCGGCTAATTATATAGTATTCAAGGCACTTAGTCAACAAGTTACGCGGCCGCCCGGCCTCGTCGCCGGCGGTATTCCAGGGCAATCCCGTTCTTGAACCAGCTATTGGAGGCGCGTGCTCCCTAGACAGCGCTCGCTTGACATTCGTCAAGAAACATTCCCAGTCCGTAGTCCGTCTTGAGCCACAGCACCGGACGGCCTGCAAACTGGAAGGAGCAAGTCATGTTTCATCGCCGGAAACTCCGGGTCGTGGCGCCCCCTGCGGCGGCCACCGTCGCCCTGACACTGTTCGGCTGCTCGAGTCCCGTGGTCAACATGCACAGCCGGAATCGCGTGGAGACCTTGGCCGTGGTAAACAACGGCCGTTCGATCGCGGCGGGCAACGTGGTTTTCGCGCTGGAGTTGCAGGACACGAGGGAGGAAATCGGCCTCAGAGACATCGATCGTTTTCTCGCCTGGCGCGAGGCCGGCCGGGTCAGCCAGGCGCTCAGATCAGAAATGCTGGCGAAAAAGGAAAAAGTAGATGCGACCCTCACCGCCGCAGGAACCTTGTATCGGGTTGAGAATTTGAGCGATCCTCTCGTCCGGCGGGCATTCGAATGCTTGCGCGAGAAGAGGGTTATCAGTCTCAGATAGTACCGGCGCGCCGGCCTGTGACGCACGGCTGCCGATGTCTCCAGGACGATGCGATGCGCTCGTCCTGGGCATTGCAAGGCGAACGAAGCTTACCACGATTCCCTTGGACGTGCCGGACCCGTAACAGGTGGGGTGCTTGGCGAGGATTCCAACTCGGCGCAACCTGAAAAAGATGGTGCGAAGGGGCGGAATTGAACCGCCGACACACGGATTTTCAGTCCGTTGCTCTACCGGCTGAGCTACCTTCGCACCTGGGATTCCTTTTTGGAGAGCACCGGCGCTCGGAAAAACACCGCACGACGCCGGCTGCTACAACTCGATACGGCGATGAATGATAGCGGGCAATAAACGATCTGGCAATAGAATTGTTATCCGTGGTGGTAACCGGCGTTGCAACTCCTGCGGCCCGGCCCTGTGGGCATGCGGCGCCCGGCGGCGGGAGCGTGGCTCACGGACGCCACAGCGCGGCCTTGGGGCGCGGGCTCGAACGTCGTATAGACCGCCCGCCGGATGCCGACCCCGACTCGAGCATCACTTCCCCGTTTCGGCATCCGGCAGAGTGGGCGATGGTTCACCGTTGGCCCGATTGCGAGCCGTGCCGTTTGGCGGCGACGTCCGCGGGCGGTGCCGGCAACACTCCCTGCATGAACAGGATCGAAGAGTTCAAGAGACCCTCGATATACTCGCGGTTATGCACACCGCGGCTCCGGTCCTCCTCGACCAGAAGAAAATTCCACACCGCTCCGGCGGAATCCGACGAGGCGACCACGCGCGGATTGGTACTGGACCCCACGGTGTGGCCCTGGGCATCGATGAGGTTGGCCGCAAGGAGCTGCGCCTTCAGCGTGGCCAGGAGGGCTTCGACACTGGTTTGCACACCAAACCTGTCGAAATCGGGTAACGTGCCGTGACAGCTCTTGCACGCTTCCGTGTTCATAACGGTGTCCGCCGCCTCAACGAACGTCATGTTGAAGGAGTGCCCCCCCAGGACGAGATTTTGCGTCACGTCCTTGTGGCAATCGATACAACCGTCGGTTGTGAAAAGCTTGTGGCCGGTATCCGTGTAGTTGAAACTCGCGTACTCGTACCCGTTCGAGCCGATGAGCATATCGCCCTGGACACTATGGTGCGGTCCCCAGTATGGGCTCGTGAATATGACCGTGTCGTTGGCCGTCTTCACGAAGGTATCCACGTTCTGCCGCGAATGATGGCACGAAACGCAGAGGTTGCCCGCGCCCAGGTCGAAAGACACTCCGTTCTGGAGGACGGCGTCCGTCGTCACTCGCAGCCCGAAATCCCCGCTCGTGTGCGGCGCGTGGCAGGTGAAGCAGTGGATCGGCGTCGGATTGTCGACGATCGGCGGCACGGTGCCGCCGGTCACGCTGGCCACGAATCCCTCGCTCGTGTGGCACACCTGGCACCCGTTGTCATTGTGGTCGATGTTGTTGCCGCTCGCGTGTACGGAGTTCAGCCACTGCTGCTCTGCGGAGACCAGGAATGTATTGTTATCGCTGTGACAGTCGAAGCAGTTCTGGGCCGTTACAACCTGTTCGACCCTGGTAATCTGCCGTTCACAGGCACCGATGGCGACGATCACCGCCAGCGAGGCGAAAAACACCAGGCCCCTTCTTAGTATCTTCATTTTGGTCCTCCCTTTTCTGCGCACTATTATTTCCCGGCCCCGAAATCGTATGCGATATTGAACCAGACGACGTTTGCGGTGTAGTAGCGGTTGAGGAGAATAAAGTCGTCGTAGTTGTACGCGTTGTACTTTACCTCCAGGTGATAGACGTTCCTGTACGTATAGACGGCTTCGAGAAAGAGGGTGGATTTTTCGATATCGAGGTCCCGTGCCACGTCCGTGAACGTGATTCCCGCCGCGCTCTTGAACGCCCCGTACGACGGCTCGACGCGGCCGGTGACGAACTGGCTGCGCGTGTTGAACGAGCCCACGCGATCGTCGAAATTGTCTTCGGAGTAGGAGTAGTCGGCGCTCAGGGCCGCGCTCAGCCGTCCCCACAGCCGCGAGTCGTACCGGAGATAGCCGCTGATGCTCTCGCCTTCGGTGTCGACGCCGATGTCGTGCAGTTCTCTGTTTCGGATCACGTATCGGGTGCCGAGCGTGACTTTCTTGATCGGGTAGACGTCGATCTTGGCCTCGGTCCGTTCCGCCTCCGAATCCCGCAGCAGGGTGAAATCATCCTTGTCTTCTTTCGAACGGTTCGAGTAGTGAACGCTCGCCCGCATCACGCCGGGGATTCGGACCTTCGTCCCACCCCGGTACGTGTTGTAGCGGGTCAGCGACCGGTCGTCGTCGCTCAGCTCGTAGCTGTACCCACCCCACACCGCTCCGTACCGGTGCCAGTACCTTGCGTCGAAATCGTTTTGAAAATCGTCCGTCCGCAGCAGCGTGGCATCATCTTCGACACGCCGCGCGAGGAACTTGTACTTGAACTGGAAGCGCTGCACCGGCCGCAGGACGCCGGAGTATTGAAAGCTCTTCGTCGTGTGCTCAAGCGCTGTGTTGGACAGCTCGGACTTTCCATACGAGGCGCGGAGCGTATGCGTGAGCTTGTCGGTGAAAACGCCGGGGAGAAAGAGCCGCACGGAAAACACTTTGCCGTCTCGATCCGCCGTATCAAAAAGATCGTCGGAGTAATCCGAGAATTCATACGCGAGCGCTACGAACCTGGGGCCGCGACGGAACTGTCCCTCGAAGCGGCCGCTCTTCAAGGTGTAGTCGTATCCGGTCCCGAGGTCGCTCTGTACGCCCGCCGGAAAGCCCAGGCGGCTTCCCTTGCGCGACATACGGCTGTAGTCGGCGGACAGCAGCATCCACGGCGCCGGTGTCACGCGCGAGCCAAATCGCCAGTCGCGTCGCTCCGAGCTCACCGCCCGGGCCGGATCGAAAACCTGGCGGTTCTGGTCGTAGCTGGTCTTGAAACTGATCACCGACGGTATCCTGAATTCGAATCGTCCCTTGCGGCTGTCCTGGTTGAGGTCGCGGAGGTCCAGGGAGAAGAAGCTCCGCGGGTAGGTCCCCGGGTCGAAACTGCCCCGCAGGCGGATCCCGGTCAGGTTGAACCCGTCGTAGAGATTGTACGTCTCCTGCATGGCGGAAAAGTCCCCCACGTCCTCGTCGACGACGACACCGCCAAGCCGAATCGTCCCTTCGACGTCGCCCGCCTGCGCCGGTAGCGCGAACATGGCGACCACCGCGCCGGCCACCAGTACCATATTCAACGCCGTCTTCATCACTGCGTCCTCACCGACATCCCGTGACACCCCACGGCGAAGCACCCCTGGGGCTCCAGTGCCGGCGTCAGGAACTTGTCGTTTCGATACGAACCGTGTATGTCGACGTGACAATCGCTGCACGGCATGCCCGCCCACTGCGTGCCGTGACGTGAATTGAACTGGTGCTTGGGAACAACGTGGCACTGTGCGCACAGCGCAAAGTTCGGGGGCTCGTACGTTTGTTTCAGGAGGCGCGGGAGGTTCGAGCCGTGCGCGGCATGACAGTTCAAACACCCTCCCTCCTCGGTCGAGAACTCTAGTGTCGCCTGGTGTTCGAACGGGAACGGCCCCTGCATCTGGTTATGGCAGGTGTAGCACAGCTCCGTCGCCCCGGCGTATGCGATCTGGCGATGACTCTGGTCGAGGGCGATGTGGCAATCGCTGCACTTGACGACACCGTCGTCGACGGGATGCCGGAAGGGCTTGCTGAAATCACCTCTCACCGAGGGGTGACAAGACACGCAAAGGGTCGCTTCATCGTCTTTGAGGAGCCGTTCGTGCTTGTTGTTGTGGATTCCGTGGCAGGCGGTGCAGTTGACGTCGTTGTCGCCGTGCACGTTTCGCTCGAGCATGTTCTGCTGGTGCGGGTTGGCGTGACACGACGCGCAGATGAGCGCCGCCGTGACCACGTCCGCTCGAGCGGCGTTGCGGGGTAGCGCCTCATCCGGGTCGTCCATGTGGGCCTCCCCACCGGCATGGCAGCTGGAACAAAACACCCGCATCCCGGCCCCCGTAGTATGGAGCTGATGGGCGCTGCCCCTCACCGAAGCGTCGTAGTCGTCGTGGCAGTCGAGGCAATCGCTGGCGTAGTCCTTCTCGATCGCCGACGCCGCCCGGGCCCGAGCCGCTGCGCCCGCGGCGACCAGCGAGGCTAGGCAAAGGATGATCCAGTGTTGGCGTGCGCGCCGCATGTGTGACCAATCCCACGTATGCTTAATTGTGAAATCTTTCTCAAGCACTAGTGTTACCTTGTGCGAGTGGGGGACCCCCGTCAACGTTTTTTGACGGAAATTGATAAAAATCAAGCGCTTCGAGCCACAAAGTTCGTTCGCCGGATAACGTCATCGATCGTGCGATCCTGACCGGCCAGATCGATCGAACGCTCCCGGAAATCAAGCGGCTGGCGGTGGAAGCCATGGAAACGGATTACGAGACCGAAACCGCCGCCTTGCAGAGCATCGCTTCCAGGATTCCGGCGTTTTACAGGGACGACCATCCCGAGGTCTTCAGCCGGCGCCGCGTTGCAATACAGCAGGCCGTGCTTGCGACCCAGCAGCAATTTTCTCAAAGCATGTTTCCCGAGATGAAAGTGCGTTGGAACCATTACCCGGACAACATCGGACATTTTATCTTTCCCGGGTGCATGCGCTGTCACGACGGCAACAAAGTCAGCGAAGACGGTTGGGTCGTGACCCGCGAGTGCAAGACCTTTCACACGATACTCTCCCAGGGTAGCGGCGAGCGACTGCAAATGGCCACGTCGCAGGACGGCCTCGAATTCGTCCATCCAGAGGACATCGATGAGGAGTGGCGGGAGACGGGATGCTATGAGTGTCACACCGGCACGCAACCGTGAGATGCATGCAGTTCGGGCTGGCGCCGTGGCGTTTGCCGCCGCATGGGTCCTGCTACTGACGTTGTTTCCTCCGGCTCTCTCCTCCGTGGACAACGACACCTGCCTCGACTGCCGCGCGACGATTGTCCACAGCGATGAGGCGCTCCTCGCCGTCGGATTCATTTCACGATACATTTCTTCAACACCCACCTGAGGCCCGAGACCTTCCGATGGTCACGGTCGTGTTCACCGGCGTTGCCCCGCTCGGCGACTACATGAAGGACCGCCCGCGGGAATACG
Source organism: Candidatus Krumholzibacteriia bacterium (assembly GCA_046754105.1). GTDB lineage: Bacteria > Krumholzibacteriota > Krumholzibacteriia > WVZY01 > WVZY01 > JAZGDW01. Next base: position 38,787 of record JBHHVD010000018.1, read on the forward strand.
AGGCGCTCAAGAACAGCGGCGAGCTGCGAAAACGCGTCGTGACGGGAACGAGCTCGAAGCGATCCAGGATCCTGATCCGCGCATTCGGTTACGGGTTTCTCTCTCTCGGCGTGATACTCATCCTGCTGATCATGCATTCCGTCCTCTTCGGCTATCGCTAGAATGCGCGAACCGCGGCGAGGGAGGCCCGCCGGCAACCCCCTCGCGACGCCCCGGCCGGTTGCCACCAACAAAAACGGACCGGGCGTTTTCGCGTCCGGTCCGTTTCGATTCCCGCGGGGCAGCGCTGCAAATCAGCACCCGCGACCTGCCGTCCTTTACTGAGATACGGTCTTGTGCTTGGCCCTGCGCTCCTCCGGCATCTTGTGGCTGATCTTGGCGGCCATCTTCTCGAAATCGAATTCCTGGTAGAACGGGCTTTCCTCGTTGTGGCACTTGACACAGGTCTTCTCATCCGGAATGACCAGGCCGACGGAAGCCGGCTCTATCTCTCCCTTCAGGGCCGCGATCATCGTCTTCTTCTTCTTGTAATCGTTCCCCGCGCCGTGGCATGATTCGCAGCCGACGCCATCGGTCGCCGTGTACTTGGTCCCCAGATACTTCTCGTCGACCCCGTGGGCTGTCACGTGGCACTTCAGGCACTCGTCGGCCTTCTGGGGATCCGCGATTCCCTTCTTCTTGGCCACCTCCATCGCCTTTTCACTGGCCAAAGACTCGTACGCCTTGGCGTGGGGGCCCTTCTCCCAGATTCCGTATTGCTCCCCCTGGGCGGGTGTCTTGTGGCACATCTTGCACTTCGCCGTCCCCACGAACATCCGTTGCGCCTCTTCGGCACGGCTCGAGCTCGAGCAGGCGAATAGACAAGCTCCTAACGCTATACCAACCAACAATTTACTCATAATCTCTCTCCTCCCTCACAGAGATTGTGAAACTCTTCTCTTACTAGAAGTATAAACCGCCGCTCACCGTTTGGCAAAGAAAGAATGCCAAAAGCGCAACTTGCTTATTATCAATTAGTTGACCCGCGGCTGCTAGCTGTCACTGAGCTGGCGTATCTTCAGGAACAGCGCCAGGGCGAGCAGGCTGATGAACACGGTCGCCATGCCGAACCCGCGGCGGCGGACGTGACTCTCCTCGATTTGCGCGATGGCGAGGCCCAGGGCTTCCCGGGCCTTCGCGGTGCCTTCCGTGGTCTTTTCCCTGACCAGCTCGGCGTCGAAAGTGTGCACGGACGTCCGCGCCTGGATCAAGCTCTGGCGCGCCTCCTGCAATACAAACCCTATTTCGACGTCATCCATGCCGATACGATGCACTTCGTCCCGCTTTTCCTCTGCGTCAGCGTAGGCGGTCGTCAACTCACCGAGCAGCGCGCTTATCGCTCCCGCCATCTCGTAGCCCTTGTCCCCCGCGGCGTGGCAGTCGGTGCACACCGCGTCCTCACCCGTGCCAACCATCGCATCGGAGGTTTTCTCGATATCGTGGTTGCTGTGGCACTCCTCGCACCCGTGCAGTTCCTCCTTCTCGAAGGCCGCTCCCATCTTGGACGCCGTGAAGAACCGCATGTTATTGACGTGGCAGTTTCCGCATACCTGTCGAACCGAAGAGATGCCGGGAGGCATCACCCCGTGATTGCCGTGGCAGTCGTTGCACGCCGGGGCGCCGACGTCCTGGTCCTCGAGCAGCGCCTTGCCATGGACGCCTTTCGCAAACTTATTGTATTGATTCGTTGGTATGCCGTAACCCTTCATGTACTCCGCATCGCCGTGACAGCGGTTGCATGTAGCCGGCACGTTCAACGCGTAGACCGACGAGCGTGAATCCGTCACCGCGAGAACACCGTGAGCGGTATGGCAACTCGCGCAGTCCGCGACCTTCTCATCACCCTGCTTGAGGCGGATACCGTGGAGACTTGCGAAGTACTGTTTCACCTGGTCGGTAGGAATCCTGGGGCGGTACCGGCGCATGTAGTCAGTATCGGAATGACACCTGCCGCAGAACCGTGGCAGATCTTTCTTCGCCGGCGCGCCGACGAATCCCGCCTCGGCGGACATCGCCACCTCATCGTCATCGGACGTGGCGTCTCCCCCGTGGCAGCCCGCACACGTCAGCCCCATCTTCATGTGAATATCGTCCTCGATATAATCCTCTGGCAGCAGCTCGTTCTCGACGTGGCACACCACACACTGGTCCGTCTCGACAGCCTTTTCCTCCTGAGCCACCGCCACACGAGCGAGGCATGCGGCAATCAGCATTACCAGACCGATCACGAAAACGGTCACCCCGTGGCCGCTCATGGCAACTCCCTCTCTAGACAAGGTACCCCCAAATCGTCATCACGACCATGTACAAGATCGACATGACCCCTATAACCGTCATCGGCCGCACTTTCCGCCCGGGGCGATGCCTTATTTCCCAAAAAGGGACCATCATCCATGCGACCCCGACCAGCCCGAAGGCGACAATACCCAGAACCTCTCCCTCCACGAACCAGACGTGCGCGGGCAGCAGCTTCAGCGTTTGAAACATGAACATAAAGTACCATTCCGGCCTGATGCCCTCCGGAGCCGGCACGAATGCGTCAGCCTCGCGACCGAGCTC
>JBHHVD010000019.1:0-41249 GCA_046754105.1 Candidatus Krumholzibacteriia bacterium
CGTCGTCGACACGACGGGAGCGGTTTCGGTCCCCGGTGTGAAGGATATTCTCGTGCTGGTGTCGGGTACCGAGATAAACAGCGGTACACCGATCAGCTCGGGCGCCGGCAGCGGCAGCGTGGGAATGGAACTGTTCCCGCAGCTTGCGTACGTCGCCGGGTCGCTGGTACCGGGCATCGCCTCGGCCGGAACCGAGGTTGAATTCCGCATGAACGTGAGCAACACGAACCTGGCCGCGGCCACGTTGCGCCTGGACCCCGCGCAGACGCGGTTTCGGTTCGGCGGCGGGCTTTTCGCGGCCGGGCTCGATCCGGCGAGTATCGACTCCGTCGCCGGCGGCGCGGCGCCCGTGCTGCGGTTTCGAGCGACTCTGGTCGATACGCTCGTACCGCTCGGCGCGCAGACCGCGTTCGTCGACCTGGTCGGGGTCGAGAACGGCAATCCGCTGAGCCGGACCTTGATGTTGACACCCGGCGACCTCCTCGTGCAGCAGGCGCCGCAGTTGAGCATCAAGAGGATCGCGCCCAAACAGGCCACCGTGACAAGCGGACAGGGCAGGAATTGGGACGTCATCATGGCCGTTCGCAACAACGGCCAGGCGAGCGTCGACCTGGACCTGGCGTCGACCGCTCTCCAATTCGTCTCACTGGCGAGCGGCAACGTGACGGGCGACTACGTGGTCCAGCCACCCGTGGCGCTCGAGACCGGCGGCGGCACACTCCTCCCCGGTGGCATAGAGGATTCGTTGAGGTTCGTGGTGCTGAGTACCGGGGACACCACGGGTACCGTCCTCCTCAACGGTACCGTGGTCGGCGTCAGTCCCCAGAACCCCCTTCTCATCTTCTCCGACGACACGGTGGATGGAGGAAGCGGCAGCGTTACCGTACAGCCCCCGGGCGTGCTCGATATCGTTTCGATCGCCCCGAGCCAGCCGACGCTGACGGCCGCGCAGCTGCAGCCGTGGGTCGCGCGCATGGTGCTGCGTAACACCGGCGGCGCGACCGTGCAACTCCAGCCGGCGGCGGCCGCGCTTGAATTTGCACCTGCCGGTGCGTGGTTCTGGACCCCGCGCCCGGCGCTCGAGGGCGGCGGAACGCGGCTCGACCCCGGCGAGATCGACAGTCTCTTCTTCGACGTGACGGCGACAGCGGTTCCGGGGTCATACACAATGGGTGGCCGAGTATCGGCGGTCGAGCTCAACAGCGGCGATATGCGGGCCGACACGACTGACACCTCCGGTACGGGAAACGTCGAGGTCGAGACCGCGGCGGACCTGTCCATCCTGCAGATCACCAAATCCAGGGAACCGGTGACCAATCTACAAAACGCACCGTGGACCATAGATGTCACGATCCGAAACAACGGAACGGCGGACCTCGCCCTGGAGCCGGCGGAAACCCGGGTCACCTTTCCCACCGCGACGCCGGCGGATACGGTAACCCTCCCCTCCGGCGCTGCGGTGCTCGAGGGCGACTCGTCCGCGGTTCTTAGATTTACGGTGGGTCCGGCCCCCGACTTCGGCACGCCGGGCAGCCATCCCTTCGACGTGCACCTGGCCGGACGGGAGCTGAATACCGACACGTTGGTTACGGCGGACTCGGCGGCCGTCATCGCCGTGCAGCTGCCACCGGACCCCGCGTACGTGCCGGGCTCCCTGAATCCGGTCAACCTCACGCGGGGCAGCAACGTCGTCTTCGCCGTGGACCTCGCCGAAGCCGCGGGCACGTCGAATCTCCAACTCGACCCCGACCAGACACGTTTCGTTCTCTCGGACGGCACACGTGAGGTGCGCGCACGGCTCGACGCGACCTTCGAGGATTCGATCACCGCGGGCGCCTCTACCCGATTGGTTTTCGAGAACACACTCGTCGACAGTTCCTTCCTTGCCGGGACCTTCTTGCCGGAAGTGCAGATCGCCGGTATCGAAAACGGAAATGGGTACCTGAAAACCATGATTTTCACCAGCCCCGACAGCGTCACGATCGTCGATCCCGCCCGGGTTCGCATCGATAGCATTCTTGTTTCGCAGGGTACCGTAACGGCCTCACAGACACGGGACTGGACGGTTCGCATGGTGGTGGTCAACGGCGGCGATACACCGATCCGCATCGATTCCACCGGTACGGGGTTGAACCTCACGCTCTTCGGTGCCGGCGACGTGACCGGCGACTACACGATCACCGGTGACTACCGGTTTGAGAATATCGGCTCGGATGTGCTGCCCGCTGCCCAGACCGGTGAGATTCTCTTTACCGTCGGCGTGACGGGGCCGGCCACGGGGCAGCTGAGTGTCCACGGGCAGTTCGCCGCCGTGGATACCATGACGGCGGAAGCCGTCACGGACAACACGTTCGACGGCGGCTGGGCGAATGTCGTGGTGCAGGCACCGGCGAGCCTGCGCGTGATGCGGATCCGTACGTCGCAAGCGGCCGTTACGGCCGGCCAGGGTACGGATTGGTGGGCCGTCGTGCAGGTACAAAACACGGGTGAAGCGGCAGCTCGGCTCGTGTTCGATGCGGTGTTTCCCGAGATTAGGACGCTGCCGGCATCGGGCTTCCAGTGGTTGGGGCCGACACGTCTCGCCGGCGGGGCGGACTCGACGCTCGCGGGCGGGGAACTCGACAGCCTGATCTTCACGGCCGACGCCACGGGCTCTTTGCCGGGACCGGCTCTGCTGCACGCCGCCGTGCGGGGAATCGAGGGTAACAGCGGTATCCAGAACGAGTGGGACACCGAGCTGCAAGGCAGCGGTTTCGGAACGATCGTCGTACAGGATTCGGCGCGTGTCGACATAGAGAGCACGGTCGTCACCGCGCCCAACTCACCCAATGTCAACACGGGCCAGGTATTCGGAGTGCGCGTCGGGATCGCCAACCCGGGGGAAGCCGACCTGGCGGACGTAACGTTCACGATTGCCGCCTCTGGTGGCAGCGTTCCACAACCGCCCGATACGGTGACGATCAACCGCCTGGCAGGCGGCGCCACGATGGCCGATACGCTCCTCGTGATGGCCGATGGTGTTACGGGTGCGGAGTCGGTGACCGCCGTCGTTGTCTCTGCCTTCGACGCCAACGCCATGGATTCGACACTCGTGATCATCGGCCCGCACACGGACTCGCTGGAGACCTTCGCCAAGACGACGCCGGCGCTGCTGGCGGTCTCGGGCGTGGCCCCGAGCCAGCCCACCGTTACCCGCCAGCAGACGAAGGCGTGGACCGTGGACGTGACGGTGCGGAACGACGGCGGGACGGAGCTCACGCTGGCGACGCCCGCGGGTAGCGATCTTTCGTTCTTCCTCGGGCCCGCGCCGCTCAACGACTATATCGTAGCACCGCCTTCGACCTTTCTCTCCGGGCGTCCAGGGTGGACCGTCGGTGGTTTCGCCAGGGACACACTGCGATATTTCATAACGACCACGGGCAGCGACACCGGTTCGGTTCGGGTGGAAGCGGCGCTCTCCGGGAGCGATGTGAACGATCTCACGGCGGTTGCCGGCCTGGATAGCGCCACCGTTCGCGTGGTGAGTCCGTCGGGGCTGCGCATTACGGCTACCCGTGTCGACACGGCAACCGCGCCCAACAACCCACAGCCCGATCTGGCCGTCGTGAACAGCCGCCAGCCGTTCGTGATGGAGGTCGTGGTCCGGAACAGCGGGGAAGCGGTGGACAGTGTGGAGGTCACGCTCTCCAGCGACGGGGCCACGATGATCTCAGCCGCGAGCCCGCAGTCGGTATCCATGCCTGCCGATTCCAGCACCATCTTCGCATTCGCCGTCACGGCGGATTCGCTGGCCGTGCAGCAGGGGCAGAAGCAGCTGCTCCTGACCTCGGCCGTCACCCGGGCCGTTTCTGTCAATTCCGGCCTGCCGGTCGCCCCGAAACCGCCCGTCGATGACCGGGAGGTCATTGTCGTCCAGAAGCCTGTGGATCTAGGCACGCGCCTCGACATCGCCGCCCCACCGCAAGCTCTCGATGGCAGCGTCAGCACCGGACAGACCTTCGCCGTGACCGCGGTGGTTGAAAACCGGGGTACGGCGCTGGAAGACGGCTCCGGGGAACTCACGCTGAGCGTACCGGCCGGATTTCTGTTGGGCCCCGCCACGCCCGACAGCGTGAGCGCGTTCGTCGCCGGCACGCCGGTGAGTTGGGACGTGGTGGCGCCGGCGGCACCCGCCCTCGCCCAGCCGCTCACCGCCCGTATCTCGAGGATTCCACTGGATATCAACACGAACGCGCCGGGCGGCGTCTCGCTGGCGGATTCGACGGTAACCGTAGACGTGCTCGGCGCCGCCGGTTTCAGCTCGCCGGCAGTGAGCATCTTGTCGCCGGGCGGCGCGACGGACGCAACGCTCAGCGCCGCGCAGGAATTTGTTGTCGAGGCCACCGTCGTTGCCCAGGTGACCACGGTCAATATCACTTCCACGCTGGTCCATACGGCGGGGCTGCAGCCCGTGGGCCCGATCGTGCGAAGCCTCGCCGATGGCAACGGCGGCTTGCAGAGCGTCCAGTACCGTATCCGGGCACCCGCCGCAGCCGGGGCGGAAACACTCCAGGTCCGATTCGACGGTACGGATGCCAACACCGGGACGGCCGCTGTCGATTCGAGCCAGTCAGTCCCGCTCCAGGTCGTGCCCGGAACGGCTTTGACGCTGAGCGCGGTTCTTGCTTCACCCGAGGCGCAGGATGGATCGGTGTCGGTAGGGGCACCGTTTACCGTCAAGGCCGTCGTCGAAAACGCCGCCGTAGCCGCCGCCGTCGATACGTCCGTGGCAAAGCCGCGGATCTCGATGACGCTGCCAGCGGGCTACGCCCTGGATGCGACGTCACCGCCGGCCTCACAGGCGTTTACCGTCGGGGCTGCCGACGATTCGGTGACGTGGATCGTCCGCGCGCCGATGCAGATCTCGGGACCCGACCTGATCGTCATCCGCCTGGACAGTATGCCGGCCGACGAGAACAGCGGCCTGCCGGCGGTACGCGTCGTCGACCGCAAGGACCTCGCGGTTCAGACCGAGGCATCGGTGGTAACCGTGCAGAATATCTCCAGCGTGCTGGGCTTGTCGACTCGTGTCGTCCCCAAGGGTGCGCGAGACGTGCAGATGATGGCCGTGCGAATCGAAAACCCCGATGTCAACGCGGATTCCGTACGGCTGCGCTGGATCGACATTGCCGTCCGCGACCAGAACGGCGGTTTGATCGCGAATCCGGCAGCGGCGCTCGACGAATTCTACGCCGTCAAGGACGGTCTACGCATCGACGGCGTTACGAGCCAGAACCCCGTGCGCGTGCCGGTGGACGCACTCGGCCAGAACGCCGTGGTTCCGCCCCAGGGCTCGACCGATATCGTCTTTGGTATGAGCATTGCGGCGGGGGCGGTGTTCGAGGCGCTCACGATCGAGGTGCGCGGACAAAACGACATGCGGGTTGAGAACGTTATTTCCAGCGAAATGATCCTCGTGGTCGACAAGGTAACCCGGCAGGACTTCGCCGGCACGCTGCGCTCGCGGAATCTCGTCATTCTTAGCAGCCAATTCTCGGAGTACACGCACAATTACCCGAACCCGTTCCGGGCCGGCCGGGAATCCACGCGCATTGCGTATTTCCTGAACACTCCGGCGAGCGTTTCGATTCGAATCTTCACGATCGGGGGCGAGCTGGTGTATGAGCGACGCCTCGCCGTCGGGGAGCCGTTGACCGGCGCAGGGCCCCAGGAGGTGCTCTGGGACGGGCGCAACATGGCGGGGCGCGTGGTGCGCAACGGGTTATACGTGTGCAGGGTCGAGGCGGGCCCGAATTCGGCGACGTTCAGAATCGCCGTGGCAAAATGAGGAAACCATGAGACGACACAACACAAAGCGACGCGCGCTGCTGTCCGCCCTTGCGGGATGCTTCGCGCTCGTCGCGTTCGGCGTGGTGGCGTTCGTTCCCACGCCGGCGGGCGCACAGGATGGAACGGCCGGTACGCAGAGTGTCTTTTCGACTCTCGGGGCTGGGTCGCGCGGAATGTCGTTGGGGCGGTCGTTCGTGAGCCTGGCCGACGACGCAAGCGCCATATACTGGAATCCCGCCGCGCTCAAGAACGTGAGGTCGCGGCAGTTCATGGGCATGTACATGCCGTTGTTCGGCGATTTTTCCGATGCTACCTACACATTTCTCGGTGCCGCGTACCCCACGCTCAGCGCCGGCGCCTACGGTATCGGCTTCATGCGCGTCGGCTCGAACTTCGAGGGTTTTGACGACGCCAGCGTGCCGACGGGGACGCAAGAGTACTCGGAGACGCAGGTGTTGATCGGTTATGCGTTCGAGCAGCGATACCCGTACGCGCACGGGTCGCTCGCCACCGGGTTCAGTTTCAAGATTGCCAACCAGAAGATCGCCTCCCGGTCGAGCACCGCCCCGGGCATCGATTTGGGTTTTCGTTATCAGCCCGATTTCATCCCGCGCTTCTCACTGGGCATCAACTTTCAGGACCTCGTGGGGCCCAAGCACCGCCTGGACCGCGAGCTGGACGAGACGGCGCGCACGATCCTGGCCGGTGTCGGTTACACGCACGTGCTCCGCAACGGCTCGGCACTACGCCTGTTGATGCAGCTCGACATGCCCGAGCGGGCGGGGAGCAAGTTTCACGTCGGTGCCGAGTACACATTTGCCCGCTACGCCGCGCTCAGGTTGGGCATGGACGACGGCAACTTCACCTTCGGCCTGGGTGTTACCGTGCGGGAATTCGGTCTCGACTTTGCTTTTGTCAACCGGGAGACAGCGGGTTCGTCGCAGCCGGTGTCCTTCACGGCCCCGTACGGGGCTACCCTGTACGAGCAGGAGGAGGCACTGGCGAAAGAGCAAAAACGAAGGGACCAGGCGCTTTTGCAGAGGGTGTTCGCGCGCCGGGTCGGGGAGCATCGGGAAAACGCCCGCCGGGCGGAGACGGACGGCCACGAGGCCGCGGCCCTCGACGAGTGGAAGATCGTACTCGAATACATGCCGGGTGACGAGGAGGCCACGCAGCGCATGGAGATGTTGACGCAGCACCTCGTCGAGGCGCAGGAGGCCGTGACTCGGAACATCGAGAACCGGGCTGCGATCAGTGAGCGGTTCGAGGCGGGTTTGCAACTTTATCAAGACAACGACTACGTACGTTCGCGGCGAGAGTGGTTCGCGATCCTCGCTCTCGATTCCACGCACGCCGACGCGCGCGCCTACTTGAAGAGAACGCAGGAGAAGATCGATGAGACCGTTGCCGACCATGTCGCGATGGCAGGACAACTGGAGAAAGACCAGCGGTTGACCGAGGCGATGGGTGAGTGGCACAACGTTCAGATACTCGACCCGGGTAACGCGGACGCCGAAGCGGCGCTCGACCGTATTCGCGACCGTATCCAAACCCAAAGCCAGAGCCTGGCGCAAACGGAAAGGCGCCTGCAAGTCGTCAACCTCTACAACGCCGCGTTGCAGGCGTTCGACCGGGGCGACTACCAGGGAACGCTCCGCGAGCTCGAAGGCGTTTTCGAACGCGATCCCGAGCACCGGGAGGCGAGGCAGTTGCGCGCGATGGCGACGAGGAAACTGACGCCGCTGACCAAGGAAGAAGAACAGGCCATTCGGCGCTTTTTCCTCCAGGGCATGCAACATTTCTCCAAGGACCGCTACCTCGCGGCCATTCGCGAATGGGATAAAATCCTCAAGATCGACCCGACGAACAGAAGCGTCAAAAAGAACATCGAAGAGGCCCGGGAGCGCCTCAAGCAACTGGAACGCCCCTAGGATGAGCGAATGGCCGCCGCATCGAGCATGACAGGGAAGGACGTCACCGTGCGCGAGTTGACCGTGCCCGCCGACGAGGGTCAACTCGGCCGCGTGCGCGATTTCGTCTCCGAAGTGTGCGGCGAGGCGGGCTTTACCGTAGGCGAAGCGAACAACACGAAGCTCGCGGTGGACGAGGCCTGTACCAATATCATCAAGCACGCGTACGACGACTCCAGCGGCCGGATCCGGATCCGCGTCAATATCACACCGGGGCGCGTCGACCTCTCGCTCCTCGACCAGGGTAAACGGTTCGACTTCGCCGGCGTCGAAGCGCCGGACCTGGAGCACTACGTCGAAACCGGCAAGAAGGGTGGGCTGGGTGTATTCCTCATCAACCGCCTCATGGACCAGGTGGATTACCGCACCGGAGTCGACAGCAACGAGTTGTTCCTCTCGAAAACGAGCCACGGGGCGGCGGTGGGCGCGGTGGCCAAGCGGATCAGCTGGCGCGGGTCCTTGCGATACCGTTTCACGCTCAGGGCAAGCCTCGGGTTCTTCGTCATTATCGCTGCCATCTGGGGATACGTCTTCGCGCACCAGACGCAGGGGATCGAGGCGCAACGAACCACGCGCTGGATGGAAAAGCGGCGCCTGGCCGAGGACGTCGGGAACAAGAGCAAAGAGCTTCTTCTCCACCCGCAGATGTACTCGATCGAACAAACCACGCTGACCGCGTTTATCACACGCGTGATGGAGGGCAACGGGGACCTCGCGTACCTGCGCGTCGTGAACGAGGAGGGCACGATCCTGTCGTCGGGCAGCATAGACGAAATTTTCACCGACTACGCCCAACCGGAGGGTCGTGTGCTGCTCGAGGAGGACAACCGTATCCGATGGATGCAGGTCACCTATAACGGTCGCCCGGTCCGGGATATCCGTTTCCCGGTCCGCGTGCGAAACCAGGCCAACGGACGCCTGTTGACGGTAGGCGACGTCTACCTGGGCGTGGACGAGCACGCGCTGTACAAGGACATCGCCGACCCCCGTCCGGCCACAACCAGCATTTTCGTGGTGTGTCTCCTGGTGGGCATTCTCCTCGTCATGGCCCTCGTGTCGGTGTTCGTGAAACCGATACAGGTGCTGACCGAGGGCGTACGCGCGATTGGGAGCGGTTCGCTCGACGGCCGTATCGACATAGAAGGCCCGGCGGAGATCGGAGCCATCGCGTCGGTCTTCAACGAAATTACCGGCAAGTTCCGGGAGGCGCAGGCGAACGTGCTGGAGCAGGAAAAGCTGCAGAAGGAAATCGAGGTGGCGAAGCAGATCCAGCACGCGCTGCTGCCCAAAGACCATCCCGATATCAGCGGTTACGACATCGCACCCTTCTACCAGGCTGCCAAAGAGGTCGGTGGCGATTACTATGACTTCGTCCACGTCGACGAGGACACGCTCGGCGTCGTCGTCGCGGACGTGTCCGGCAAAGGCGTGCCGGGATCGCTCGTGATGACCATGATCCGTACGGCGTTGCGCATGGAGGCGCGTGGCAACAAGAACGCCTCGGACGTCATGACCAGGATGAACGCCTTTGTTACCGATGATATGAAAAAGGGCATGTTCGTCACCATGTTCTACGTCATCCTCGATTCGAAAAACCGGGCAATCAGTTACGCCAGTGCGGGGCACAACCCAATGATCCTCTACCGCGGAGAGGGCCAGGAAATCTATTTCCTCAATCCCAAGGGCTTCCCGGTCGGTATCAGTCTCCCCGACGAATCCCTTTTTAACCGTTCGATCAGCCTGGAAAAGATCAAGCTCAAGAAGGACGACATGCTCGTCATCTACACCGACGGTGTCACCGAGGCCATGAACGAAAGGCGCGAACAATACGGAGAGGAGCGCCTGATCCATCTCATCAAGGAAAACGGGAATCTCCCTCCTGCCGAGTTCATCGAAAGGCTCGAAAGGGACGTGAAGGGTTTCACCGGCGGGTATGCCCAGAACGATGATATTACCGTCGTCGCGATCAAGGAGAAACTGGCTGCCGACGAAGTGCTGGCGGACGTGCGCAGGAAACTCATCGAACTTGTCGAGACGGAGGGAATGAGCGTTAAGGACGCGTGCTTGCGGATGAGGGTGTCACCGACCACGTATTACCGGTACAAGAGACGGCTCGCCCAGATGGGCGAACGGGGCCTCAAGAACAAGGTGTTACGGAAAGACGTTGACTTGAGGATGATGACCGTGGAGGAACGCAAGGCGATGTTGAAGATAATCGCGCGCAACCCGGACCTCGGCGCCGGGCGAATCAGCGAAGAGTACAATCGCACGTCCGGCGGTACGAGAAAGTTGAACACGAGGCTGATTTACAACGAATTGAGAAGGCTCAACTTGAATACGAAGGAGATGCGCCGCGGTTACGTGCGGCGCAGTGGTTCCTTCGAGAAAGAGGAGGCCCTGCTCGAAGACTCCTAGCAGCCGGCCTGCAGCGAGGCGCATGGTACGGTTGCAAAATGCAAAGCACCCCGGTGGACGCCGGGGGCGCCCCAGTCCCGGCCCCTGCGCGGGGTACCGGGGGGGGCAGGAAAGGGTATGGGCCCCGTCAGGCGTTCCTGCCGGGGCGGTGGGGGGTTGGACTGACTCTTGCTTCAAGTCCATGCGGGAGAAGGCAACCATGCAGAAATTGATAATCTCGGAAGAAAAGATCTCGGGAGAGAACCCGGTTACGGTGCTGACCCTCAAGGGTACGCTCGAGACCACGAACGCGACGAGCCTCGAAGAGGTTATCGGCCGTATTCTTGCCAGCGACCGGTACCGGATCGTCGTGGATCTTTCCGACGTCAGCTATATCAGCTCCGCCGGATGGGGCATCTTTATCTGCGAGATCAAACGCGTGCGGCGCAAGTGTGGCGACATCAAGCTCGCCGCTATGAGGGCCGGAGTACGGGAAGTTTTCGACCTGCTCGAATTCAACAATATACTCCGCGTCTATCCGGGCACGGGCGAGGCGATACGGGATTTCGAGGTTCCAATCGGCGCCAAATCCGACTGACCTCTCACCCGACACGGCACGTGCATCCATCGACAGCGAAAAGGTGAGGTATCCGTCTATGGCCGTCCACGGCATCGTTGTAAGCGTCATCCTGGGGAAAGCGGTTGAGGACGTGTCCACCCTGAAGGTCAGCGGCTACCTGGACATCACGACCGCCGGGGAACTGGAAACCGCCCTCGCGGGCTTGTTGAAGAACGGCCATTACAACGTGGTCGTGGACCTCTCCGGTGTGACGTACATCAGCTCGGCGGGGTGGGGTATCTTCATCGGCGAAATCAAGGGTATCCGCAACCACGGCGGCGACCTCAAACTGGCCGGGATGGTCGGCGACGTGTACGAAGTGTTCCAGCTACTCGAATTCCAATCGATCCTCGAAGCGTACCCGACGGCGGAGGAAGCCGTTGGCGCCTTCTCGCGCTCGAGCACCGCGTCTACCTGACATCCCGTTCCCGGAAACATCGTTTACGATCTCGCATCTTCCGCGTATATTGGTCTTCAGGACGGCACGGCCGCGGCCGCCGCGTGTATACGTAGGTGTCGCCCGGATCGCGCCGCCGGTGGGGCCGGATTTTCACCTTTTCGAAGAGTGTTTTCACAATGGGTCTGGATTTCAACGCCGGTGTCCTCGGTCTCGCGCTCGCGCTGCTGGCCGTGGCCTGGTTCTCGTATCGGGGGACCACGCCGGCGATTTCGGTGCGGCTGCGGTGGTTCCTCTTCTCTTTGCGAGCGCTGGCCTTTGTCCTGCTGGCGTTTCTGCTCATGGACCCGCGCTACGTTTTCGAGGCGAGCAAAACCGAACCACCCCACGTGATGGCGTTGATCGACCGCTCGGCAAGCATGACGCTGCCCGCGTCGGGGTGGGACGACGGGGTCGATCGGTTTACGCGTGCCCGCGGCGTGGCCGGCCGGCTCGAGCGCATGATCCGGGACGGCGGAGGCCGGTACAGCGAGGTGTTTTTTTCGGCGGGGCTCAGCGCGGGGGAAACGGATTCGATCGTCGCGGACGGGCAGGGCACCGATATCAAGAGCGCGGTGTCCAGCCTCTACAAGAAGCACGAGGGCGTCAACGTAGTGGCGTTTGTCGTGTTCTCCGACGGCGTCGAGACCGAAAAACGACTCGTGCGGCGGGCGCTGCCCGACCTGCCGTTGTTCACCGTGGGTGTGGGGGACACCAGCGCGCCGGAGGACGTGCGCATAAAGGAAGTGGATTATAATAGCATCGTCCGCTCCCCGTCGCGCTCTTCGATCAGGACGACGCTGCACTACTCGGGCGAGAACGCCAAACGGGTTCACCTGCGGCTGTTCGAATCCGGCCGCGTGGTATTTCAAACGGACACGCTCCTCAGCGGCGAGGCGCCGGAGCCGACACTGGACGTACCCGTGGATTTTCCCGAGGCGGGGCGACGCAAGTTCGTTCTGGAGGCCGAGGTGGAAGGGTACGACGCGGAGGCCGAGAACAACCGGCGGGACATCGTTATCGAAGCGGAGAAAGCCGGCGTGCGCATTCTCATCGTCGACCTCCTGCCGCAGTGGGAGCTGCATTTCCTGACGGAATTCCTGAAGAACGACCAGACGTTCGACTTCGATCTCGTAGCGGCGGTGGGCGACAACGCGTCGCTGCACGGTGGCAAGGTGAAGAGGCCGGGAGAGTTCACCGGACGGCTCGACGATTACGACGCGCTGGTGCTGGTGTCCTTGGACGAGAAATTCCTGGACGACAGAGCGGCCGAAGCCATATCGCGTTTTGTTCGTATACAGGGCAAGGGGCTGTTAGTGCTGCCCGGTTCCTCGTCGCTGTTCGAGCACTCCGCGGCGTGGAACCGTTTGCGCGAACTGCTGCCGGTGAGCAGCCGGCCGCCGCACAGGTTCAAGCTGCAGTTTACCAGCGTCCGCCCGGGCGCGCAGGCGGGCACCAACCCCATCACGTCGCGGCTCCTGCCCCTGCTCGGCCAGACGGGCTGGCAGCAACGCAGCCCACTTCTGGGGTACTACACGCCCGTGACCGTCAGGACGGGCGTGGAAGTCCTCCTGGAGACGGACGACGGTCAATCACCGGCGTTTGTCTACCAGGTCGCGGGAAAAGGGAGGGTGGCGATGTTGTGTGCGGGACCGCTGTGGCGGTGGAAGTTTCTCGGCGAGGGCAACGCGCTCTACGACGAAATGATGTCGCGACTTCTCGACGTGCTCTCTCGTGGTGAGGACACGGAGCGGTTCCACCTGGTTTCGAGGAAGAACGTGTACGATTCCGGAGAGGCGCCCGTATTCATCGCGGAGATCTTCAATGAGAAAATGCAGCCGGTGACCGGTGTGCCGGTGAAGGTTGAAGTGACGCGCATCGAGGGAGACGGGACCGACGTGCCGCTGAGCATTGTTTCCATGCGCCGCGACGCGGCGGACAACACCCGTTTCAAGGCCGCGCTGCCGCCGTTGGCGCCGGGCAACTATCGCATTACCGGGGAGGTCGAGCTCAAAGGGCGCGCGCTCAGGTCGCCCTCCCTTGAGTTCTCCGTCTCGGAAGTGTCGGTGGAGTTCCAGAACGTCGCGCAGGACCGGGCCAACCTGGAGGGCATAGCCGCCGCGTCGGGTGGAATGTACTCTGGACCGGAGGGCGCCGGCGAAATCGCGGCACGAATTCCCCTGCGATCGCGGGTCGTGCAGGTCACGTCCGAAACCTCACTTAGAACCAGCGTGCTCGTGTTCTCACTCGTGCTCCTCGTCCTCGGCGCCGAGTGGGTCGTGCGCAAGCGGGCCGCTATGGTGTAAGAAAAAAAGATCTTTGCAAAACGGCACCGCCGTCGTACACTTTCCATCGTGGGAGGTGGTGATGATGCGGCGGTTTTCTTTCCTCCTCTGTGTTCTGTACTTTCCCTCGATCGTTAACGCCCAGCTCGTTCTCAATGAGGTGTACTACGATCATCCCGGACTCGATACCGGTCACGAATTCATTGAGTTGATCAACCTCGGCTCCGTGACGGCGAGTCTCGCCGGGTACACGCTGGAATTCCACGACGGCAACGGCAGCGGCTGGAAGGTAATCTGGCGGGCGGCGCCGGTGGACAGCGTCGGCGGCTCGGGGTTGTTCGTCGTTGGCGGCGACCTGGTGACGCCGCCGGTGGATACGGCGATCGCCCTGGTGCTGCAGAACGGCCCGGACGCCGTGCGCCTGGCGAGGAACGGTACGGGCGTCGACCGCCTCGCGTACGGCGGGCTCGTGGACCCGCTGTACGTCGAGACGGCCAGCGCGCCCGACGCGCCGGCGGGATTCGGCCTGTCGCGATGGCCGGATGGAAAAGACAGCGACGATAACGCGGCGGATTTTCGGGTGCTCGAACCCTCCCCCGGGCGGTTCAACCAGCCGCGCCACGATCTCGCCCTTCTCGTGGGCCGGGACACGGGCCTGCGCAAGTTGCTTCCCGCCGGAGGCGCCGATGTAATCGTCCTGCAGCTCCACAACCGTGGGGTTGAACTCGTGGCCGCCGCGGTCACGATCCAACTCGTCGACTCCGCGCAGTCCGCACTGCCGTTCGATGGGTGGGAGGCGCCCGGCCCGCTGGCTCCGGGTGACAGCGTGGAAGTCGCGTTCGCCGCCGCGTTCGGCCCTGGCTACCACACGGTAACGGCGACCGCGGTCTATGCAGCGGACGAGCGCCCGGCGGACAACCGCCTGCAGCTGCTGCGCCGTGTCGGTTCGCCGCCGGTGCTCATAAGCGAAGTGATGAGCCATCCGGCGGCCGGTTGCCCCGAATATGTCGAGCTCTACAACGTCGGTACGCTGCCCTACGATATCGGTGGCCATTCGCTAAGGGACCGGGTGAGCGCCCCGGCCGCAATCGACACGGTATCGACCGTTATTGCGCCCGGGCGCCTGGTGGTGATAACAGCGGACGCCGCTGCCCTGCGGTCCTGGTTTCCGGGTCTCACCGACGAGGATGTCACCGAGGTAACGGGTGGCTGGCCGTCGTTGAACCACACGAGCCGGGGCAGCGAGGCGGACTCGGTGATATTCTTCGATCGCTTCCACCTCGCCATCGACCGCGTGGCATACCCCGCTCAGCCCGCCGACAGCCGCGGCCGCAGCCTGGAGCGTGTCGACCTCTACCCGGGCCAGGGTGTGCACGTGTGGGCGCTCGCGGCGCCGGCGCGGGGTGGGTCGCCTGCGCGCCCCAACCCGTCGGGGATCGAGCAGAGACCACGGGGCGCGACGATCGCGTTGTCATCGAACCCGTACGACCCGGCGGAGCCCGTGCCGCTCCTGATAACCGTTCCGGCGCGCGCGGGTCCGGCCGGCGCAATCGTTCATCTCTTCGACACGAGAGGCAGGCGGGTACGGGACATCGGTGCGACCACGCAACTGCCGTTTGTTTTCACTTGGGATGGCACCGACGACCGCGGGCGGGCCGTAACGCCGGGGTTGTACGTCATCGCCTGCGAGTACGTAACTGGTTCAGGGGGGAGGGGTCGTGTGGAAAAGGTGGTGTTGGGTTGTGCGCGGAGGATCCGTTAGGTGGCGTCTCATCCTGTGGGCCGTCCTCTGTAGCTCGTGGGTAGCCGACCCGGCGACTGCAATCGGCGACGTCCGTTACCGGAGTCCGCGGGAACGCGTTCTCGGAATGGGGCCCGCGGCGGCGGCGTTCGTGTACGGTGGGGCGGGCGCGGCGCCGGATGAGCCCGCGTGGACGGCCGAAGCCGGGGAGCGCTACCTCTTCGGTATCGCCGGTTTGAAGACGGCTTTCCTGCGATGGGGACTCGATCGCGGGGCGGCCGGTCTGACCTTGTCGGCCGCGTTCCTCTCATCGCCCGTCGGCGGCGAAAAGTCGTTGGCGGTGGAGCCCTTCTACCGGCGGGGCGACCGGTTCGTGCTCAGCGGCGGGGCGACCATGTCGATGACGGCGTTCGACGGATTTCGCACCGCCTACCTGCTGACGGTTGGAGTCCGTCTCGTGGCGGCGCTGTCGCGATCGGTCGCGGTGGGGTACCGGATCGAAGAATTCAGGGCCGCGGGTGAGCAGCGTCCCGGAGTCGAGACGGAGCTGTATGCGGTGGCGTGGCGTGATTCGCCGTTGAGCGCCATCGTACGCATTCACCTGGATCGCTCCGGCGAGCCGGGCCTCGTCCTTTCCTCACGCATCGGTATGTGGCGGTCCGTAGAAATCGCGATCGGGTACGACGAACGAACCGCGAGCTTGCTGTCCGCGGTCGACGTGGGTCGGCGGCCGCTCGGTTTGCGGCTGGGGGCAGTCCATCACCCCGTGCTCGGTGTCTCGAAGGCGATCTTCGTCCGCTGGGGACGGGGATGGTGACGGTGGCGTTCCGTCGCGCGGGCGCGGGGTGCCTCGCCTTCGCGCTGGTCCTCCTGGCGTCGTGCGCGGCCGGACGAAACCGCTCCACCGGCGTATCGAGGCCCGGGCCGGCACATCCCGCCGTGGTCGGCCCGGCGACCGGTTCGGAAGATTCCCTTGCGGTCGTCGACGAGGCACTCGCCGAACTCGAGGAGAGCGACGCACTCGAGTCAGCGCCGCCGGCGATACCTGCGGCCGCTACGCGCCGGGACGGCGGGACGGGGCGGATTCGTGCGGGACGCACGGGCCGACCCGTGGCGGAGTGGCAGGTCATCGGTGGGTGGCGCTCGCAACACGAGGCCCGTGTGCAACTGCCGGCTGGCGTTTCGGTCGGATTCAAGTCGCGCAAGTACTCGACCGTCGGATTCCTTAACTACCGCGGGCGCGGGTTCATCGAATCGTTCCACGCAGGCAACCTCGCCGTTCACATGGGGGAGCGCCTGCTGCTCGGACGGCGCGGGGGGCGATTTCCCCCCGCCACGTGGGGTCCCGTGGGCGGCGGGGTGCGTGTATCCCCCTCGCTTTCAACCTGGTTCGGTCAAAACGGTATCGTGGTGGGGACGCAATGGCACGGGTGGCGGAGCAGGGGCATTCTTGTGGGGAACGACGACGCGCCGCTGTCGTCGCTCTGGGTTACTCTGGGCCGGTCGGGCAGGGAACAACACGTCGGTGTGGCGCTTGGCCGGCGGCTCCGCGGCGACGGCCTGCCCCCGGGGATTTCGCAACCTGGCGCCGTTGCGCTGTACGGGTCCGTTCGCCGTCGCGTGCTGGCGGCCTCCGGGGAAGTCGTGCGCCTCGCGAACGGCGACTTGTTCGCAGCCGTCCGGGTGACGCGCTTCCGTGAAGGGAAATGGACACTACTCGTCTACCGCGCGCCGACGTTCTCCTCGACGGTGCAACCGGCCGTCGATTTTCTGCCCACCGAATCCATCCGCCGCGGCGCCCGGCTCGACGCACGCAGCCGTCTGGGGGCCGGAACGGTGCTGATATCGGTTCGGGTGGGAAACGTAGGCACACCGGAACGGTCGCGCCGGTTTCGCCGCGCGGTGGTGGAGCTCGCGGGGAAACGCGGACGGCTTCTCTCGTGGAAAAGTGGCGCGGATTGGACCATGCAGCGCCGGCTGGCGCGTACCGGAGATGTCTTCCCCCTGCCCTCGGAGCGGCGCCGGCTGTCGGGGCGCGTTCGCGGGGCACTCAGGCTACGAGACGGTTCCACCGTCCACGACCTGCGTGTAGAATACGTGCCGCCGGTCGCGGGCCGCGGGGCCGGACTGGTGTTGGCGGTGGCCGGCAGCGCGGAGTTGGGGAGGCTGAGCGCGGCGTGGCGCATCACCGCCTACTCGCTCCCGCCCGGGCAGCTGAGCTTCTTGACCCGCCCGGGGGCGGGACCGTTTGAAGTATTTTCGACCGTGGCCGGCAAGGGCTCCGACGTGGCCACCAGGCTGCGCTTGCGGATTGCACCCGGGCTGCGCTTATTTCTCTATTATGGGGTTCCCAACCTCAAGGAGCAGAGGACCTACCTCGGGATGCACTTGAGGGTGTGATGACGATGCGGCCGCCGGTCGTAGCGATTGTTTGACAGGGACTACCGGTGTTGCTAGTGTCGTGTCGCGGAAGTTTTTGGCTTTTTTTTCGTGAGGAGTATTCCGTTGCCCGGTCCCGTTTTTGCACGGCGCCTGCAAGCGCTCGACAAGGAAACGAGCTTCGAGATTCTGGCCCGCGCGCGAGCGCTGGAGGCAAAGGGCCATGACATCATTCATCTCGAAATCGGCGAGCCCGACTTCGAGACACCGCGGCATATCAAGGCGGCGGCGAAGGAAGCGATCGAGCGGGGGTTCACTCATTATGGCCCCTCGCCCGGGCTGCCCGAGGCGCGGGAAGCGATCGCGCAGCACGTCAGCCGGGACCGGGGCGTCGGGGTCGAGCGTGATCAAGTGGTTATCACTCCCGGCGGCAAGTCGGTCATTTTTTTTTCGATGCTGGCGCTCGTCGAACCGGGGGACGAGGTGATCTATCCGAACCCCGGGTTTCCCAACTACGAGATGACGATCGAGCTTCTCGGAGGAAAGCCGGTGCCGATACGGATCGAGGAGGAAAGGGGTTTCACGTTCGACCTGGAGCAGTTCGGGAAACTCGTGACTCCGCGGACCCGCCTGTGCATCCTCAACTCTCCACATAATCCGACGGGGGGCGTGCTGCCTTCGGACCTGCTCGAGGGCGTCGCCGAGCTCGCGGAACGCCATGACTTCATGGTGCTCTCCGACGAGATCTATTCGAAGATAACGTACGACGGTGAGCATACCAGTTTCTACTCGATACCGGGGGTCGCGGAGAGGACGATCCTCGTCGATGGGCATTCGAAAACGTACGCGATGACCGGGTGGCGGTTGGGGTACGGCGTGATGCCCAGGGACGTCGCGGTGCAGGTGGCGCGCATAGCGGGCAACTCGACGAGCTGTACATGCACGTTCACTCAGCTCGCCGGCATCGAGGCGCTTCGGGGTCCCCAGGACGCCGTCACGAAGATGGTGGCCGAATTTCGCGAACGACGGGACCTGGTAGTGGACGGTCTGGCCCGCGTACCGGGATTTCGGTGTCATAAGCCGGCCGGTGCCTTTTACGTCTTCCCGAATATTGAAGGAACGGGGCGGACGTCGAAAGAACTCGCGGCCCTCTTGATGGAGGAGGCGGGCGTGGCCGTGCTGGCGGGTGGAACGTTCGGCAGCTTCGGCGAAGGGTATATTCGCATCTCCTACGCGAATTGTCGTGAGGCCCTCACGCGGGCGATCGAGCGGATGACCGCCGCACTCTCGTAGGGCGGCACCGCCGGGCCCGAGGGAGCACAGGCTCATGAAAGAACTGGACGTCGTAGCGTTGGGTGGCAATGCGATCGTCCCCGTGGGGAAGACGGGAACGATCGGCGAGCAGCAGGACATAACCTACGCCGCCATGGAGCAGATCGTCGACCTGCTTGCGGGCGGACGCCGGGTCGTGCTGACCCACGGCAACGGCCCTACGGTCGGCAACATCGTCATCCGCAACGAAGCGGTCAAGGATACGATTCCCACGATGCCGCTCGACGTTTGCGGCGCCGATTCCCAGGGAGGCATCGGGTACATGGTGCAGCAGACCCTGCGCAACGCCCTCTTGAAGAAGCGTGTTGCCAGGGAGGTGGTGACGCTGGTCACCCAGGTTCGCGTCGATGAATCCGATCCTGCCCTCACAGACCCCCGCAAGCCGATCGGGCCCTACTACACGGAGAACGAGGCGGCCGCCCTTGCCGAGGAAAGAGACTGGAAGGTCGCCGAGGACAGCGGCCGCGGCTACCGGCGCGTGGTGGCCAGCCCCCGTCCGATCGAAATCGTCGAGCGGGAAGTGATAAGAACGGTGGTTGACTCGGGCGCGGTCGTGATCGCGGCGGGGGGAGGCGGGATTCCGGTTGTCTTTAGAGACGGCCGGTACAGGGGGATCGAGGCGGTGATCGACAAGGACCTTGCCTCGGTGCTGCTCGCGCGTGACCTGGAGGCCGAGCGCCTGCTGATTCTAACCGGTATCGACGCCGTTTACAAAGACTTCGGCTCAGCGACGGCCGAACCGTTGCGCCACGCGTCACTGCGGCGCATACGGGGACTCCTCGATGCCGGGCAATTCCCCGCGGGGAGTATGGGTACGAAGATAGAGGCGGCGATCGAGTTTCTGGAGTCCGGCGGCAAAACAGTCGTCATCTGTCGGCCGGAAGACACGCTGGCCGCAACCCACGGTGACAAGGGCACCACGATCCACCGCGAGTTCGCTGATGGAGATTAAGGTTCCATACGGGGATACGGAAAAGACGATCCGCGTCCCGCCCGAGGTACGGGTGGATTTTCTGGGTCCCGCCGAAATCCACCCCGTCGAGGACCTGGAGAAGGCGTTTTCCGATGCCTGCAGGACGCCCGTGGGGAAGTCGGGCCTCGATGACGTCGTGTCGGCGAAGGGCAGCGTGGTCGTCGTCGTGTCCGACCTCACCCGTGCCAAGGGTACCGAGGAGCTTCTACCGCTTTGCATCGACTACCTCGCGGAGCGGGGCGTGCCGCAGAACTCGATCACCGTCGTCGTCGCGCGCGGTACCCATCGGCAGCTGACGAAAGAGGAAAAAGTGTTTCTGCGCTCCGGCCCGCTCGCCGGAGTTCACATCGAGGAACACGATTGCGACGACACGGCGAAGCTGTCCGCCCTGATGCTGACCCGCCGCGGTACCCCGGTGCGCGTCAACAGCAAGCTCAAGACGGCCGATGCCGTCATCCTGCTCTCGCCGGTATCATTCCACTATTTCGCGGGGTTCGGTGGCGGACGCAAGCTGGTGCTCCCGGGGTGCGCCGACCGTTCCGCGATCATGGCCAACCATCGCTTGAGCCTGTCCGACACGCAGCCGGTCACGTTACAGGCCGGCTGCTGGCCGGGACAGCTCGACGGTAATCCGGTGCACGAAGACATGTGCGAGGCGGTCGGGGCGCTTGACGGGGTTGTCGGCATCAATTTCTATTCGGATGCGCACGGCAACATCGTATTCATGAACTCGGGCGATCCGATCAAGGCGCATCGCGACGCCAGCGAGGCGTTCAAAGCGACCCATCTGTGCCTGGTAGATGAGCCGTACGATCTGATGATTCTCGGCGCCGGCGGACATCCGTACGATATCAACCTGCTACAGAGTCACAAGGCGCTGCGCCACGCGGCGGGGGCTGTGCGGGACGGTGGGACCATCCTCTATTACGCCCAATGCGGTGAAGGGATCGGTTCGGAGAGCCTGGATGCAGCCGTACAAATGAGAAGGGATGAGTTCCTGAAGGCCGCCTACGAACGGTACGATTTGAATAACCAGACGGCGGTTTCACTGCTCGGGCTGACTAGCAGTTTCGAGATCGGGATGGTGTCGGCGATGAACGTCGACGTGCTCCTGTCGTGCGGGATCAAGCCCTGCGTCAATACGGAGTCGTTTCTTGTCGAAGCGCTCGAAAAGCACGGCGCCACCCGCATCGCGCTCGTCCCGGACGGGGCGAATCTCCTGCTGCAGCAAAAGGGGGGGGTGAAGAGGTGAACGCTTTGATCGTCGGGAGTGGCGGTCGCGAGCATGCCCTCGCGTGGGCGTTACGGAAGTCGCCGCTGCTGGACCGGCTGCTGGTCGCTCCGGGCAACGGCGGTACGGCGGCGATCGCACAAAACGTCCCGGTCGCGGTCGATGACATCGACGCGATTGTCGAACTCGTTGAAACGCACGACGTCGAGCTGACCGTGGTCGGACCCGAAGCGCCGCTGGTCGGCGGTATCGTGGATCGGCTTCAGGCCGCCGGCAGGCACTGTTTCGGGCCCTCCGCCGGTGCCGCAAGACTCGAGGGCAGCAAGGTGTTTGCCAAGGAGTTCATGAAGAGACACGGGATTCCCACCGCCGACTTTACCGTGGTGGACGATCCGGAGGCGGCGCGCAACGCCGTCCGCGACATGGGACCGCCGGTAGTCATCAAGGCGGACGGCCTGGCGGCCGGCAAGGGCGTCGTCGTGGCGCGGACCATCGAGGACGCGGATTCCGCGATCGAAGAGATCATGGTCGAACGGAAGTTCGGCGAAAGCGGCCGGCGGCTGATCGTGGAGGAATGCCTTCAGGGGCAAGAGGTGTCGGTCCACGCGATCTGCGGCGATGGAGCGGCCGTGCTCTTTCCCGCTTCACAAGATCACAAGAGAGCCTTCGACGGTGACAAGGGACCGAATACCGGGGGAATGGGAGCCTACGCACCCGTCCCCTTCGTGAGCGTGGAACGGCAGCGCGAGATGAACGACTCAATCATCTCGCCCACGCTGCAAGGCATGGAAAAGGAAGGGCACGCTTTTTCTGGCGTCCTCTACGCCGGATTGATGATGACGCGTGGCGGACCGAAGGTGCTCGAGTTCAACGTACGTTTCGGCGACCCGGAAACGCAAGTGCTGTTGCCACTGCTGGAGAGCGACTTGCTCCCAGCCCTGCTGGAGTCCGCCTCCGGTTCGGCTCCCGCCGCCGTCGCGTTCCACAAAGACCGCTTCGCCGCGACCGTGGTCATGGTGGCGGCGGGTTACCCCGGTACGTACGAGAAGGGCAAGAGGATCGAGGGCGTGGACACGGCGAACGGCGAGCGCCGGATCGTGTTTCACGCCGGCACGAAGGAAAGCGCCGGCAAAACCGTAACGGCGGGGGGACGGGTGGTGGCCGTTTCGGCCTGGGATGACGATCTCGGCGGCGCGGTCTCGCGGGCCTACGAGGGAGTGGAAAAGATACGTTTCAGCGGGGCTCGCTGGCGAACGGACATCGCTCGCAAGGCACTGTAAATCGTACGCACGGAAACTCGCCGCGCCGGCCGTGTGGCCGCGTTGGCGAGCGGCAACCCCCGGCCTTAGCCGACGGGATCGCCGGTATCGACGAGGGGAAAAGACGTATGAGCAAGGACACGGTAGTGAGCGTTGTCATGGGCAGTAAGAGTGACGAAGGGCACCTCGAACCCACCTTCGAGCTCCTCGACCAGTTTGGCATCGCGTGGGAGAAACGCGTGCTTTCCGCGCATCGGCAGCCCGATACGCTGCGCGCGTATCTCGAAGAGGCCGACGGGCGGGGCATACGGGTGTTCATCGCCGCCGCCGGTCTGAGCGCGGCGCTGCCCGGCGTTGTCGCCGCCCACAGCCGGCGGCCGGTCATCGGCGTGCCGGTACCGGCAGGACCCCTGCTCGGTGTCGACGCCTTGTTGTCGATGGTCCAGATGCCGGGCGGCGTGCCCGTGGCCACGGTGGGCGTCGGCTCACACGGGGCCAGGAACGCCGCCGTCCTCGCCCTGGAAATCCTGGCGCTCTATGACGAGTCGGCGTCGGAGTCCCTGCGAAAATACCGGGAAAAGCTCGGCGCCGGCTAGGCCCGGGGGAGCGATGGAACGCCTGCACAAAGACCACCGCGGGAGCGCCGGCCGGGCCGCCGCGGCCCTCGCCGGGGACCACCTGGTCGTCCTGCCCACGGATACGCTCTGCGGCATCAGCGCACGGCTGGGCAACAAACCGGGGTACGAGCGCGTCCTGCGGCTGAAGGGCCGTGCCGGCAGTGGTAAGTTCCTTTACCTGGCAGCCGGCCTGGATATGGTGGAACACCATATCGCATCCTGGGGTTGCAGCTCGAAAGAGGAGATGCACTCGCGGTGGCCGGCCCCGCTGACCGCCGTTTTCGAGGCGGCGCGATGCCCGGTGTGGGTCGGCGAGACAATCGCCTTTCGGGTACCCGACGACGCGTGGCTGCGGGACGTGATCGCGCGTGTTGGGGAGCCGCTGTTGTCCACGAGCGTGAACGCGCGTGGAGACGCTCCCGTCCGGGATGCCGACGAGATCGCCCGGCGATTCGGAAACGACGTCATGCTGGCGGTGGTCGGGGAATGTGGCGGGGGCAAGCCGTCGACGCTCGTCGACTTCACGGGCGAGGCGCCGCTCGTGATTCGCATGGGTGCCTACGACTGGCCGGCCGGTACGAACCCTTCGAAGTGACGATCCTTGTACGCTTCACACCTCGAACATAGCAGTATCTCGCTGCGCCGGCCCTCGGCGAGCAACGAGCGATAGCGGTCGTTGATCGCCCCGTTCCATATATCGAGGACGTGTTGCTTGGCGACATCGCCGATGACTGCGCGCTCGTGAGAATCCCAGCAGCACAGCGTGGCTTTGCCGTTGACGTAAAAAAACATCTCGCGAAGCACTTTCACGCAGGGGAGCGCGACCGGTGTGACCTCCGGCTCCCACGGCCAGCGGTAGAACGAGGTGATGATGGGAATGGCC
This sequence comes from Candidatus Krumholzibacteriia bacterium, assembly GCA_046754105.1. Classification (GTDB taxonomy): domain Bacteria; phylum Krumholzibacteriota; class Krumholzibacteriia; order WVZY01; family WVZY01; genus JAZGDW01. The sequence continues at coordinate 23,949 of JBHHVD010000019.1, forward strand.
CCCGCGTCGCTCCAGAAACGTTTATACGCGTCGTGCTCGCTCCGGTTGGCGTCCATGTCGATCATTCGCACTTCGATGCGGCCCGCACCACCCCTGGCGCGCGCCATCCTGATGAAGTTGAGCGTGCGATCGACGGTCCGTTCGTAGTCCACGCCGACCCGCGACACCGAAAACGACTCTTCGGAAAACCCATCGATCGAGAACCGGATAACATCGATGCCGGCGTCGAGTATCTCCCCGGCCATCTGCTCTGACATCAACTCGCCGTTGGTGTTGATCTCGATGCGAGCCGTATCGTCTTTGCGAATGTAGCGCATGACCTTTCCCATCCGTTTGTCCGACAGGGGCTCGTTGATAAGGAAGGGCCGGTAGATGATGCCGAGGCCTCGCGTCTCGTCTATGATTTTCTTCCATAGATCATCCGCCATGCGGTGAGGTCTGCGACGCAGAACCTTCTGCGGGCAGAACGGGCACTCGGCGTTGCACGCAACGTTGGTTTCGATCTGGATGATCCCGGGATGAGACGCTCTTGTCATTTTTCTGCCTTGTGTGAGTCCCGCCAGGCGGTCAGAGGTAGCTGGAGATAACTTCCATGCAGCGTTGGGTCGCCCCGCATTGGGACTCCACGTACGCGCGCGCACGCGCGCCGGCACCAGCCCGCGCGTTCCGGTCCCTGACGAGTGACGACAGAGTGTCGCACATCCCCACGGCGTTGTGAACCGCGAAGGCGGCCCCTTCCTCCACGAGGCGGATCGCCTCGAACGAGTTTCGGTGTACGGGACCGAACACCACCGGAATTCCCATTACGGCGGGCTCGATGACGCTGTGGACGCCGGTCGAGAAACTTCCCCCGATATAGGCGATGTCGGCCATCGCGTACGCCTCTGCGAGCACACCCACCGTATCCATAATGAGCACCTGGTTGCGACCTGAAGCGGGGGAGAGGCTGTGCCGGTGTTTCCAGGTCGTTGTTTCCAGGCCCTGGGAACGTGCCCAGTGCGTCAACCCGGCCACCCGCTCGGCCTCCGGTTCATGGGGCGCAATGACCAGCAGGAGGCTCTTCTCCGCCGCGGCCAGCCTGGCCAGCGCCGGCAGAAGGCGCGCCTCGTCTTTCGGCCACGTGCTACCGGCCAGGACGACGGTGCGGCCGCCCTTTTCGAACGGGTCCGCCGATCGCAGGTGGTTGCGCTTGCGTTCCATGACGCGGTCGAAGCGTGTGTCGCCGGCAACCGAAATGCCCCGGTGATCCGGGACGCATGCCAAGAAGCGACGCGCATCCCGTTCGGAGATGGCGAGGATCCTGTCCAGGCCGTCGTAGACCGCGCGGTAGAACCGCCGGCCAAGCGCCTTGAAGCGGTAGGAGCTCTCGCTCAGGGTCGCGTCGATGAGAATCGTGGAAGTCCCCCGCGTGCGCGCCTCCCAGATCAGGTTCGGCCACAGGTCGAACTTGACGAAGACGAGGAGCCTCGGTTCGAGAGTGGCCAGGCAGAAGCGGGCGTTGCCCAGGGAATCCAGCGGCAAGTAGTCGATGAACCCGACGTTGCCCGCGCCGTTCCGTCGCTCCTGGTTCGTGGCGTAGCCGAGTCCCGACGGTGAAGAAAACGTGACGGCCACCGGTATCTCGGGGTACCGCCGCTCGATGTCGCCGATGACCGGCCGCGCCTGCTCGTACTCGCCGACGCTCGAGACGTGGAACCAGATCGGTCGTGCCGTCAGCCGCGCCGCCCCTCCCGACCAGCGCCAGCGTATGTTCCTGCGGCCGTCGATCGCCTCGCGAAGTTTCGCGTTCATTCGCGCCGCCGCCGGAAAAAGGCCGTAGGCGAGCGGCACCACGAGGCCGTTGTACATGAGTCTCTGGATCGAGTGATTTGACATCGTGCGAATGCCCGGTTACGGGACGGCGTAGCGCTGCTCGTTGCGCCCCTCCACCAGGTCGGTGAACGCCTCGGCGACCGCCTCGGCGGGAATCGCCGCCAGACATTCCTGCGTACCCTTTGGGCACTTTCGCGAGCCGTTTCGCGAGCACGGCCGGCAAGCAATATCGCGCTCTACCACGCGGCTGGCCGGCAGGGTTGGGTAGTAGCCAAACGCCTCGACCGTCGGTCCGAACAGGGCGATGACGGGCACGCCCACCGCCTCGGCAAGGTGCATCAGTCCCGAGTCATTACCGATGAACGTCACCGCTCCCTGGATGACCGCCGCCGCCTCCATGACGCTCGTGTTACCCACGAGGTTGGTGACTTGCCCCGCGAGGGAGGCGGCGATGCGCTCTGCCGGCGGGGCATCCCGCGCGTCGCCGACGAGCACGACATGGCAATCGTGTTCCCTCGCGATGTACTGTGCCAGCGCGGCAAACTTGTCCGTGCCCCAGCGTTTCATCGGCCAGCGGCTCCCCGGGGCGACCACGACTCTCTTCGTCGGCAATCGATGGCGGGACATTCGCGCCACGGCCGCCGCCGGCACCTTGATGCCGCCGGTGGTCTCGGCCATTGCGGGCAGACCGAATCGTCTTCCCAACTCCTCGTAACGCTCGCTCATGGTGGGGGTTTCCCGGCGGCGTTTGAAGAGGATGAGACCGGCGCGTCGCCGGTAGTATTTTCGTATCGTGGCGTCGGCCCCACCCAGGCCCCGGGCGACGAGACGGCTGCGCATCGTGTTGTGAGCGTCGATTACGGCGTAGCCATCGTGGCGATGGCTGCCGACGAGCTGGCGCACGCCCCTCCAGCCCGACCGCCGATCGAGCGCGATGAGACTGTCCACGCCGCTTGCGGAAGCGAACAACTCGACGTAATCCGTGCTGGTAACGACGGAGACTTCATCGGCGCACTGGGCCTTGAGATGGGCCAGAAACGGGCACAGCAGGATGCAGTCACCGAGCGAGCTGAAGCGTATGATCCGGAATTTCATCGGCTATCCGTTTTGCGCAAAGCCTGCGACGGGGGCCATTCTGGCAGGTCACCCGCACCCTGTCAACCGAGCCGCGGGTGGCTCGGAGGCGACGGTCGTCGGCGACGTTCCCGGTTGCGTTGCGGAACGGCGCACGGAGCGGACCGTTTGCGAGAAAACACATATTATTGAAATATTCCGTTGAATACGGCATATTATTTGATTAACTTGAGTATGTCCGCAAAACAGCGGCCAGTGCATAATTATTTACTACGAAATGAATGAACTCGAAAGCGAATCGAATGCCCAGCACGAAGGAACTCGGGAAACGCCTCAAACGGTACCGGCTGGCGAAGAATCTTACCCTGAAGCAAGTCGAGTTCAAGGCGAAGGTGTCGGCGACCCACGTCTCGGAGATCGAACGTGGCATGACGTCGCCCACCGTCGGGGCGCTGGTGAAGATCACCAGGGCGCTGGGAACCGAGCCTTCGTACTTTCTCAGGCGTGACGCCTATCCTTCGATCTCGATCGTGCGCAAGCACAAGCGCAGGGTGCTGGGGTACGACAATTGGGGGGCGAGGATCCACTGCCTCTCGGGTGGTATCCGCGGGGCACGGATGTCGTTCCTCGAAGTCGAACTGGCACCGGGAATAACGCGCGAGACCGAGCCTTTGACCCATACCGGCGAGGAATTCGTACACATCCTGAAAGGGGTCGTGGAAACCCACGTGGGTTCGGACCGCCACCTGTTGAAGGAGGGGGACAGCCTTCACTTTCACTCGAACGAGCCGCACACGATCCGCAATATCGGTGACGGGTCCGCCAGGGTCTTGTGGGTGGCGTCACCGATGTTTCATCTGTAGACGGCGGCAACGGCCGCGGGAGAAAACGACGTGTTCGACAAGGCGAAACTGGGCAGGCGCATCAAGAAGGTGCGCGAGAACAAGCACCTGACACTGAAGAATATCGAAGCCGCCGCGGGCATTTCCGCCACGCACATCTCGGAGATCGAGCGCGGCAAGACGTCGCCCACCCTGCGCGCCCTCATCCGGATTGCCGAGGCGATGGGGAAGGACCCGGCGTACTTCGTGGAATCAGAAGACCTCGGCGAGACGTCGCTCATCACGCTGGAAAACCGAATCCAGGAGTCCATGCCCGGAGTGGCCGGGACCCTCGAGCGTTTGACCTCCTCGATACCCGGCGGGCGTCTCCAGGGCTGTATCGTGAACCTTGAGGCGGGGGGCGATACCCCGTGGCAACCGGCGACGCACGACGGGAACGAGGCGGCTCTGGTCCTGGCCGGCAGGGTTGTGCTGGCATACGGAGAGGACCGCCACGAGCTCGCCGAAGGGGACTCGGTCTTCTACGGCGGACTCGATCCGCACAGCTACGCCAACGCTGCACCGGCGGGGACGGCGACGATAATCTGGATGTGCACGGAGCGAGGCGTCATCTGAGATGCTAAACCATTGGTTTGTAACCCCATCCTCACCGTAGGGTGGGGTTTTTTTGTTGACAGCTTTTCGGAGGTGTTTCTAGTATCTCCCAGCGCATTTTTCGGTGCCTACGGGGCGGTTGGTACCCTTTTTGCATTTGGAGGCGATCTGATTGGTCGAAAGCGATCGTAGCCCGCCACACGACGAGTTTCTTTTCCTTCAGATTGTCTCGATGTATCAGCTGGCTGCGATGCAGCAATTGGGCAAGATCATGAACCCGGTGACCAACGCCGTCGAAAAGGACCTGGACCAGGCAAAGTTTTCCATCGATACCGTCGAGGTGCTGAAACGAAAGACCAGCGGAAATCTCTCGAAGGCCGAAGAAGAGTTTCTGAACAAGGTATTGTTCGAGTTACAGATGAACTACGTTGAAGAGCTCGAAGCCACGAAGAAAGAGGCCGAAAAAGCAAAGGGTGGTGGAGAAAACGCGGAGGATGACGGGCGTGCGGAAGAGGAGCCACTCAACGACGAAAAGGATTGATTCAGCGGACGCTGAAACTCGATGTATTCACGCGCCGGCAGGAGCCGCGCACGGGCACTGCCCGGGCGAGGGACTTCGTCCTGCGGCGCACGATTTGAAGTACGAAAGGAGATCAACCGATATGAAAAGGATTCTTGGCATACTTGCCGTGGCCGTGATCGTGACGGCGGCGCTGCCGGTGTTCGCCGGTGTGGGTTTTCATGGTACCAGGGGGCTCATCCGCACCCGCTCGGCGGACACGATCGGGAAGGGGATGTTGAGTTTTCAACTTTCAACGCACTACTTCCAGAATAACGAGCAACAGGATTCGCTCGGTATCGGCAGTTTTCCGGGCATTGGGACCATCACAATTCCCACCACGGTCGATTATCACTTCTTTATTTCGCGGGCGTCGTTGACCTACGGCCTGAGCGACTTTCTGGAGGTAAGCGGCAACCTGGACGTGCGCAACTGGATACGAAACCCGGAGGACCGGGTCGGCCAGAATCTGGATGTTGTGACCCGCGGAGGGATCGGCGATACGCAGGTCAACGCCAAGTTGGGTGTTCCCCTGCCGACACCGGCGTTCAAGCTTGGAATGGCCGGCGAGGTGAGCTTCCCAACGGGGAGCGATGAAAGAAGGTTTTCCACGGAGGAGACCGAGTTCTTGTTGATGGGTCTCGCAACGCTCGATTTCACGGACCTGGACGCATTCGTGCCGACGAGGTTCCACTTGAACGCGGGCTATCAGTGGAATCGAAACGAGACCAGGGGTTACGGTATTTTCGATCCCACCGAACCCGATTCTTCGGGGTTCGGCCCGCCGAGTTACCCGGCGGTGCCGCCCGGGCAGGACGACACGTACAACGACTTGTTCCTGTTCAACGCGGCGATCGAGTTCCCCGCACCGCAGGTGACGTTCTTTCTGGAATTCGATTGGCAGAACTTCATCAACATCGATTCGCTGCCGTCCGGCGTCAGCGACAACATTCTGACGCTCACCCCAGGGATCTCGATTCCGATGGCGAACGGTTTCGAAATCACCGGTGCCGGCGACATCAACCTCAACAGTGGTGACACGCCCTCACTGGCGGGACCTCCGGATTGGGGGTTGTGGTTGATGTTGTCCAAGCAGGGCGCCGTGGTGCCCCAGGATCTGGACAAGGACGGCATCCCGGACGACGAGGACCAGTGTCCCGATCAACCGGAGGACCTGGACGGCTTTCAGGATGACGACGGCTGTCCCGACCTCGACAACGATGGAGACGGCGTGCCGGACTTCGACGACAAGTGCCCCGATCTGCCCGAGGATTTCGAGGGCTTCGAAGACCAGGACGGCTGCCCCGATCTCGATAACGATCAGGATGGTATCCCCGACGTCGACGATCGCTGCCCCAACGAGCCCGAGGATTTCGACGGCGATCAGGATGAAGACGGTTGTCCCGACCTGGTCAAGGACAGCGACAACGACGGTGTTCCCGACGATCTCGACCGTTGCCCGTTGCAGGCGGAGGACGTCGACGGGTTCCAGGACGAGGATGGGTGCCCCGATCTCGATAACGACCTCGACGGTATCCCGGATACGGATGACAAGTGCCCGAACGCGCCGGAGGCGTTCAACGGCTTCGAGGACGAGGACGGTTGCCCGGACGAGAGACCGATCGAGCAGCAGTTCATCCTGCAGGGTGTGACCTTCGAGAGCGGAAGTGCGGCTCTGACGCCCGATTCGTACCGGGTGCTCGACGAAGTCGTCAGGTCTCTGATGGCCTACCCCGAAGTGCGCGTGGAGATCCAGGGATACACGGATAGTGTCGGCAAGGCCGGTTACAATCTCGGCCTGTCGGATCGCCGCGCAGGTGCGGTAAAACAGTATCTCGTCAACGCCGGGATCGACCCGTCGAGACTCGTGGCACGGGGATACGGTGAGGAGAATCCGATCGCCAGCAACTCCACGCCGGGTGGACGCGCCCAGAACCGGCGGATCGAGTTCAAGCGTCTGAACTAGCAGGCGCGTTGCCGCAGGGGAGCGGTGGAAGCGAAGAAGGGGAAACCGGTGAACGGTTTCCCCTTCTTCGTGGCCGGTTTCTTAGTCGGGGCCCGCTACTCGAGCCGTTTACCGCGCTGCCAGTAACTCTCCATTTCGTCGATATCCAGTTCCGCCAGTTTCCTGCCGTCGTGTTGCACAAGTTTTTCCATGGCCCTGTAGCGGCGGATGAACTTGGCATTGGCGGCGGCCAGTACGCGTTCGCCGTCGACGTTCAGAAAACGGCTCAAATTGAGAACCGAGAAAAGCAGGTCACCGAGCTCATCTTCCGTTTCGGCCCGGGACGCGCCGGACAGCGCACCCTCTATTTCACCAAGCTCCTCGCGAATTTTCGCCACAATACCGGCAGTGTCGCTCCAATCGAATCCTGACCGGGCCGCGAGTTTTTGGATCTTTTCCGCGCGGCGCATCGGCGGCAGGTTGTCCGGCACGTCCGCGAACAGATCGTCGCGATCCGCCTCGTCCCGCGCTCTCTTCTCCTGTGCCTTTACGCTTTCCCAGTGACCAAGGCCCTCTTCGCGGGTCAGGGCGATGGCGTCGCCGAAGACGTGCGGGTGGCGGCGCTCGATCTTTTCGTGGGCGTGGGCGGCCAGGCTCTGCAGCGTTACGCCGGGGTGTTCCTCGTGGAGGAGAATGATGGCAAACACGAGCACGAACAGGACATCGCCCGCTTCGTCCAGGACGTCTTCGCCCGTCCGGTGGGCGTACGCCCACTGCAGTTCGTACGCTTCCTCAATGAGGTCGGAAAGGATATCGTCCGGCCGCTGGGCGCGGTCCCACGGACACCCCCCATCGCCCCTGAGGACGGCGATGATCTCGAACAACTTTTCCAGGGCGTCCGCTTGCACGCCCAGTAGCATACGGTCCGGCGGGGTTCGAAAACAAGCCCGGAATTACCGGTTGATGCGAGGCAGCGAAAGCAGCTAAAATGAGCGTTTACCTACCGGAAAGGACAACCGTTGCTGGACAAGATCGTCATCCGCGGGGCGCGGGAGCACAATCTGAAAAACGTTGATATCGACATCCCGCACGGCAAGCTCACGGTGGTCAGCGGGGTGTCGGGTTCCGGCAAATCCAGCCTCGCGTTCGACACCTTGTACGCGGAGGGGCAGCGGCGTTACATCGAGTCTCTTACGACCTACGCGAAGCAATTCCTCGACAGGTTCTCGCGCCCGGACGTGGACGAGGTGTCGGGAATAAGCCCGTCGATCGCGATCCAGCAGAAGAACATGACCCGGAGCTCACGGTCGACCGTAGGCACGACGACGGAGATATACGACTATCTGCGGCTGCTCTTCGCTCGCGTAGGCCGGATCTTCTGTCCCGACTGCGAGCGCGAAGTGGTGCCGCTCGAGCCCGACGACGTGGTCGGCCGCATGCTGCGACAGTATGCACAGGAGACCTTTTACGTCGTGGCACGCGTTACCGCCGCAAACGGGGCAGGACAGCTTCTCGACCGGTTGCAGAAGGACGGCTATTCCCGCTTGCTGCTCAAGGGGGAGGTGCATAAGCTGGCCGACACCCCGCGGCGGCGGCTTGCCCGGCACAAGTTCGTCGATGTCGTTCTCGACCGGGTTGCCATTTCCGAAAGCAACAGGACCCGCATATTCGAATCAGTCGAAGCGGCGTACGGCATGGCCGACGGGTTCGTGCGCATGCGGGGAGTAAAGGAAGGCAAGGAATTGCTGTTCACGCGGGCTCGTGTGTGCGTGTCGTGCGAGAAGGTTCTCGAGGAGCCGCGGCCGATCCTTTTTTCCTTCAATACCGCCTACGGGGCATGCCCCCACTGCCGCGGGTTTGGCAATCGCATGGAATTCGATGAGCGGCTGATTGTTCCGGATCGTTCGCGGTCGATTCGCGAGTACGCGATCGAGCCGTGGGCCTCGGAGAAGTTCGATTACTTCTACGGCCGGCTGATCCGTTTCTGCAGGCGTCGAAAGATCTCGGTGACCAGGCCGTACGGAGATCTCACCCAGGCCGCGCGAAAGGCCATCATGGAAGGCGAGGGCGACTACGTCGGTGTCGTTCCTTTTCTGGAGGATCTGCGCGAGAAATCCTACAAGAAATACGCCCGGTTCTTTACGCGCCGTTACCTGGTCTTTCGCACCTGCCGCAAGTGCGGTGGCGGCCGCCTGCGGCCGGAAGCCTACAACGTGAGGGTCGGAGGCCGTACGATCCGCGAGGTCGGGGCAATGACGCCCTCCGAGGCGCTCGCCTTCGTCGAAGGACTCGACCTGGATGAGCGCGCGGCGGCGATTGCGAACGACATTATGCTCGAGCTTCGCTCGCGCTTGAGGTTCCTTCTCGACGTCGGCCTCTACTACCTGACTCTGGACCGGCTCACCAGGACCCTGTCCGGAGGCGAGGCGCAGAGAATAAACCTCGCCAACTCGCTCGGCGCCAACTTGATCGGCGTTCTCTACGTGCTCGACGAGCCCAGCGTGGGGCTCCACCCCAGAGATACGGACAGCCTCGTCAAGGTATTGACGGAGCTGCGGGAAAGGGGCAACACGGTGGTCGTGGTCGAGCACGATCTGGATATCATCCGCCACGCCGATTACCTGATCGATCTTGGGCCCGGCGCGGGGCGGCGGGGCGGAGAAGTGCTCTACCAGGGTGGTCTCGCGGGTGCCCGGGAGCCGCGGTCGAGGACGATCAAGTACCTGCGGGAAGGCCTGCCGATTCACCGCTCGAACAACGCCGGCGCCGACCGGCCCGAGATCACGCTGGAAGGCGTTTGCGAGCACAACCTGAAGAACATCACGATCTCGTTTCCGCGGGGGGCGTTAACGGCTGTGACAGGAGTATCCGGTTCGGGAAAGAGCACGCTCGTTTGCGACGTGTTGTACAACGCGCTCCGCAGCGCGGACGCGCGGCATACGTTTGCGTACAGCCGGATACGAGGCGCGGAAAACACGGAAAAGGCGATGCTCGTCGACCAATCTCCCATCGGCAAGACGCCGAGGTCCAACCCCGTGACCTATATCAAGGCCTTCTCGCTGGTGCGCGATTTGTTCTCCTCGGAAAGGGCAGCGAGAAGGCGCGGCTACGCGTCCGGTCGCTTCAGCTTCAACGTACCCGGTGGCCGATGCAGCCGCTGCGAAGGTATGGGGTACGAGCGCATCGAGATGCATTTCATGGCCGACATGTTCGTTCGCTGCCCGGAGTGCGAAGGAAAGCGCTTCAACCCGGAGACACTCGAAGTGAATCACCGCGGCAGGAACATCGCCGATGTGCTCGACCTCACCGTCGATGACGCGGTAACGTTTTTCGGCGACCACAAACCGTTGGTTACGCGCTTGCGCGTGTTACAGCGAGTCGGGTTGGGATACCTGCATCTGGGGCAGCCGGCGACGACTCTCTCCGGTGGTGAGTCGCAACGGATCAAGATTGCGCGTGAGCTCGCGGAGAACGTGGGGGGGGGCGCCGTCTACATCCTGGACGAGCCCACGACCGGCCTGCACATCGAGGATGTCGACGTGCTGGTTCGCGTGCTGCGCGAACTCGTCGACAGGGGGAACACGGTGATCGTGGTCGAACACAACCCGCAGGTCATTCTGCAGGCCGACCACGTGATCGATCTCGGCCCGGGCGGTGGGGAGGACGGGGGCAGGGTCGTGGCGGCCGGCCGTCCGGCGCAGGTAATGAAAGTGCGAGAATCGTACACTGGAAAGTACCTGAGGAAACTGGTACGTACCAAACGGAAGGAACCGGCATGAAGGTATGCGTGAGTGGAGGGGCAGGTTACATCGGCTCGGTCGTGGCACAAGCGCTGGTGGACCGGGACTGCGACGTCACCGTCATCGATAACTTCACGACGGGGCACCGCTCGGCCATCCCCCGGGACTGCCGGGTGGTCGAGGGGGACGTGCGGGACGAACGGGCTTTGAGAAAGGCCCTGGGCGCGGGTACCGGCGCAGTTCTTCACTTCGCGGCATTGAGCGTGGTTGCCGACTCGGTACGCGAGCCGCTGAAGTATTTTGACAACAACGTCGGTGGGACCCTCCATCTGCTCGACGTGATGCGAAAGTACGGGATTCACCGCTTCGTGTTTTCGTCGAGCGCCGCGGTGTACGGGGAGCCGGACACGCTGCCCATCGAGGAGAACGCGCCGTGCCTGCCCACGAGCCCGTACGGCCAGTCCAAGCTCTTTGTCGAGAAAATCCTGCAGGCATCGCGGGCGTCGTGGGATTTGCAATTCGTTTCGCTGCGCTATTTCAACGCGGGCGGCAGCACGAAAGTGCACGGCGAGCACCACGAGCCGGAGAGCCACCTGATTCCGATCGTGCTCGACGTGGCAAGCGGACGCCGCGAGCAACTGACCATTTATGGCGACGATTATGAAACGAAGGACGGTACCTGCACGCGCGACTACATCCACGTCGCAGATCTTGCCTCGGCCCACGTTCTTGCCCTCGACGCGATGGAGAGAGGCTTTTCGGGCATCCTCAACCTGGGGAGCGACGAGGCCTTCAGCGTGCTCGAGGTCGCGGAGACGGTCGAGAGGATTACCGGCAAGCCGGTCGCGCGCGCGACGGGTCCCCGCCGGCCGGGCGACCCTGCGGCGCTGCTGGCGTCGTCAAGACGCGCCGAAGAGACGCTCAAGTGGAAGAAGACATCGAGTTCGCTCGACGACATCGTTCGCTCGGCCTGGGAATGGCGCCTCGAACACCCGGACGGTTACCCGGACTGACCGGGCTCCCTGCAGCCCCTTACCCGCGGCTAAATTGCACTGCCAGGTGCCCGGTGGCACGAAGATTGCCTGTTTTGCCCCCGGCTAGCCGACGAATTGCGCCCGCTGCGCGCGCCGTCGGCGCCCCCGTCGCCACGGCGAGTGCCGTCCGCCACGCCCGCCCGTGAGGAACCGGCGGCGGGTGTTGAACCAGACCGGAGCATTCCCTCGGGATTCCGTCCCATGAAAAACGAGAATGCAGTTTCTGAACTGGCGTTTCTCTTCAAACTCCTGCCGGTCATGCAGGAGGTGGAAAGCGTCGATAGAATATATCGTCTCCTGCTGGCGATTACGACGGCCGTGACGAGCATCGTCTACGAGCGCGCGATGGTGTTCGTGGTCGACGAGCACGAAGGCGTGGTGAGCGGCCGCTACGGGGTCAGTTATCCAGAGTCGGGCGATTCGGAAGATTCCACGTTCGAGGAAATGGCGCGCCGGGTCTTCGCCACCTATGAGGCCGTCGAGAGCGGTGACCTGACCCTCCGGGCCCGTTCGTTCTCCGTGCCGCTGGGGTGGCACAGGAGTGCGATCGTCACGGCTGTCAAGAGCGGATACCCGGTCATTGCCGAGCGCGCCGTGAGTGAATATGCCACCGATCCCTTTTTTGATTTCTTCGAGACCGAAGGATACGTGGCGGTGCCGATGAAGCTCAACGACCGCGTCGCCGCGGTTCTCGTCGCGGACCGCGCCCGCGCGAGCGAAAATTCCGCGGACGACGTCTCTCTCGTGTACAGCTTGTCCCAGCAGGCCGCGGCGGCCGCACAGCACCTCCTGGAGATTTCATCGCACAAGCGCAGGTCCCGCATTCTCTTCAAGGTCAACCAGATCCTGGGGGGTACAAAGGACCGCAGCAAATTCGACGAGGGTCTCAAGCTAGTGCTCATCATGCTGACGCGGGCGATCGGTGCGAGCGGTTGCTTTCTCAAGGACCTGACGGGTGAGAAGACCGTGCATATCAAGTCGGTACACGAGTACGCTCCGGACGCGGACGAGGAAGACATTGCGATCGGCGAGACGTTCGAGGGACTGCTGGATCGTGCCGCTGGCCGAATGGAGGCCTTCGGGGGGGGTGAGGGGGACGCGCTGCTCGGTGAGGCGGCTAAGTCCATACGCTCCTTCTACGTGTGCCCACTCGTTGCCGGGGGAGACGTGGCCGGCGCGATCGCCGTATACACCGACACGGAAAACGCCTCTCCCCGCTCCTGGGATCACGAGCGGAGCGGCAAGAGCTTTGTCCAACTCGTGGCGGGCATTGTCGCTTCACACATTCAGGCGAAGGAAACGGAGCAGCGCATTCGGCGCGCCGAGGAGTTTCTGCAGGAAATGGGGTCCAACCTCTCCCGGGAGCGCGATCGTTCGCGGCAGGTTGACAACACGGCCGATTTCCACTCCCGGGTCAGCGGCGATCTCGGGCTCATACAAGAGCACCTGTCCAGCAAAGCCCCGCACGCCAGGCGCCTGGAAAAGATCGCCGAGTTGGTGGAATCGCTGCGGGGTTATTCGGACTCTTTCAAACGAGGGGTACTGGCCAGGGCGACGAAATACTCGACCGTCGACATATTTGAAATCACGCGGTGCATCGTCGACGACTGGCGGCCGGAGGTCGTGAAGAAGGGGATCGAAGTCCTAGTTCGCGTCCCCGCGATGGGCCCCAGTCTCCTGATGGACAAGAAAAAGATATCGCTGGCGATCAAGGGCATCCTCGAGACGACGGCGACGTGTCTCGAGGAGGGGAATCGAATGCTGATCGAGTGCTCCGCGACGGATGACGGGGTGGTGTTGTGCTTCGCCGACAACGGCTTGGGCCTCCCGGGAGACATCATTTCACGCCTCTTTATGCCCTTCGAATCGGCAGAAACCTCAGACGAAAAGAAACGGGCTCTATCGCTGGCCGGTGAGATCATACAGAAGCATTCGGGCGAGATCATGATCAAATCGTCCTGCAGCTGGAAGACGATTCTGATCCTGACCTTCCCGCGGCCGGCCAATCGGGACCGGCGCAAGGTCCGCCGCGACCGGCGGCGCGCCCGCGACCGGCGCGCTCGCGTCAAGGCCCGGTGACGGTCCCGCGCCCGGTTACCTGGGCAAAATCTTGCCAGCGCTGCCGCGCGCTCGGCGGATCACGCGCGGCCGGAGAAGTGCGTATCGCCTCGAAAACCACATAACTATTTACCAACAAATCAGTTGGAAGTCCCGTGGCGGCGCGAGCCCCAGGCAGCACCACTCTGGCATGCGCCTTGCCCAATCCGGGCTGTACGCCCTTATCCGCACGGGATTTACCCAGTTTGGCCGCTTTCGGCCGGAGGCAACGGGGATGATAGGAAGGACGAGCAAACATTTCCGTTCGGTTTTCGAGCATATTCGCGACGCGCTGCTGGTGGTCGACGAGAACGGGGCCATCCACGGGGCGAACCGGGCCGCGTCCGAACTGCTCGACCTGAGTTCCGGGAGACTGGACGGGGTCGCCTCGCTGTCGAAACGCTTCGTGTTCGATGGAGAATCCGTGCAGGGTCTGGTTCAGCGCACGGAGCCGGTTCTCGGCCATCCGCTGGAGGACGGTGCGGGCAACGTCGGCGACGTAGCGCTCGACATCCTCGAACTCGCCGAGGCCAACGGAAAAACAAAACTGAAACTCGTGCACGTGAAAGATTATTCGACGCTGAAGGAACGCGACCGCTGGAAGGATGACCTGGTCTCGACGGTGGCCCACGAGGTCAAGAACCCTCTTTTTGCCATGAAGAATTCGATGAATATACTGATGTCTCAAGCACCGGGTCCCGTCAACCCGGAGCAGAACAGGCTGCTCAGCACGTCGATGCGCAGCATAGACCGCCTGACGCGGCTGCTGGACGGCCTGCTCGAAGTGTCGCGCGTCGGTTCGGGTGATTTCCTGGTCGAGAGGGAGTGGATCGCGGTGAGAGAATTCATGCCCGATGTCATCGGATCCTTCGAAAGTCTTTTCAACGTCCAGCAGAAGACGCTCGTCTGCAACATCTCCGACGAGACGGACGAGATCCACGTCGATGCCCTCAAACTGGAGCAAATACTGATTAACCTCTTGAGCAACGCCTTCAAGTACACACCGATGGGGGGGCAGATAGAGGTCACGGTAGGGCCGGCGAGTCTCGAAGCACTCAGTGACGACTTCAGAATCCTTCCCTGGCGGGATATCTGCGATCCAAGATTCGTGTCTTTCGCGGTGCGGGACAACGGCATCGGCATGACGGGATATACACTCTCCCACCTGTTCACCCGCTATTTCAACCAGGCGCGGCAGGCGGGCCACGAACCCGGCCGCGAACTTCTCAAGGGGTCGCACCTTGGGCTGAGTATCTCAAAGACGCTCGCGGAGGTGCAGAACGGGACGTTGGCGGTGGAGAGCGAGGCGGGGGTGGGCACTGAGGTTACGGCCTATCTGCCAAAGGATCCGGAAACCGCGGAAATCGTCGGACGCTTCAAGTCGATCGAGCGCTGCTTCTTCGCTCATCTGCGCAAGGGCGTTTTTGTCTACGCGCTGCGGAAGTACGAGTCGAAGCAGTGGGCGGAGATCGTCGAGCCGTGGCCGACAAGACCGGTTGTAAATCCTTGCGGCAGCGCGGCAGAGGAATCCACCGTCCTACTGTGGACGCTGGGCGATGACGTGGCGGTGGCCGTGGCCGCGGGCGACGACGACCCCGGGCTGATCGGCGACGGCTCCGGCGACGGGAACTCTGACACGTCCGTGGAGGGTTACATGGTCGGGCGTTCTTTCGCGCCCGTGGAAGGTTCACGAATAACACAGTTGTTAAACCTCGCGTTCAACCGAATGAGAAACGCATCGCCGGTTCTGAGCCGGTAACATTGTCGGGAAAAGGAGTCCTACAATGGATCAGATCAAGATTCTGCTGGTCGACGATGAACAGGACATCGTCGATACCATTAAGTACAGCCTCGAGCTACGCGGCTTTGAGGTCGATGTGGCCTACGACGGAATCAGCGCTTTGTCGATGGCACGCAAGGGACACTACGACATTCTTCTGCTGGACGTGATGCTGCCGGGCAAGAACGGCTACGAGGTTTCACGGCTTCTGAAGGAGGACATCGCGCAGAATCGCATCGAGCCGTTCGGGATCATTCTCATAACGGCCCGGAGACTCGACACTGCGGTGCGCGAAGAGTTCGTCTCGACCTGGTCGAAGGCCGACGCCTGTATCTACAAGCCCTTCGAGATGGAAGATCTCACGGACGCCATCACTTCTCTGCTCGAAGCCGTCGGTTCGTCCTAGGCCGCCGGCAACAAACGCCCGTCGTCCTCGCTCGACCACGGGTCTGCCCCGTCCTCATGCCCGTCGCGGTTTCCCCCCATGCGCGGGTCTTGACGAATCTCAATAAAGAAAGGCATTGTGTATCCTGCGCCCGCGGTGTATATTTCGTGAAAATTTTCTCTAATGGCGTGAAGGGGGGCTTATGCCGGTGACTCGCCGACAGTTTACGAATGCACTTCTCGGGGGCGGCCTGGTCGGTTGGCTCGGCAGCGTGCTGTATCCGATCGTCTCGTATCTCAAACCGCCCAAGATCCCGGAAGCGAATGTTCATACCGTCAGTGCGGGGCTCAGCGCGGATTTCAAGCCGAACGCGGGCCAGGTAATCAAGTTCGGCCGCAAACCGGTGCTCGTTATCAAGACGGATAGCGGTGAGTTCCGTGCGTTTTCCGCCACCTGTACCCATCTCGAGTGTATCGTGCAATACCGGTCCGATCTCAAACAGATCTGGTGTGCTTGCCACAACGGTCTCTATGACCTGAAGGGTCGCAACATCTCGGGGCCGCCGCCTCGCCCGCTGGACGAGTTCGCCATTAATATCGTAGACGACGAAGTGCTTGTATCAAAACTGGGGTAGTGAACCGCCGATGAAAAAGCGTCACAGGATCTTCGGGTGGCTGGACGAGCGTTTCCATATCACGCCTCTCATAGACTTCATGCGGCACAAGAAGGTTCCGGTGCACCGCCATACGGTGTGGTACTACATGGGCGGTGTCGCGCTGTTCCTGTTCGTCGTGCAGGTAACCACCGGGATTCTGCTTGTGCTCTACTACCAGGCCGACGAGCAAAGCGCTTTCGAAAGCGTACGCTTCCTGATGACAAAAGTGCCGTTCGGATGGTTGATCCGTTCGGTACACAGCTGGGCGGCCAACCTGATGGTTCTTTTCGTATTCATCCACATGTTCAGTACGTTTTTCACGCGCGCGTTCCGTAAACCACGAGAACTGACCTGGGTCAGCGGTTTTACTCTGCTCGTGCTGGCGCTCGGGTTCGGTTTCACCGGATACCTGCTGCCCTGGAACGAGTTGTCCTTTTTCACAACAAAGGTTGGGACCGACATCACGGGCGCGGTGCCGATCATCGGTAACGCACTCAAAGTCCTGTTGAGAGGCGGAGAAGACGTCACTGGAGCCACGCTGTCTCGTTTCTACGCCATCCACATTGCGATTCTCCCTGCGATCTTCGCCAGTATTCTGGGCTTGCACTTGCTGTTCGTGCAGCGTCAGGGCATGCACGAGCCGGAGTACGTCGCGAAACTGCCCAGTGACAAGAAGAAGATGATCTCGTTTTTTCCGAATTTCCTGATGAGGGATACGCTGCTGTGGCTCATGGCTCTGAACCTCCTGATTTTTCTGGCCGTGTTTTTTCCGTGGGAGCTCGGT
>JBHHVD010000020.1:0-40907 GCA_046754105.1 Candidatus Krumholzibacteriia bacterium
GCCGGTAGCCGAGCGAAGCGGGCGACGGGACGGAGACAAGCCCCCGAGCCCGCCCGCGGGCAACGTAGTACGACCCGCTGGCAGGGCCCGCATCGGGCCGGGCCGCCGGCCAGAAAAAGCTCAGAGGGAGCTCGTCCCGCGAAAACCTGTCCCGGCCCCCGATCACGTCACCAATCCGGATAGTGGCCCGCCTTGCGGCGGCACGTTCAGCAGCCCCCTCGATGGCTGCCGGCTGTCAGACTCAGGTCACATCCACTATCGTTCTCAAACCACGGCGACGGATTCTCTGCACGTCCCAGGTTTCTCGCGTCCGGCGGCGATTCCTCCCAGATCACAACCGGTAGAGCTCCCTCTTCGCAGGCGAGATGAGAAACATCGACGGTCTTCCACACGACCCCTCATCACGACACCGACCGTACTCGACCCCCCTCATCTCTGTTCCTCGTCCTGTGAGGCGTTGCCTATCGCAATTCGGATGCCAGGAACGTCTTGCCGCCCGGAGAATCATGCCCGCCCGTATCCGTCGAGTGGGCCTTGGGATACGGCGAATCGTACGTCCATGCGTTGCGGGGGCAAGAAAGCCGGCGGGCGGGTCGGTGTAGTGTGTGTTTACAGGAAGGGTATGCGACAAACGGGATCTGGTCCCGTCACCGGGGTGCGCGGGCGTCGCTTACGCACGCCGGGGGGGGCTCGCGGCGCGGTAACTCCGTTTACGGGGCCTTGATTTCGGGGAGTCGCTTGCTCTGGCGGGGTTTAAAACCGTCGACCTTGATCAGTTTCACGAAGGCTTCGACCACCTGGGGGTCGAATTGGGTGCCCGCCTTCGCCTGCAGCGTCTTGAGCGCCTTGCGCCAACTCAGCGCCTTACGGTACGAGCGGTCGGTGGTCATGGCGTCGAACGTGTCGGCCACCGCGATGATCCTCGCGCCGACGGGGATCTCGTCTCCCACCAATCCGCCCGGGTACCCGCCGCCGTCGTAGTGCTCGTGGTGATGCCTCACCAGGGCGACGGTGCCGGAGAGAAAGTCCATATTCTCGATGATACTGGCGCCGATCACCGGGTGCTGCTTGAGCATTTCCCACTCTTCGCTGTTCAGGCTGCCCGGCTTGTTGAGGATGCGTTCGTAGACGAGCAGTTTGCCAATGTCGTGCAGGACGGCCCCGAAGGCGACGTCCCGCAGTTCATCTTTCGACAGGTTGAGTTTGGCGCCCAGCGCCACGCAGTAGTCCGCCACTCGTTCGGTGTGGCCCTTGGTATATGCATCCTTGGCCTCGATGATGGAGACGAGGGCCTTGACCGTCGACAGGTAGGTCTGCTGTAGCTCGCGGAACAACCGCGCGTTCTCCAGCCCGATGGCCGCCGAGTTGCAGATCGACCGCAGCATGTCCAGATCGTACCGGTTGAAACCGTCGCCGCTGAGCTTGGGTCCCGAGAACACGATGCCCTTGACCTTCTGCTTGAACGTAATCGGTGTGACCTGTTCGAAAATGGCCAGCCGCACGTCGGGCAGCCGGCGCACCCAGCTGTCGTCGCTGGTTCTGGCGATCTTCTGGGTCTCCGGATTGTCCCGCAGCCGGCACACGAGTTCGCAATCGGCGGCGATCTTGAGATCCTCGATACGGGAGCGATCGAAGCCCTTGACACCATTCAAAACGAAGTTCGCATCGCTCTCCTTCTTGAGCAAGAACACCGCGATACTGGAAATCTGTAGCTCTCCCACTAGCGTCAGGGCAAAACCGTTGATCAGCTCGTCCGAATCGAGGCGGCGGTTCAGGTCCTGGCTGACGGCGAACAACGTCTTCATGGACAGCAGCTGTCGTTGCAGCTGCTTGTTTATCTGAGCGTAGTTCTCCCGGCCCTCGGAGACCTCATCGGCCAGGGCGACGTTGCTGCGTTCCAGGGCGATGGCGCTCCGGTAGCTCCCGAGCACTTTCTTGACCTTGGCATTGAGTTCCCGCAGGGAAAACGGTTTGACCAGGAAATCCTCCGCGCCGGTGGCGAACGTGCTGTCCATAACGTCTGGATCCGACGTTCCGGAAACGAACAGGGCCGGGACGGGCCGCTTGCCAGGGATGGAGCGCAGGATTCTCAAGACGTCCCTCCCATCCATATCGGGCAGCACGACGTCGATGACCAGCATGTCGGGCTCGCTCTCACGGTAGATGTTGAGGGCCTCTTCGCCGTTGCGCGCGAGCTGCACCGTGTATCCCTTGTTACTCAGACTCTTGTCGAGTATCTCGAGAACGTTGCTGTCGTCGTCGACGACGAGTATGTTGCCGTTCATTCCCATTTCTCTCATACCTTGAACAACTCGGATCCGCGGTATCTCGTCGGCTCGCCGCTGCGTACTTCGTCCTCGACGATGTCTACGAACTTGTCCACTATCTCCGGGTCGTAGCGGTTGCCCCAGTTCTCTTTGAGCGTGTTCAACGCTTCTTCCCGCGACAGCGAGGGCCGTGTCGGACGGTCCTCCAGCATCGCGGCGTAGCTCTCGACCACCGAGACGATTCGGGCGCCGAGTGGAATCTGTGGGCCCTGCAGGCCACCGGGGTATCCCTCACCGTTGAATCGTTCGTGATGCGCCAGCACGATCTCGCACGTGTGGCGGGAGAACTTCATGGACTCGAGCATCTGTGAGCCTTCTACGGGGTGCTGCTTGATGATCTCCCATTCCTCCTGCATCAACTCGCGGGGGCTGCGCACGATGAGATCGCTGACCTTGATCATGCCGATGTCCCTGAGAACCGTGCCGTAGATCAAATCGCGAAGGTTCTCCTCTGGGTAGTGGACACTGACCGCCAGCGCATGGATGTAGTTCACCATCTCCTCGGTATGCCCGCGCGACATCGTGTTCTCTTCGATCATCGAGATGAGGGAGTGAACCAGGCCGAGCGTTCGTTTGCTCTCCGCTTCGAAACGGCTGCTGTTGGCGTACGCGATCGCCGCCTGGTTGATCAGCATGCTCAAGAAATCCCATGAGTTCTCGTCCAGTTCCTTGCGGATCGGCTTGCCGATCAGCACGATAGCGGCCAGTTCCTCGTAGACGACGAAAGGCGCTGCATACGGCATGCCCCATTTCTCCAGAAGTTTCCGTCCCCCGGCCCGGATCGGCGCCTGATCGAGATCGAAAACGCCTCGTGTCTTCAACCATTTTGGTACGTCGACTTCCGATGCGGCGATCTTCAGGGAGCCCGGGTCCGCCGTCTCGAAACCCTTCCAGGAGGCGGCGACGTACTCGTCACCGGTGCGCTCGAGGAACGCCGCGGTCTCCACGCCGACCTGGGCGATGGTCGTCAACAGAAATGCGTCCAGCAGGCCCGACTTGTCGGGAATGCGGTTCAAGTCCGTGTTCAGGGACAACAGCGAGCGATACTGGACCAGCTTCTTGTGGAGGTGCTCACCTCCAGGGCCCTTGCGGTCGGCTGCGGCTGCCCTGCCGGCTCCTTTCTTCCCGGTTTCCTCCTTTTGGATAGACCCCGCAGCGGCCGTTTTTCGTGCAGGCGTTGCCGCTTTGGACGGGGCGCCCTTCTTCTTGCCCCCCGCGGGCGCCTTTTCCGCCTTTTCCTCCGCCTTGCCCTTTTGGGCCACCCTGGTCGTCCCGGCTCCGTCGGGCCGCGCGGCCGGGGCCGCCGCCGACTCGATCTTCTCGAGCGCTTTTTCCAGGTCCGGCTCGAAGAGCACCGGTGTATCGCCCTTGCCAACGAGGACGCTCCTCACCCGGCTCGACGCGCCCGCCACACAAACGACGACGCTTCCACCCTGTGCCGCTTCACGTATGATCTTGGCACAGCCGCCGCCGAGCGACGACAGTTCGGAAAAATCCATGACGAGTTTCGCGATGCTCTTGTTCGCGCACTCTCTAAAAAACTTTTCGAGAACCTTGTTTTCGTGGTATCCGAGCGTGCCGCTGATCTTAAATACGGAAACATCGGGGTTGGTAGAAGTGACTTTCTCTACAAGTGTTTTCGCCATTTGCACTCCCGACGACGTCGATCAAGAAGGGGAAGGGGGTCAATCGCAGGAGAGAGAGATTATCGTTGCATAGTTCCTCCATGTCGCGGTCACAACCCTCAGGCTACACCTCTTCATGAGCCAGCCACTTGTCCAGGACGCTCTTCAGAAATCTCCACTCGCTCCCGACTTTCTTGGCGGGGATCTTCCGGTCCTTGGCGAGTCGACATACCGTCTTCACGTGCATTTTCAGATACTCCGCCGCCTCTACGGAGGTCATCACCACGTCGGTATCTTCGCTCCCTCCAATGACGATATTCGAGTAATCCGACTCTCTCCACTTGCTCATCGTTATCCGTCCTTTTTTACCTGAAGTTAGAACCTCTCGAACCCTTGATTAGCACGAACCATACCAACCGTCAGGTTCGGACCCGCGCACGCAACGGGACGTATAACCCGCTATTGTCCAACGATATACAGAAACAGACAACGCCCCGTCCGTCCGTTTCACCCCTCCGTCCACCGCGGCCGTTGCATAACGCTTGCCACGAAGCTGGCGGCGGTTCATCACGAGAAAAAGCCGCCAACCCGCGCCAGGACGTCTTCTGCATCCAGCGGCTTGCTGATATAACCGGCCACCCCTATCTTCTCCACGAGCCGTTCGGCGTTTTGGCCTCTATGCGTCGTGGTGACCAGAACCGGAATATTCTTCCCCTCCGATTGCAGCCGTTCCGCAAGCACTTTCGCCGCCATGGACGGGACGCGGAATTCGCTGATAATCAGGATCGGCGCCGTTTCCTGCAGGCAGAGATCGATGGCTTCATCCAGCTTGTTCACGACCTGGGTTGTGAGTCCATCCTGCGAGAGAATCGTCGTAAACGCGTTTCCCAAGACCTCACTGCGTTCCACCACGAGGACCTGGGCCGAGGCTTGCGGTGGTTGGGCCGGAGGAATCGGGTCGACTTTCTCCATATCTGCCTGCGCTTGGGAAAGATCTGGATCTTGTCCACCCGTCCCTCCGGATAGCTCCGTCGGAGAAACCGTGTTGATGATCTGCAGGTAGCGGCGGACGAGACTATCCGCCTCCACGAGCGGCACCCTGTGGCCGGCGATCTCGGCGACTCCACGCTCCATACCACGCCACGCCGGTATTGCGTTTCTCGACCATTTCCCTTCCTTCGGGTCGCCGGCCGTCGACACGGGGAATGCGATTCGTTTTTCGAGACGCCCGATTACGGCGATGTGGCCACCGTCGACGGGGGCACCCGTGTAGAGCTGACCGAGGCGCACGAGTGGCACGACGTTGCCGCCCATCACGAGGTGTTCGCCCCGCGCGCCGCTCTTGATCTCGGCGTCCCCGAACGGAATCACTTTGTCCACCTGGTTTGCATGAACGGCCATGCGCTGGCCGCCGTCCCCCCATACCATGAAACGGCCGCCGTCGACCGATACAGGCATGGTGAAGGCGAAACGGGTGTCGTGCGTCTCGTCCGGTTCCACCCACAGGAGGCTGCGCAGCTCCGAGAGCACCTTGCAGGTCTCTTTGAGTCCTGGATAGAAGGCGAGGTACTCGTCCGGATCGAGCTGCGAATCCGAGATGAAGTTGCTGCCGTTGTCACGCATGGACCACCGAAATGCGCCGTATCGTTTTTCGGCGGCCACTTCGATGTGCAGGTAGTCGTCACTGCATCGCGCGAAGACGTCGCCAATCATGAATTGCAACACGCGCACGACGGGAAACAAGAGGCTCGCGTGGAGTTCGTTATCTTCCCCCTCGAACGCGACGTCGATGTGGCGATCGGTGCCCAGGCACATGACGCGTACGAAATCTTCGAGCGTGGCGCGTATCGGCGCCAGTGACGCGATCGTCAACGGGCCGCGGTTCCCTCCCTTTATCGCAATCATTTGCTCGATCGACAGCGCGTGAAAGCTCGTGAGCAACAGTTCCCTGCGGATCTGGTCGAAACCGGCCGGTGCACCGTCGACCAGGTCCCACTCGGACGAACGCCAGTGACCGATGAGGGACTGCGCGTTTCTGCAAAGCTCTCCCATGCTGCTGCCGAGGCTCCGTTCCTCCTCGGCTGTTTTTATTGCGACGGCATCCTCGTGGATCGCCTCCGGCTGCGTGCCGGCCGCCGGTGCCGGCCCGGGCGCCGTGGGCGGCGGAGCCGTGGCCGCGGCGGCGGTGGACTGAAGCTCCACCAGCTCCTCGAGCATCGAGTTGACCTCGTCCGCCGAGACTATATTGGCCAGGGCGGATGGTGGCTTTGTCTGTGCATGGGTGAGGAGCTGGTCTTCTTTTTCAATGATTTCAGAGGTAACTTGAGCGATCCGTTCGTCCCACGGCAAGTTCTTGTCCCGGTACGTGATCAAGAGACCTTCGAAAGCCTCCAGGAAGGACTGCCACAGCTCCAGTTCGAGCAGCGAAAAGCTGTTGGCCAGCATGTTGGTCGACAGAATGGACCGCTCGAACCGGGCGCGAGCGGCCGGGTGATTGGGCGGCAGCCCCAGCAAACCGTTCAGCTCGTCGGAATGGTGAGTCACCTGCGCCAGAAACAAGCTCGTCGTGTCCAGCTTCTTGGCCATCCGTTGCCGTTTCCTGCCTTGAGTGGTTAGCCGTGGAGCGCGGGATCGAAATCGACCGCGCCAATGGCGTACAGATCAGCGGTGTCGTCGTCATCCGACGCCGGTCCGGGCACCGGCGCCGGTGACGATGGCACTTTCTCGTCGGGTTCGGCCGGAGTCGGTCGGGGTGCCTTCGCGACCGGGGGCGGTTTCGACTGAGCGACGCGCCGATCCGCTGGATCCTCGCCGCCCAGGTCGATCTCGTTCAGGTTCATAGAACCGGCGTCTACGGCGGGCAAATCGGCGCTCTCGAGCGGCGTGCTCTCCCGGTAGTCGCTATCGCCGGTGCCCGACGCTCCGGCAGTGCCCTTCGACGAGAGATCGGCGAACATACCGTCCTCGACCTCCGCGCCGGCCAGGAGACCGTCCTCTTCCGCCACATCCGCGACCGCATCCGCTTCGTCCGAGAAAAGGGGCTTCCTGGAATCGAGTTTCTCGAAGCCGTAGTCGTCCCCGATTTCAGGATCCACGCCGCCGGGCGACCCGCCGCCGTCGCTGGCTGCCGTTGGCGCCGTGCCGCCTGGGTCCTGGAGGTCCCCCACCTGCCCGCTGAGAATCGACGTGCGCTCGGCGAGGACGGCGAGCTTGTCCACGATGGATTTCGTCGCTTTGGCCAGCCCGGGGCCGACACCGGTGTCGAGCGCGGATACCGACTCCTGGAGGTTCGCCGTTACACTGGCGTATGACCTCGATATGTCGCTGAACTTGGCCGCGATCTCCTTGACGTCCTCCGCCACCTGGACGATCTCGGCCCGGCCGCCCTCGCCGGAGCTCGCCTGGAGCGCGGCGTTTATCGCGATCCCTTTGGTTTCCTCGCTGAGCGTCTTCACGGCGGAGCTCAGGTCATTGAGCGAGCGCAGGGATGCAGCGACGTCCTCGAGCTTGCCGGTGTTGTCTCCGCCCTTGGCCGCACCGGTACTCAGACGGCCGACCTGCTTTCCGATCTCTTTCGTGCGTAGCGTGTTTCCCTCCAGTGCCGCGGCGATCTCTGCTAGCTGGTCCCGCAGCCGCCCTTCTGCCGCCGGACCGGCATCCGACCCGTTCGACATCGACAGGAACGCCTCACACATGGCGTCCTCGACCCGTTTTAGCGGAACCACATTCACCGCGGGACTGCCGGTAAACTTGCCGGGGCTCCCGCGGCGGATCGCGTCGATCAATGCGTCACACTGTTCCGCCAGTTCCTCTTCGATTCGTCCCTCTGCCGCCTCGACGCTCGCCTCCGCCTCTTTTTCACGCTCTACCAGCTGCTTTTCCCGCTCCACGACGCTGTCGCGGACGCGTGTGAGAAATTTCTTCAGTTCGGGGTGGTTCTTGAGCTTGGCAATCTGCTTCTTGTCATCAAAATCCTTGATCTCCCGGATCGAGGACAACAGGTTCTTGTAGTCGAGCCCCGAGTCGAGATAGCCGCGGTACTTGCGGACCGCGCGCGCGATGAGCGAGTGAGAAATCAGCGCGGCGGCACCTACCAGCACAAGAAGCGGCCACGTTCGGACCAGGAGTCCTTGCCTGGCCGGAAAGTCGCCCCATACCTCGGTCCGCAGCCATTCCAGCGAGGGCGCGAACGGGCTAAGACCCCACGAGAGACCGAAGGTCCTCATGAAGTAGTAGGCGACGCCGATACTCACGGCCACCAACATCAGGGATACAAAGAACCCAACCTTCCATGGCGAAGTGAGGACCGGCGGTTTCTTCCTATGCACACCCAACTCCTTGCTTGAATGGAAGTTGCAATCAAATCACGTGAAATGGATTTCGTCACCGGGGGCAATTCGCAAGTACCATGCCAGCCCCCGGCGCGGACCCGGCCGGCGACGACGCATGTAACCGATTGTCCAGAAAGAGGTTAATAGACAGGAAAGCGCGCAGTGGAGCCGGAAGGCCCTTGCAGATTGCATTGACGATAAGGGCGCGCCGTGGCCTTTTGGTCCGTATCGCGGTGAGTCGTTATCGGACCGTCTTGCTCGCGATGGGTTTGTAGAGAGAGACCTTGCGGTCGGCGAAGAGATTATTGTTGGGATTGATCGACTTGTTCATCGCCTGCTCGAGATCGACTTCGACGATTTTCAGCGACTCGCTTCGCTCGCCGGCGTGGGCGAGCACCTCGCCGCCGGGGCCGACCACCTGGCTCTTGCCCGTGAAGGCCAGCGTCACGTTGCCCCGCTTCTCGGTGCCGATGCGGTTGGCGGTAACACTGAAAACCTTGTTCTCGATCGAGCGCGTGCGCATGGCGTCCTGGCAGTGGGGCATGACCAGGTTGGCTGGATGGCAAATGATGACGGCGCCCTTTAGCGCCAGAACCCGCGTGACCTCGGGGAAAAACCAGTCGAAGCATACCATCATACCGACCTTTGCGCCGTCAACGGGATGCGCGGCGTAGCTGCGATCGCCGGCGCTGAAGAATAGCTTCTCACGGTCGAACAGATGCGTCTTCTGGTAAACGGATACCTTGCCCGTCGCCGTGATCAAGACGGAGGA
Organism: Candidatus Krumholzibacteriia bacterium; assembly: GCA_046754105.1. Classification (GTDB taxonomy): domain Bacteria; phylum Krumholzibacteriota; class Krumholzibacteriia; order WVZY01; family WVZY01; genus JAZGDW01. The sequence goes on from JBHHVD010000020.1 coordinate 9,056, forward strand.
GTTGAAATATTTGCCACCTTTCTTTTCGGCAATACCGAATACCAGGTTGAGCTTTTTCTGTTTGGCGACCTTCTTCATTTCCGTAACCGTGTAACCGCTGGCCGCCGATTCGGAGAGCGCCTGCAGCTCGTCCTTGCTCCGAAACAAATAGCCGGTATTAAAAAGCTCGGGCAGCACCACCGTCGCCTCGGTGATGTTCTTGAGCAGCGATTTTGCCGATCGCACGTTTTCTTTGACCGCCCCAAACTTCGGTCTCGTCTGCAGGAACCCGATCTTCACGCGACTCGCCCCCATTGCGCGCCCCCGCCGGGGATCGTCTCCCGGGCGACCGGCGCGAGTGAATCAACACAACCAATTGATATACATTCAGTTACGCCAAGACCTCTCACAAGATCACCCCGATTATACCCGAAATACGCGCGGATGCAAATAGCGAAGGGAGGCGGAGCGCAAAAACTGGCGAATACGCGCGTACGGGCGGTGATGACACGTGTATTCACTTGTCACCACACAAGATAGATCGCTGCCTTTTGCGTGAGACGGGGCCAGTGGTTATCTTTTAAGCAGAATGGATATAGTGGAGGGATATGAGGTAGGTGGGGGTAGAGCCCAAACCTCGTTACGGCAAAGGCTTCCGGAACGAGCGGCGCCCAGGCGTGGCATGAAGATTGCAAAACGTCAGCAGCCGTACGTCTCGAGAAACGAGGTTTCATGGAACACATCGACGGGAAGACTACAGTGGCTTTCGACCTGCACACCAATCTGGGCCCGAATAACAAACGGGAAATCGAGCCGACGTTCTTCTTCATGCTCAACTGCCTGCTCTACAGCCGGCTAGAAACAGGGCATCCTTCGAACAAGGATTTCTACGATGAAGACGTCAACATGTACCTGACCAATCTCTTGTGCTCCTTCATGAAGCCCGAGTATCACCGGCGGGCAAAGAAATACATATCGCGCTACGACACGAGCCTGTTCTCCAAGATTGAAGATTCTTCCGACGTACGCCTCAAGTACACGATCTACAAGACCAACGCGGATTTCCTGCTCATTTCCATCGGTATTTTCAAGAACGGCCGGGGCGGCAAACTGGACCCCGCGTCGCTTTTGATGAACTCGGAAGAGGCCCACATGGGGCGGGCGAAAACGTACTATAATTTCGCCTACTCGTACAGCCAGTCGATGTTCAACAAGTCCTCCGGCGTCAGCGAGGTGCTGGAGAAACTCTCGAAGGGATTTGAGCGCTACGTCGAGATACTCAGCCACATGCGGGGCGAGTATTTCAATATCCTCGAGCGCCTCGGAAAAGGCGAGATCTACCACCTCGAACGATCGATCGACAAGGATGCCGTGAGCGAAGAGCTCAAGAAGCTACAGGACGAGTTCCTCGACCTCTATTCGGACTACATGAAGACGAAGAACCCGAGCCAGCGAAAAAAGCTCGAAAAGATGGTCAAGAACATCAAGCGTATCGACTCGTCGTTCAATTTTCACATCGAAGACTGAAAAGGGCCGAGCGCGCTACTTGCGCCCGGCAGGGGAAGCCACCTAGGGCGCCGTGCGCGCGACCTGGATCTTCTGTGCGAAGTCGTACATGCGCGCGAAGACCTCCTGCTTGGCCTGGCCGCGCGTAAGGGCGTGGGTGCCGGAGGGCAGCAGGACCACTTCGCTCTGCCCGCCTCGCGCCCATTTCTTGAGGTGTTTGAGTCCCCGGGTCGAGACCACCTGATCGTCCCGCGCCTGCAGGGTCAGTACCGGGGTGTTCTTGTTTTGTTCCGACCGGCGCACGCGTTCCATGGCTTTAGTGGTCTCCCCGTTCCAACCGGCGAAGCGGAAGAACAACGTCGGGGAAGCATGGCGCGCCAGCACCTGGAAGCGTCCCTTGAAACCGAGCTTGGGGTAGATCGCGGGGGCGAGCAGTACCATCCCCCTTATATCGTGCAGGCCGGAGAGAATCATGGAAATGGTACCGCCGAGGCTCAATCCGGTGACGATCGTGTTTGGGGAGTAGCGCAGAACGGTGGTTAGCGCGTTTTCCGCCATCGTCACCCACGATTCCCAAGTCACCATGCGGTTCTTGAGGTCGTAGCGCGCCAGGCGCGGGCAGTAGACCGTAAATCCCTTGCCGTAAAAATAATTTCCGAGGTCGCGAACCTCCGCCGGCGAGCCGTGGGCGCCGTGGAGCACGAGCATCGCGGGTGCTTTTTCCTCCTGGAGGAACAAGAAGGACCGGTCGTCACGCGGCACGTGGAGACTGCGGTCGTACTCGAAGCGCTGCAAAAAATGGGCACGCAGCAGCTCACGACCGAGCTTGAGGTCTTTCGGCCGCTTCTCGAGAAGGTTCTCGATTTCCCAGATAGTGCGGTTAATCTGTCCGTGCCACGTCATAGGTCGTCCTAACCGATCCGATAGTTGGGGGCTTCCTTCGTAATCATCACATCGTGTGGGTGACTCTCGCGAAGTGACGCGCCCGAGACCTGCATGAAACGGGCTTTTTTCTTGAGTTCGGCGATCGTCTCCACACCACAGTAGCCCATCCCTGCCTTCAGCCCGCCGATCAACTGGAACACCGAATCGGTCAGCTTGCCCTTGAACGGGACGCGTCCTTCGATCCCCTCCGCCACCAGCTTCGACGCTTCCACGCCCTCCTGCATGTAACGATCGCCGCTGCCTTCCTTCATGGCCTCGATCGAACCCATGCCGCGGTAGCTCTTGAACGCCCGCCCCTCGAACAGTTCCGTCTTGCCTGGACTCTCCTCGGTGCCGGCAAAGAGGCTGCCGATCATTACCGAATCGGCACCCGCGGCGAGGGCCTTGACGACGTCACCGCTGTACTTGATCCCGCCGTCGGCGATTATCGGGATACCCACTTTCGACGCCACACGGGCGCACTCCATGACGGCGGTGACCTGTGGTACGCCGATCCCGGCGACGACCCGGGTCGTACAGATGGCACCAGGCCCCATACCGATCTTGATGCCGTCGGCCCCTTGTTTGATGAGATCGGTGGCCGCCCTGGCCGTGGCGATATTCCCCGCAATGACCTGCAGCTTGCGGTGCCTCGTCTTGAGCGCCAGGAGCGTGTCGAGCACGTTTTGCGTGTGTCCGTGCGATGTGTCTATGGCCACAACGTCGACGTTGCTCTCCACGAGCAGGTCGGCTCGTTTCATGGCATCCTCGCCCACGCCGATCGCAGCACCGACCCGCAGCCGTCCCTTCTCGTCCGTGCAGGCGTTCGGAAAATCCATTTTCTTCTTGATGTCCTTGAACGTGATGAGGCCCTTAACGCGCTTGCGGGCATCCACTACCGGCAGCTTCTCGATGCGGTGCTCATGCAGGATCCGCTTGGCCTCATCCATCGAGACTCCCTCCGGGGCGGTGACGAGGTTGTCCCGGGTCATTATGTCGCGGATGGGGAGGTCGTCTTCGTCGACGAAGCGCAGGTCGCGGCTGGTGAGCATCCCGACGAGCTTCTCCTTGTCCGTGATGGGCACACCGGAGATTCGGTACTGCTTCATCATGGCCCGCGCTTCCCGGATCGTCTGATCGGGCTCGAGGGTGACCGGATTGTGGATCACGCCGCTCTCGCTGCGCTTGACGCGGTCGACCTGACCGGCCTGGACCCCGGGACCCATATTCTTGTGGATAAACCCGATGCCGCCCTCGCGCGCTAGCGCGATAGCCAGATCGGCCTCGGTGACCGTGTCCATCGCGGCGGAAATGATCGGAATATTCAGCTGGATCTTCTTGGTGAGCCGCGTCGTCGTGTTCACGTCGGAAGGGTGGACGGACGATTTCGCGGGCACCAGCAAAACGTCGTCGAAGGTAATCCCGTTACCGATGATTTTCTCTAGCACCTGGCCCCCCTGCTTTGTAGCGCCCCGCTTTCAAGGTGAATTGATCTAATGTAGCACCGACAAGGCGGTTTGGCAAGACGAGATATGGGCTGGAGCGCGCGGGGCCGGTCGGAGCGACAATCGCTTGACAGACGCCCCCGGCAGGCTGGAATATCGGCGCAATGGAAAACACGCTCCTGCAGTACATCCCGCGCCTCGTGTTCGCCCTCTTCGTGGGCGGGCTGATCGGCATCGAGCGCGAGATCAAGGGCAAACCCGCCGGCATGCGCACCAACATGTTGATGTGCATGGGCACGTGTGTGCTGATGATCCTCTCCATCGAGATATTCGAGCGGGGCGTCGGCATGGGCGATCCCTCGCGGATCGCTTCCCAGGTCATGACCGGTATCGGCTTTCTCGGCGCCGGGATGATCATCCAGTCGCGCCTGTCGGTCATGGGCCTGACGAGCGCGGCCACCCTGTGGTTCGTCGCCGCTATCGGTCTGGTCATCGGCTGGGGCGACTACATTCTCGCCTCGGCATCGACGATCCTCATCATCGTAACGCTCACCATCCTCAGCGGTATCGAACAGCTGGTGGCGGTGCGCATGCGTCGTCACATCCTCCAGTTCCGCTACCCGATCGAGGCGTCGGCCATGAAACAGGCGAAGAAAATCTTCGCCAGCTACCGCGTCAACCCGGAGAACCTGGAGTTCCGGCGCGGTAATACGAAGGTCGTGGTCGACGTGGAGTACGTTGCCCCGGACAAGAAGCACGGAAAAGTCGTCAAGGCCTTCCGCGACATCGAGAACATAGAGATCCTGGTCGATTTCTAGAACGTTGAGCCCGCCGGCCGGCCGCGGCACGCATAAAAACCAAGGGTTCGAGCCACGACACGGCTCGAACCCTTTGTTCTTCTCTTGCGGCCCACGGCGATCCGTGAGAGTCGGTGAGTGAGCCACGGGATCTGTTTTCTAGAGATCAGCTGGCTTGAGGGTCTTCCTCTTGTTCGCGATGGCCCTTGTCTCAGCAGTCTTGATCATCTCGCGGACCTTCTGATCGAGCGCCCCGTAGAACTCGCCCGACACGTTGCACTTCTTCGAGGCGGCCTTGGTCCGGGTCTTGGAAATGATCAGGTCGCCCGCTTTTCTTGCCTTTGCCATGTAGCATCCTCCTGTTATGGGATGAAAACTCAAATAGACACTGAATACCGTATCAATTACCCGAATCCGGCATTCTTGTCAAAGAAAAACTCGGCCCGGGATCGCCCTTATTCCCGGTGTGGATGCCTTTTCCGGGGCCTGCACCGGGGCAAATCCCCCGCCCTAGACCTTCGGCAGGGTGATCCCCTCCTGAGCCTGGTACTTGCCCTTGCGGTCGGCGTACGAGGTCAGGCACTCCTCATCACTTTCAAAGAACAGCACTTGGGCGATTCCCTCGTTGGCGTAGATCTTGGCGGGAAGGGGAGTGGTGTTCGAAATCTCGAGGGTGATGAACCCCTCCCATTCGGGCTCGAACGGGGTCACGTTGGTGATAATTCCACAGCGGGCGTACGTGGATTTTCCCACGCAAATGGTCATCACGCTCCGGGGCACCCTGAAATACTCGACGCTGCGCCCCAGGGCGAACGAGTTGGGCGGGATGATACAGGCGTCCCCCTTGAAGTCGACGAACGCGTTCGGGTCGAACCCCTTGGGGTCCACGACCGTTGTGTTGATATTGGTGAAAATCTTGAACTCGTCCGAAATCCGAATGTCGTAGCCGTACGAAGAGACGCCAAAGGAGACCTTGGTGTCCTTGACCTGCTCGGACACAAACGGCTCGATCATGTTGTGCTCCTTGACCATTCGTACGATCCATTTATCGGGTTTGATCGACATGCGTTGTCCTTTCCGTGCTTATGTCCAGCTCACGACTTCCCAACTTCCTGTGCTGGCCGGCGCGGGTCGTGTCAGCGAACAGCCCGCCCGTGGACCCGGGCCGGAGGGGGCATCGACACCGCTTGAGCCGCAATTCCGCAGCGCGCTCTGACCTTTGGACGCGCGCGAGGACCATGGAGGCGAAAGCGGTGTCGATGCCCCCAAAGCCACTCACGTCCTCAGCTTGCGGGCCAGGTGGCGCTCGATGTCGTCGACCTTGGAGCGGATCGTGCCCGTCGCGTCCTCTCGGTCGTCGATGGTTACCTGCGTGTGCACGCGACGCGAACACTCCCGCATTTTCTCGTGGCAGCGACGGACGAGGGTCCATACCTCGCCGGGCTCGCCTTCGACGATGGTTCCCATCGCCGTCAGCCGGTAATCGATCCCGCTGCGATCGATGATATCGATGACTTTGGCAACGTCCGAGCTGAGGGCCTCCTTGCCCAGCGGCACCACGCTAAAAATCGCAATCACGCCACACCCCCGGATGCCCCGCGGCGGAGTTCCTCCGCTACGCCGGGCAGGATCTCGAGTACCCGCTCTACATGTGACGCCTCGGAGTGCCGCCCGAGACTGAACCGCACCGCTCCGATCGCCTCGTCGCGCGTGAGACCCATTCCCTGCATGAGAACCGCCGATGGCTCCGAATTGGCCGACGCGCACGCCGACGCCCCCGAGACGGCAATACCCGACTCGTCCAGCACCTGGATCAGCCGCCCGGAGGCGATGCCACGAAACGAGATGTTCGTGGTGTTGGGCACGCGGCGCGCGCGGTCTCCGCTGACCCTCGTATCCGGCACTCTCTCCAGGATTCCGTTTTCCAACCGGTCCCTCAAAACCGCCAGGCGCCCGGCGACTTCATCGATGTCCCGCAGCACCAGGCGGCACGCCTCACCAAACGCCGCGGCGGCCGCCACGTTCTCCGTACCGCTCCGGAGTCCCATTTCCTGGCCCCCGCCGTGCACCGCGGGCGAGAGCCCGACGCCGTTACGAACATAGAGCGCACCGACACCTTTCGGTCCGTAGAACTTGTGCCCGGATATCGACAGCAAGTCGACGGGCGCCTGCCGCACGTCGACGGGAATTTTACCAAAGGCCTGGACGGCGTCGGTGTGAAAAACGACCTTGTGCCGCCGTGCGATCCGCCCGATCTCGGCCACCGGTTGAATCTGCCCGGCCTCGTTGTTTGCCCACATGACCGTAATGAGAAACGTGTCGTCTCGAATGGCGTTCTCGATTACCTGAGGGTCGACACAACCGCCGCGGTCGACCGGCAGGCAGGAGACGTGAAAACCCCGGTTTTCGAGGAAGTCGCAGCTCTTGCGCACGGCGGCGTGCTCGATACAGGTCGTAATGACATGGCCTCCGGAGCGGCCCGCCGCCAGGCCCTTGATCGCCAGGTTGGCGCTTTCGGAGCCGCCGTTTGTAAATACGATCTCGCTGGCGTCCGCCCCCAGGCTCTCGGCCACCTTGCGGCGCGAATCTTCCAGGCACGATTTCGACATGCGCCCCGGCAGGTGGGCGCTGCTGGGATTGCCGTAGCATTCCCGCGAGACGCGAAGCATTACTTCGAGCACTTCCTCGCGAACGGGCGTGGTCGCGTTGTAATCCATGTAGATGGTTTCCACGTCTTTTCCCCTTGTGAAATTCGCGGACTCGGCGTCGCTAGCGGAATGCCTTACCCAGGTTGCCCAGGAGGCTGAAATACTCCAGGCGCGCGGCGGTGTCCTCTTTGAACAGCCCCAGCATGGTACTGGTCATCGCCAGCGAGTTTTGTTTTTCCACTCCGCGCATCATCATGCACAGATGCTGCGCTTCGATGACCACGGCGACGCCGTGCGGCTGGAGATGACGGTCTATGGCGTGTGCGATCTCGCGTGTCATCCGTTCCTGGACTTGCAGCCGCCGAGCGAACACGTCCACCACGCGGGCGAGTTTGCTCAACCCGATGATCCGGTTCTTCGGCAGGTAGGCGATATGGCACTTTCCGAAAAAAGGCACGAGATGATGTTCGCAAAGGCTGTAGAAGTCGATGTCCTTGAGCAGCACCATCTCCTCCTGCTCTTCCTTGAAGACGGCATCGGCGATGATGTCATCGACATCGACGCGGTACCCCTGGGTGAAGTACTTCAGGGCCTCGCTTACCCGGCCCGGGGTCTGCAGCAGGCCTTCCCGGTTCGGGTTTTCACCGATCTCGGCGAGAATTCCCCGGACGAACTCCGCCATCTTGTCACTCTTGTCGTTCTTCGGATTCACGGCGCTCATTCGAGTCTCCTTGGAAAGGTCCGGGCCTTTCATACGGCTGTTGTTGGCGCGCCCCGCCCGGGCGAGCGTTCCGTCCCGCCGCGGTAGGTGAAACTGTTCTTGTGTGTTTCGATCACTCGCACGCTTACGAGAGTTGCTTCCTCTTTGATTTCGGGCTGGATAAAGTGCCATATCGCCCTGGCGACGTTTTCACCGGTGGAAATGAAACCATCGATGCCGAACGCCGTGTCCAGGTTCGCGTGGTGGAGCTTCGGCCGCAGCACCTCCTCCTTGAGCCGCCGAACGGCCTCACGGGAAATCACGCACGGGCGCCCGCCGCCGACGGGTGCGGCCACGGTGACCTCGAGCCCGTACTGGTGACCGTGCCCCGACGGGTTGGCGCATTCCGCATACGTGTCCCGGTTTTCGGCCTCGCTCAGGGCGGGGCTCCACAGCCGGTGGACCGCGTTGAACGCCGTTGTGAACGTCAGGTGCATCATACCTTTCCGGCGTCCCCGTCGTAGTCGGCGAAGAACATGTCGTCTTCGTGAAGACGGACGTGGTAGAGCCTCGCGCCCGGCACCGCCCCGTCGAGTTGTTCCCACACGTATTTGGCCAGCATTTCCACCGTCGGCACGACGTCCTTGAACACGGCGACATCCTCGTTGAGATACTTGTGGTCGAGGTGTCTGACCACGCGCTCGCTCGCGATGGCGTCGAGTTTCGAAAGGTGCACGACCATGCCGGTCCTCTCGTCGGGCTCGCCCGCAAAGGTGACCTCGAGCACGTAGCTGTGCCCGTGCAGGTTCACGCATTCTCCAAACCGCTCCCGGTTTTCCTGGGGAGAGAGCGATTGGTCGTACAGGCGATGAGCCGCGCAGAAATGGATCTTGCGGGTGATATAGAGCATCGGTCGCTTACCCTACGGGGCGATTTCAGGGCCCTATCATAGCAAAGAGCCGGCGGTCTGGACAGCGCATTTCCGGGGTGGCCAGAAAACGGCATCATGCCGTTGACGGCGGGTTGCCCGTGTGCTACGCTCCCACGGACTTACTGCTGCGAAATACCCATCCCCTTGTTTGAGATTGCTTCGCCCACTTTATGGATTCGGCGCGAGTTCGTTCGCGGATGGATGCGCACGCGTGCGACTCCGGGTGGTCGCGCCTGAGTTTTCTGGGAAGCAGCGGCGAGCCGGGGGGTCGAGAGATTCAAACAGTCGCTGGGTGGAAAGAAGCGGGAGTTCCGTTACATGAACATCCAGGGACCTTCGTACGGAATCGTACGCCACCCGCCCCCAAGGCAAACGCGCCCGTTCGCTGCCACCCGCATCGGACCGCCTCGCTTACTCGACGACGCCCTCAGCAACCAGGTATTTCTCCGCATCCAGCGCGGCCATGCACCCGGTACCGGCGGCGGTAACGGCCTGACGGTACACCTTGTCCTGCGCGTCGCCCGCGGCGAAGACGCCGGGCAGGTTGGTGAGGGTCGAAAACGGCTTCGTGCGAATGTAACCGGTCTCGTCCATGTCCAGTTGGCCCTTGAAGATCTCGGTGTTCGGGCGGTGGCCGATGGCCACGAAGAAGCCCTGGCAATCCAGCGTCGATTCGTCGCCCGTCTTCTTGTTCTGTAGCCGGACGCCCTTTACGCCTTCCTCGGGTGTGCCCAGGACGTCGGTCACTACGCTATCCCAAATCAACTCGATTTTCGGATTATTCAACGCCCTCTCCTGCATCGCCTTGGAGGCGCGGAGCTTGTCGCGCCGGTGGATGACATAGACCTTGCTGCCGAACTTCGTGAGAAACGTCGCTTCCTCCATCGCGGTGTCACCGCCACCCACGACGGCGATGATCTTGTCCTTGAAAAAGAACCCGTCGCAGGTCGCGCACGCCGATACGCCGTGGCCCATCAGGCGCTGCTCGCTCTCGAGCCCCAGCAGCATGGCGCTGGCGCCCGTGGAAATGATCAACGTGTTGCACAGATACTTTTGATCCCCGGCGTACAATACCTTGGGGTTTTTCTCCAACTCGACGCGGTCGATCGCCACGTGTTCGGTCCGGGTTCCGAACCGCTGGGCCTGCTTTTTCATGATCTCCATCAGGTCCGGTCCCATGACACCTTGCTCGAAACCGGGATAGTTATCCACGTCGGTCGTGATCGTCAGCTGCCCCCCCGGCTGCGCGCCTTCCAGCACCAGCGGCGAGAGGTCGGCGCGGGCCGCGTAAATGGCGGCCGTGAGCCCCGCCGGTCCCGAACCCAGAATAATCACCTTGTGGACGTCTTCAGACATTGCTCCTTTAACTCCTTCCCGTGTGAAAAAATACCAACGGTAGAATAAGCAAAATCATCGAATTGTCAAGCGGGCCGCCCGAAGCGGCGGCCGGCGGCCAGGCAACGACGACCGTTAGAACCGATAGAGGAACGCGTCCGTCAGGTAGTCGTCGACGACGCCACCTAGGGACGTGCCCAGCGAGCGGATACGGAGCGAGAGGTCGGTCTGTCCCCTGGCGTCGGCGGCGAAGAGGGCCAGGCAGCACGGGAGCCAGACAATGGCGGATCGGTTCATCCAAAGCCTTGTGGTAAATGGACCAAGGGGGTTACGCGCACGCCATCCGTTAGTGGGCGGGCATCGACCGTACGGACCGCACAGCCGGCGGTCGCGCCCGGTGCCGGTGGCGGGAACCGGCGGAGGCCATACCGAGGCTACCCTGGAATCTTTGTCTTGTCAATCGTTTAGCCGATCTATATCATTATAGAGGTCCCACCCCACAAGGCCACACGCAGACAAATGCGCCGCCTCCCTCCCCCGATAACTCGCCTGTCCGTACTCGCCCTGGCCGCCGTCCTCAGCTGCAACTCGGACGGGCCGGCGGGCCCCGGCGGGGGTCCCGGCGGCGGCGGCAAGGACACCACGATTGTGCCCACGGATACCATTCCACCTTCGCAGGTTACGGATCCGGCCGTCACCTACAGCGAAGCAACGGGCCGGGCGACCTTTAGCTGGTCGGCACCGCACGACGACACGCCCGACCAGCCCGTGGACCGCTACGAAATCCGCTACGCGCTGACCCTGAGCGCCCCTCCGGTGGTTTTCTGGGACCTTTCGATTCCCGTGTCCAACCCGCCCATCCCGGCCGCTCCCGGCGCCCCGCAACAGGTGACGATTTCCGGGCTGACACAGTTCCGCAACGTGTGGGTCGGGGTCCGGAGCTACGACGCCGCCGGCAACCGCTCGCCGGGCAGCCCCCTGGTATCGGCGAGGGTACCGGGACCGACGTTCAGCGGCCGCTGCGTGGATGTCTACACGGGCAACCCGGTCGAAGGGCTGCCGGTCCAGATTTCCGCCGGCATCCTCGTGCGGGATACCACCAACGCAAACGGCGAGTTTTCACGCGGCGACCTGCCCCCGGGAGCGATCAACGTCCAGATATCGGACAACGTCGCGATCCCGGACTACCACTTCGTGAACCAGACCTTCGTCATGGACAGCGACACGACCTACTGCTTCGAAATGATTCCGGTGCAGGCTACACTGTCGCCGACATTGGGAGGTATGTCCCTGCTTGCGTTTTTCAAACAGATGACGTTCTTCAACGCCACAAACAATCCGTTTTTGGCAAAATGGAAACAGACGCCCGTGCGTTGTTACATAAATCCGTTCGTAAACAGTAGTGGCGTCGACTACGCAGCAGAGGCAAGAGCTGCGGCGCAGCGCTGGATGGACCGCACGGGCCGGGAGATCTTTACCTTCGTATCAACGCCCCCCGACACGGGGATCGTGGTGCATGAGAGGCCGCCCCAGACGGGGACCGCCGTGACGATTACCACGCTGGACCAGGACAAGCACCCGATCCTCGCCGAGATAACGGTCGACAACGATCTCGCCGATGCAAACCTGCTCTTCAAGGTGATGTTGCATGAATTCGGGCACACGATCCGGCTGGACCACACCAGTTTCCCAGAGTTCATTATGTTCGTCGGCCAGCCGCTACCGGACGCGATCACCCCGGACGAGGTCAACCTCGCCATCCTGCACCAGGCGATGCCGGTTCGCGTCGACATGAGGATCTACACCGAGTAATCAAGAGGCCCACTGGATCGAGGAGGGCGCAGGGGGGCGCAAAAAAACCCGCCGGGTGGCGGGCGTAAAAACGGCCGGTATCGTTTTTTACCAGGGAGGTAACTCGGCACATGAGCACGAAATGGAGGAGAGTAGAACCGACTACTCTTTCCAGGAAGGGAGGTAAATAAACGATACCGGCTTCCTTTTGGCTGTCGATAGGAATATAGTCACAGTTGTCGGCTCCTGCCACCCCTAATTACTTGTGAAAAATTTAATTTGAATGCCGTCTGTCCCGCCACCGGAAAGGAAACACACATGAACTCATTGAAGCATTTGAGGTTGGAACTCCGTTTACGCGCCGGTAAACTCTGGTTCGTAGTGGCCGCCGGCATCCTCTCGGCGGGTCTCGCCCACACCGCCCGGGCCAACGACTACCGGGAACCCGCCGTCGACAGCGTTTATGCCGGCCTCATCCGCGAGTACACGACCGATGCGCAATTCCTCTCGCCGCTGGTCGATCACGTTCCCGCCGACCCCGACGTGCCTTCACCCCGGCAATTCCTCGGCTACATCCCCGGCACTCCCGGACGGCTGACGCACTACACAAGAATCAAGGAGTACTACGAAGCGCTGGCCGGCGCATCGCGCAACACGCGGCTTTTTTCCATCGGCAAGAGCAACGAGGGTAAGGAAATGGTGGTCATGGTGATCGCCGAGGAGAACGTCCTCGACGACCTCGGCCGCTACGCCGCTTATACGCGCCGGCTCGCCGACCCGCGGGTGACAACGGAGGCGGACGCTGAATCGATCATCCAGCAAGCACGTCCCATTTACTATATCACCGGCGGCCTGCACTCGACCGAGACCGGCCCGCCCGAAATGCTCATGGAACTGGCCTACCGTCTCGCGGTGGGCAAGAGCCAGTTCATCGAGCGCATCCGCAAGCACGTCATCACCATGATCACGCCGGTGCTGGAGACCGACGGCCGCGAGCGCATGGTCGACTGGTACAACCGCTACACGAAGGAGCATACCGACTGGGACGACATGCCCCCGCGCACTCCACCATACTGGGGCAAGTATATTTTTCACGACAACAACCGCGACGGCATCCAGCTGAGCCAGCCGCTCACACGCAACGTCGCGCGGCTTTTCTTCGACTACCATCCACAGGTCATGCTCGACCTGCACGAGTCGGTGCCGCTTCTCTACGTCTCCGCCGGGACGGGTCCCTACGGCCCCAACCTGGACCCGATCGTGACCAGTGAGTGGCAGTGGATCTCGAACCACGAGGTAACCGAGCTGACCAAGTTCGGAATGCCCGGCGTGTGGACGTGGGGATTCTACACCGGCTGGTACCCCGGGTATCTCCTGTGGTGGGGAAACAACCACAACAGTATCGGCCGCTTCTATGAAACGTTCGGTAACGCCGGTGCGACGACCATCGAGCGCGAGCTCAAGCAGAAGTTCGCCGGCAAGGAGGTCACCAGCAAGCAGTGGTACCGCCCGTGGCCGCCCGACAAGAAGGTGAAATGGTCCATCCGCAACAATACGAACTACATGCAGACCGGCGTCCTGGTGAGCCTCGACTTCGTGGCGAAGAACGGCAAGTCGCTTCTCTATAATTTCTGGAAGAAGGGCGCCAACGCGGTCGAGCGAGGACGCACAAAGAAGCCGTACGCCTGGATCGTACCCGCGGACAACCCGAACAAGTGGGAGCTTGGGTACCTCGTAGGCAACCTGCGCGCGCAGGGACTCGAAGTGCACCGGCTGGAGAAGTCGTTCGCGCCCGGCGATGCGAAATACGAAAAGGGTGACTTCGTCGTGCGCATGGACCAGCCGTACAGGGACCTCGCCAAGACGCTGCTCGAGAAACAGCACTTTCCCAAGGACGCGGATTTTCAGCCCTACGACGACGTGGCGTGGACCCTGCCGCTCCTCTACGGAGTCGAGGCCGACGAGATCGACGACAGTGCCGTACTCGATACGCCGATGTCCCTCGTCGAATCCGACGTGCAAATCGCCGGCGAGCGGCCGAAGGCCAGGCGCCGCGCTTACCTCATCTCGGCATCTCCGACCGAGAAACTGATCGAGGCGCGTCTCATGCTGGGAGACATCGCCGTCTTCGCCGCAGAAGAGGCGTTCAAGGTGGGCAAGCGAAGTTACCCGGTGGGCAGCTGGATCATCCCCGCGGTCGGGGATGCGCCCGGTCTTCGCGCGGCCGTCGAAGGCATCGCGGACAAGCTTTGCATCGACGTGTACTCGAGCCGCACCGTGCCCGACGTTCCCAAACACAACCTCGACTTTCCGCGCCTGGCGGTATTTCACACCTGGACCTACACGCAGGATTCCGGGTGGGTGCGCTTTACGCTCGACCGGGCCCGGGTCCCGTACAGTTTGATCAACAAGGACCAGCTCCGCGCGGGCGAGTTGCGCCGGCAATTCGACGTCATCCTCATCCCCGACCTCGGCAGGTGGTTCCAGCCCAAGCAGCTCGTCCACGGGGTGGACACCAAGTGGGGGCCGATGCCATACACGGCGAGCTCGGAGTTCGAATACCACGGGGCCGTGGATCGAACCGACGACATGACGGGCGGCATGGGATTCAAGGGCCTCGAACATCTCGAGTCGTTTATCGAGGAGGGCGGCACGCTCATCACGCTCGGCGCCGGCAGCCTCATCCCGGTCGAACTGGGGCTGGTGCGCGGCGTCGACCGCAAGAAGCCGTCCGGCTTCAACAACCCGGGGTCGATACTCCGCTCCCTGGTCACGGACAAGACGAGTAATATCCTGTACGGGTACGGCGAGACACCCAACATCTTTCGCGGCAACCTGCCGCTCTTCGAGGTACCGAAGAAGTACCGGTCCTGGAAAGTGCTGCACTACGGCACGGAACCCGACGAGGAAGACTCAGAAGACGGGGATGAAAAGAAGCACGAAGAAGAATCGAAGAAACCCGCTCCCATCTGCATCAGCGGACAGGTAAAGGGAGAAAAGCACCTCAAGGGCAAACCCGCGATCCTGGATATCGAGAAGGGCGACGGCCGGGTGGTGATCTTCAGCTTCAACCCCATGCACCGATACCTTACCCACGCGTCGTTCGGCATGGTCTACAACGCCATCATGAACTGGAACGATTAGGGGTCACGGCGGCTCTCGAAGCCCCGGCCGCGTGCCACCGGTTGTTCCCTTTTCAAAAAGCCCTACGCAGGACACCCGGAAACGGTCCCCGGCGTGCCGCGCGCCGAGCCATCTGCGCCCTCTTGAGGAATCCGGCCGCGCCATGGGTACGGTCGAGGCCCTCCGCGCCACGCGCTCCACCCCTGTGGCACAGGCCTTGCACATCCCCGGAAACTTCTCAAAAGGAGGGGAATCATGAAGCGTATTCTGTTGGCTGCATTTTTCGTTATGGTCCTCGCCCCGGCGGCATGGGCCCAGGTGCCATTCGTTCCATCGTTCGAGTTCGGCGCAGGCGGCGGGCTCAACTTCCCGATGGGAGGGATTGGTGACGGCATGAACAACGGGTACAATTTTAACGCGAGCCTTGGCTACAGCGTTGCTCCGATGTTCACCGTCGGTGCCGAATTGGGTTTCTTTGGCAGCGGTGCCTCGGACGAGACTCTCGCCTTGCTGGGAACGGGCGCCGATTTCAGCATGTCGTCGATTCAGTTCACCGCCATGGCGAAGTACAAGGTTCCCCTGGCCATCCACAATTTGTATGCGAAAGGTCTCGCCGGCGGCTATCGCACGGCTACCGACCTGACGTCAGGCCTGGGCAACTTTGACGCCTCGAGCACGAACTTCGGGTTCGGTATCGGCGGCGGTTTCCAGTTCAACGGTTTCAAGAGCTCCTCGATCTACACCGAGGGGATTTACCACCGCATTTCCGGGGCATCCTCGGACGGCGAGTTTGTAACGGTAAACCTCGGTGTGATGTTCTCGCTCAACTAGGACGGGCCAGACACCTTTGTCCCAGGGGCCGCGCCGGTGCGCGGCCCTTTTTTCTTGCCGACCTCGCAATGCCGGAGCAGGACGACGCGTGGCCAGCGGTGTGTACTGGGTCGTCGTACGGTCGCAGGGGGTCGGCGGCCGGCGCCGAATGGTACTGTTGAAATGATCACTCGTCGCGGTGCACCGTTTCGGGTGAAAACGCGGGCAGGCACACCGCTATATACTCCGCGCCACCGGGTTGGGGAGTACTGTACCGCACCCATTCGCCTTTGGAAACGTGCACCGCCTGCCCGGCGCGAACGTCGATCGTGCCGTTCCGTGACGTAACGCGCAGCATTCCTTGCAACACGATCGAATACTCGTCGAACTCGGGCGCCTGCCCCGGCTCCGCCCAGCCGCATGGGCTTTTCATGCGTGCTATGCTCACGTCGGTGCGTGCCGAGTTGACCCGGCCCACGTATTCCTCTATTACCTTGGGCTTCTCGCCAGCCGCCTTGACGATGGCGGGCCGCGGAATCAATTCCGGCATGAGGGCGCCTCCCCTTTTCATTCACCTCGGCTCGCCGCGAACATCTCACCCGGGTTGCGAAACGCCTTGAACTCGAGGCCGTTGCCGCTCGGGTCGACGACGAACATCGTCGCCTGCTCTCCAGTCTGCCCCTCGAAACGGATGTAGGGTTCGATCAGAAACGACACGTCTGCCGCCCGCATGCGGCCGGCCATTTCGTGCCAGGCGTCCCAGTCGAGGACCGCGCCGAAGTGGCTGGCGGGGACCTGCTTGCCGTCGACGGCATTGGTCGACACCACGGGCATGTGCTCGGTCAGATGCGCCGTCACCTGGTGGCCGAAAAAATCGAAGTCGATCCATCGTTCGCTCTCCCGGCCCGTCCGGCACCCGAGCAGTCCGCCGTAGAACGCCCGTGTCGTCTCCAGGTCCGAGACGGGAAACGCGAGGTGAAAGGGCGGTATCCTGGGCATGGTTATTCCTCCCGCGCGGCGCGCGCCGCGGCGTCAGACGCTTTCGATGACCTTCTTCAGCCTCCCCTGCACCTCGGCGGCTACGTCGCCCAGGGCGGGGTTCTCCACCGCGCCCATCGACGCGACGGGGTCGACGGCGGACACCTCGACGTTGCCCCCGGTTTGTTGCTGAACGATGACGTTGCACGGCAGCATGACGCCTATCTTGTCCTCGGCCAGAAGGGCCTTGTGGGCAAATTGCGGGTTGCAGGCTCCAAGGATACGGTACTTGTGAAAATCCACGTCGATCTTTTGCTTTAGCGTCGCCTGGACGTCGATCTCCGTCAGCACGCCGAATCCCTCGGCCTTGAGTAGCGCCGTTACGCGCTCGATGGCCTCGTCGAACTCGATCCCGACGCTTTTCGTGAAATGATAACTCATCTTCACTCTCCTCTTTTTGTCAGATTGTTTTCGGTCCGATACGTCTCGAACCATTTCAAAATGTGCGCGACCTTGGCGATCAGCCGGCTGGGGCGCCGCGCGATGCCGTGCGAGGCACCCGGGATGCGTACCAGTGCGGTGTCGATGTGGCGGAGCTTCAGCGCCTGGTAGAACTGCTCGGATTCCGAGATGGGCGTTCGGTAGTCGTTCTCGCCGGTCAGGAGCATGGTCGGCGTAGTGACATTTCCCACCAGGGAAATCGGCGAGCGCTCGAGGTAGTGCTGTGGATGGTCCCACGGGAATCCCGGGAACCAGTACTTGTAGAAGAAGCTGTACACATCCGAGGTAAGCGCGAAGCTGTACCAGTTGATTACGGGTTTCGCCACCACCGCCGCCCGGAACCGGTCCGTCTTGCCCACGATCCAGCTGCTCAACACGCCGCCGCCGCTGCCGCCGGTGACGAAGAGGTTGTTCGCATCGATATAGCCGCGCCCGATTACCGCGTCCACTCCCGACATGAGGTCGTCGTAGTCCTCGCCCGGATAGTTATGGTGGATGAGGTTGCCGAACTCTTCGCCGTAGCTCGTGCTGCCCCGCGGGTTGGCGTAGAGCACGACGTATCCCGCCGCGGCGTACAACTGAATCTCCGCGGCAAAACGCGCGCCGTAGTTGGAAAACGGCCCGCCGTGGATCTCCAGGATGAGCGGGTACTTCTTGTTCGTATCGAAGCCGGGCGGCTTGACGACCCAGCCCTGGACCTTGCGGCCGTCGAACGACGACTCGTACCAGATCTCTTCTACGGCACCCAGTTCCTTGTGGCCGAAGAGGTCCTGGTTGAGATCGGTGATGCGCCGCGCCTGCCGCGAGCCCCTGCGCCCGACGGCCACGTCCGCCGGTGTATCCGGCCTCGCGTGCGTGCACGCGAAACGTCCGCCCGCGGCCACGCTAAACGAACCGCCCGCGTACGGCCGCCCGATCGAGGTGCCGCCGACCCCGCCGGCAACCGTCCGCACCTTGCCGCCCAGTGATGTGTAGCCGATGTACGTGTTGCCCCGGTCGTCGTAGAGGAAATACACGCCCTTGCCGTCGCGGCCCCACGCCGGCTGCCGGACGCTGCGGTCGAGGCTCCCGGTGAGGAGCGCCGCGCCGCCTCCGTCGCGATTCATGACGTAGAGGCCGCGGACCTGGTAGCCCTGCTGCCGGTCGTCGAACCCGACGTACGCGATGCGCTTTCCGTCGGGTGACACGACGGGGCTCGCGTCGGGACCGGCGCGGCCGGTCAGCGCCTTGATCGAGCCGTCCACCACCGACACTTCGTACACTTCCGAGTTGAGGGGATCGTACTCCCAGTCGTCGTGGCGGTTGGCCGAGAAGACGAGCGCCTCCCCGTCCGGTGTCCACGACGGTGGGCCGCGGTGATGGAACTCGCCCGTTGTGAGCTGGCGCGGCGTGCCGCCGTCTGCGGGCAGGACGAAGAGCTGCGTGTATCCGTCTTTTAGGTAACCGGCTCCGTCGAGGCGGTAATTCAGCTTCTGGATCACCTTCGCGGGCTTCGCCCATTCCGCCCCCTCGGGTTTGGGCGGCATGTCCGCCAACGGTTTCACCTGCTCGCGCACCCGCATCGAAAAGGCGATCCAGCGGCCGTCGGGTGACCACGCGATACCCCCCGGCGGGCTGGTGAGGTTGCTGAGCTTCGCGGTCTGCCCGGTGTCCATCCACCGCAGGTAGAGCTGACTGGAGCCGTCTTCCGATGAGACGTAGAGGACGCGGGTGCCGTCCGGCGACCAGCGCGGAGCCTTGTCATTCCGCTTGCCGGTGGTGAGCGGCCGGTGGCGCGATCCGTCGTAGCCGACGATCCACAAGTTGGATCGCCGGCGGTCCTTCATGATATCCATGAAGTTGCGGACGTAGACGACGGTCTTGCCGTCGGGCGAAATGCGCGGGTCACTGGCGTATTCCAGCTGGAATACGTCGATCGGCTCGAAGTGCGCGGGCTCGCCCGCGAGCGCCGGCGCCGCCGGCCCGAGCAATACGGCCACCGCCCAGGCGGCGAGGAGTCTTGCCTTCATGCGTCTTCTCCTTTGTCTTCGATCGTGCGGCGTGGGCGCGCCGCTGCCAGTGGGCTGCGTGGGGGAGGGGGTTCTCATGCTCAGACAGTCCACGGCGCGCGAGCCTCGTGCGCGTTAGGGGCGGCGTTGCGCGCCTGCGCACTGCTCCGCAGCATTTCGCTCGTTGTGTCTCACTGTCGGAGCTCAAGAACTCGCCTGACAACCCCCGGCCCGCCGCTCTTCCCGGACTTGCGCGCGCTGCGGGGCTCAGTCGCTCATGCGAAGGCGGTAGACGATGAGGCCGATAATGACGACGCTCACCGCCAGGGCGGCCCATTCCGAACGCACGTCCGACTCGCCCTTAATGATATCGTGGATCGCCGCCCAATCCGCCGCCAGTACCGCCAGCAGCCCAACGCTGAAAAAGATTTTTCTCACACCCCGATCTCCTGGAAGTGGCACGTGAAGTGTCGTAGCAGTTTCGGCTGGTAGGTGATACGATGGCCTCCGATGGCGTCCCTTTTTTTCGACACCTCATCGAGCACTTCGACGATGTAGTCGAAGTGGCTCTGCGTATAAACGCGCCTCGGAATGGCGAGGCGCACGAGCTCGAGTGCTGCGGGCACTTCGCTGCCGTTCTTATCGAATCTGCCGAACATGACGCTCCCCAACTCCACCGCGCGGATGCCCCCCTCGAGATATAACGAATTCACGAGGCCGATGCCCGGATAGTGCAGCGGCGGCACGTTGGGCAGAAACGCCTTCGCGTCCACGAACACGGCGTGCCCGCCGACGGGACGGACGTAGGGGATACTACGCTCGGCCATCGCTCTCGCCAGATAGGCGACGGTCGCGTGCCGGTACTCGTGATAGTCCTGTTCGAGAGCTTCCATGAGCCCCACGGACGCCGCCTCCAGGTCGCGGCCCGCCAAGCCGCCGTAGGTCGGAAAACCCTCGGTCAGTATGAGCGCGTTCTTGAAATCCTCCGCCCAGTCGTCGTCGTTGCAGACCAGAAAGCCACCGATGTTTACCAGGCCGTCTTTCTTCAGACTCATGGTAGCAGCGTCCGCGTACGAAAACGTCTCCTGCGCGATCTCGAGCAGCGTCTTGTTCTTGTAGCCCTTCTCGCGCTGCTGGATCAGATAGGCGTTCTCGGCGAAGCGGCACGCATCGATGACGAGCGGGATGCCGTGCTTGCCAAGCAGCTCCTTGACCGCGCGGAGGTTTTCCATCGACACCGGCTGGCCGCCGCCGGTGTTATTGGTAATCGTTATCATGCAAAACGGTATCTTGCTCACACCGTGCTCCGCGATGCAGCGCTCGAGCCTCTGGATATCCATGTTGCCCTTGAAGGGCGCCTCGAGTGTGTTATCGAGCCCCTCTTCGGTCAGCAGATCGATCGCCGCCGCGCCGGCGAATTCCATGTTGGCGCGCGTCGTGTCGAAGTGGCTGTTGTTGGGAATGACATCGCCGCGTTTTACTCGTGTCGAGGCCAGGATGGCCTCCGCCGCCCGCCCCTGGTGCGTGGGAAAGACGTGACGGATGCCCGTAATCTTCTTGATCGTCGATTCGAATTTCTTCCACGAACGGCTGCCGGCGTAGCTCTCGTCACCGAGCATGATCGCAGCCCACTGTTGTGTGGACATCGCCCCGGTGCCACTGTCGGTCAACAGGTCGATGCAGCAATCTTCAGCGTCCAACAGGAATACATTGTTGTGCGCCCGCTTCAACGCCGCCGCCCGCTCATCCCGCGTCGTCAACTTGAAAGGCTCGGTAACCTTGATTCGAAACGGCTCTATGATGGTTCGCATCCGTTTATCCTCCCGCCCGTAAGTTCGGCTCCCGAGTTCCTGACGCGACGCTTGCGCCGATGAGGCGCGCCAGGCACGGAGCCCCTGCCGTAACCCGCCCCGACCCCCGGAAGCCATGCCCGCGGCGATTATAACACACCGCCTCTGCGGGCGCCGGGGGACATTTCCCCGGCGCCTGTGGTATACTGGCCGCTCTCTGGCGATTGGAACACGCATGCAAACCCGCATTCTGACACGTCGCCGACGTGGACATCATCTGCACTTGTACGTCGGCCGAAAAACCGGTGCTGGCCGGAGAGTGGATCGCCGACGGGGCCCACGTAAACGCGGTCGGCGCGTGCCTGCCGAAGGCGCGCGAGCTGACGACGAGCGCCGTCGTCAAGCCGCGGCTTTTTGTCGACCGGCGTGAATCGGCGCTGGGCGAGGCGTGAATCGGCGCTGGGCGAGGCGGGCGATTTTCTCATTCCCAAAAAAGAAGGCGCAATCGACGACGGCCACATTGCCGGCGAGATCGGTGAGGTCCTTACGGGCAAGGTCCCTGCGCGGCAGTCCGCCGGCGAGATCACCCTGTTCAAGTCTCTGGGTATCGGGGCCGAGGATCTTGCCGCAGCGCATTATCTGTATGAAAAGGCAGCCCGCACCAGGACCGGTGTCGCCGTCGATTTCGGGGGCGGACGCGGGTGAGACCGGTCAACGCGCCGACCGTCGATGACATCCGCGAGGCGCGCCGGCGCGGGCAACATACGGGCGGTACCGCCGCCGGAGGCCGACGGCACTCGCCCGGCGGCGTCACTCCAGGCGCTTGATGATGTGCCAGCCGTACTTGCAGGTGGTCGAGTCGTAGGCGGCCATACCGATCTCGCCGACGGCCAGCGAAAAACTCGCGTCACCAAAGCCCTTGACCATGCCCGTGCGCTCGTAGACGCCCTGGCTGAGGTCTCCCGCCACGCCGGTATTCGCCATCTTGTAGATACCCGGTGGGTTGTCCGCCGAATACTCCGTGGCCAGCGCCGCGAAATCCTCGCCCGTCTTCGCCCTTTTCAAAACCTCTTCGGCCAGCTCGCGCGCCTCCTCCTGGCTTCGCGTCACCCCACCTACCGGCACGGAGCCCTTGAAGGCGATCAGGATGTGGTGGACGGTGACGTACTCCGGCTGCGCTTCCCGCGGCGGAGGTGTCGTCGAGGCCCTCTCCGTCGCCGCCTCCTCCTTCGACCCGCAGCCGGCGACAAGTACCGCCGCCAGCAGGCACACAAGTGCCGCCGATTTTTTCATCATTGTTATGGCTCCTCGCTGTTTTCGCTCCCCCATCCGTCAGGCTTCCGGTTCTCCTTGAAACCAGCTCGTCCGTGACACGAGCCATGCGATCGCAAGACCCACGAACATCGTGGGAATGCAGTAGAACGGAATAAAGAGAAACGCGATGACCGACGTCGAAGACATGTGTCCGGGCCCGTACATGGGATACCAGACCATGACGTGGGTCGTGACCATCAGGGCGAGGATACCCGCCAGGCCGCCGGCCAGCAAGGCGTAAACGCGGCGGGGCGGCATGCGCGTAGAAGCCACCTTCAGGAGCGCCAACAGGACCGCGAACGGTATGAACCCGAGCGCTGCGAGAAAGAACAGATTATCACCGGGGGCAAATTGGCGGCGGGCGATGTCCGCGCTCGCCGCGAGCGGCGAGCCACCACCCACGAACACCTCGAGGCAGAAGATGATGAGGGACGGTGTTACGAGAGCGATGGCTATCGGAATCAGGTAGTAGGCCTTCTTCATGGTCCTCGTCATTGGCGTCGCAGAACCAGCCACATGGGTCTGATCGAGCAGAGGATGGCGAGGGCGACGAACCACCAGATGCTCACCGTGAGTATGCGGGGGATCAGCTTGACGAGTATCAACGCCACGCACGCCGCCGCAATCTGGACCATCTTTACCTCGACCAGCCCGAGCCGCTTGACGCGCTGGTTGAAAAAGTCGACGAACAACATCTCTGCCACCTCCTTCTGCTACCCTGGCTACACGTTCCCCCGGGGTCCTATTCGGGCCAATCCGAGCAAACCGCTGGCACCGCACCCCGTTCGCGGCAATCGGTACCGTTCCGTAGCCGCAGTGCAGTTGCCGGACGCCGGACGGCGTACCCACTTGACGCGCCCATCCGGACCATTCACGACCGGTCCGCGACACCCGCCAGGCCCGCTAGACGGCGTACTCGCGGGCCCCCTGGATGTGTAACGAGACGTAGGGCTCGTCACCAACCACCCAGCTGTCGTGACCGGGCTCGATGCAGAAGAGGTCTCCGGGGGCGAGTTCGAACTCGCTCCCGTCATCCATCTGCACCTTGATGCGTCCGGAGACGACCATGCCGACGTGCTCGATGTCGCAACTCTCCTTGCCGACCCGGGGGCCGACGTCCTCGGACCATTTCCACCCCGGGTCGTAGCTGGCCCGCCCGACGGTGATTCCCCCGATCACGACGGTCTCGAATTTCCCCTTCTCGAAAAGACGGGTCTCGTCGGGCGAGTCGAACCGTTTGATATCGATACCGTTCATGGGGTCCTCCTTTTGCGCCACTCTCGATGGTACTCCCCGGGGCACGGGTTTCGAAAGGCCAATCCGCGCCCTTCCACCACCACACGTTGGTCCTATTCCGGGACCGGCCGCTTGTTTCACCACCAAAAGTTGGTCCCGCTCCGGCAGTACGCACTTTTTTCACAAGCCCGGGAAGCGATTCTTGGACAGCCTCCCGCCGGGAGTGATATCATGCGAACCGTCCGCGAGGGAAACTGAATTCGATGTCCAGTTTCCGGTAGAAGCCGTGCCGGTCACCCGCTACATTCAGTACATGTTGAACTTCTTGCCACCAACCAACGAGATGTACGGCGCGATCGTCGCGCGGAACCGCGCCTACGACGGCGTCTTTTTTACCGCCGTGCGCACGACCGGGATCTTCTGCCGGCCCACGTGCCCGGCGAAGAAGCCGCGGCCGGAGAACGTCGAGTTTTACGCATCGGTGCGCGAGGCGCTGGCGGCCGGTTACCGGCCGTGCAAGCGCTGCCGGCCCATGCGGCCCGACGGCAGCGTACCGGAGTGGCTCGAGGGTCTCCTCGAAAAGGTTGACCGCGATCCGTCCCGGCGCTGGAAGGATGCCGACCTTCGCGGCTTGTCCATCGATCCCATTCGCGTACGGCGCTGGTTCCGCGCCCACTACGGCATGACGTTTCACGCCTACCAGCGGGCCCGCCGCCTCGGGCTGGCCATGGGCCAGATCCGGCACGGCGCCGATCTCACTTACACCGCCTACGACAACGGCTTCGAGTCGCTGAGCGGATTCCGGGACGCGTTCGCGAAGCTCTTCGGGGAGACGCCGGGCCGAAGCCGTGCGTCCGTTTGTGTCACGGTCACACGCGTGCTGACCCCGCTCGGACCCATGGTGGCAGGAGCGACGGAGGACGGGGTGTGCCTGCTGGAGTTCACCGACCGCCGCATGCTCGAGACCCAAATCAAGCGCCTGCGAAAACTTCTGAACTGCGTCATCGCACCGGGGAGCAACCCGCACATCGCACAAGTCGATGACGAGCTCGGGCGCTACTTCGAAGGGACGCTACGGGAGTTCACGGTACCCCTCGTGGTGCCGGGAACGGAGTTCCAACGATCCGTTTGGGAGAATCTGCAGCGCGTGCCGTACGGGGAGACCGGTACCTACGATGCGATCGCGCGCGCCATCGGACGTCCCGGCGCGCAGCGCGCCGTCGGCAAGGCGAACGGCGACAACCGCCTGGCGATCATCATTCCCTGTCACCGGATCGTCCGCAGCGACGGCCGGCTATGGGGTTACGGTGGTGGTATCTGGCGCAAACGCTTTCTGATCGACCACGAGCGCAAGCACCTCGGCGGCTGAGGCACCCGCGGCGCGGATTCCGCATCCGCTCGAACGTCGTCTGCGCTCGGGCGCCGCACCACGGCCACCCGCCGTCACTTCTACCCGGGCGGCCAGTGTCACTTGTGCCGCGGCGGCTCCCACAACTCAAGCCGGTTGCCCTCCGGGTCTGTGGCCCAACCGAAGCGGCCGTACTCGCCGTCTTCCGTCTTCTCGTCGACCTCGACTCCGGCGCTCCGGAGTTGCTCGAGAATCGCGTCGAGGTCGGCGACCCGGTAATTGATCATGAACGGCGCCGTTCCCGGCCCGAAATAGCGCGTATCCGCGGGAAAAGGCGACCACACGGTATAGCCCCACAGTTCCGGGTTCTTCGCCTCGCGCCAGCGAAACGCCACGCTGCCGTCGTCCTCGGGTTCGATCCCGAGATGCTTGTGGTACCACGCCTCGAGCTTTTTCGGATCCTGCGCCTTGAAGAAGATCCCGCCGATGCCGGTGACCCTTTCCATATGCTTCTCCTCTCGCTTTGGGGGTGGCCATCTCCACGCCGGCCGCCGCCCGGTGCGCCGCGCAATAACCTCGCCGTAGCCGCCGGCCTATGCTTCGAACGTTCGCAGCAGTTCGGTAATCTGGGCGAGATGATGATCGTCGTGCTCCGCGACGAAGAACGCCAGGTCGAGCACGCGCATCGGGGTCTCGAGACGCGGGTGCAGCGCCGTGCGCAGAAATTGCTCTTCGCCGTACTTCTCGAGACGCCCGACCATCTCCCTGCGGATCGACCGGAACGCCCCGGTCACGTCATCGATCGAGGCCGCGTTGTGACCCGCTTCGTGGGTTTTCTTGTTCGTCAGATCCGCGGGTCGCAGCGTTTCCCTGCCGGCGTCGAAGTCCTCGATGCGTCCCAACCACAAGGGTTCGAGGTCGAGCAGGTGGCCGACGTTCTCCTGTATGGACCACCGCGCCCCGTCCCGCCGCGTGAGCACCTCGGGAGAAAAGGTGGCGATGCGGTTCTCGATACGGGCGGGCGTGCCCCGCAGCCGCTCTATGATATTGGGAAACATCCACGCCGGAAGATCGAACGAAAACGTACGGCTGAACCACTCCATTCTGGCGACCATGTCATTCTCCTTCGACGGCCCGCCTGTTACGCGGCCACAGCGTGTCCCCATCGCGAGCCCTGCAGCCACCGCCCTGCGCCGCCGGGCGGGCGTCACTCGGGCAGCAGCGGCATCGTAAGACGCAGGATGAACGGCCCGACGCAATCGGGGACGAATACGATTATCGAGTTGGTACGGTAGCGCGTCGAGGCCCGGTCTATGAGAAACACGCGCGCGTACAAGAGCAGTATAACGATGATCGCGATGATGAACAATTTGATAATGTTCGAGAGACTCTGCGGCCCGATGCCGGTCAGCCGACCGTCAGCTCGCAGAAAACGCTAGACTCATCGACCTCCTGGATACGCAGCGTACCCGCGAACTCCGTCAGCAGACGCCTGAACTCCTCCGGGCCCACCGTGGTGGCCCGGAAACCGTCACGGCATACGATCACTCCGTCACCTGTGGCCTCCTCGTCGATTTCTCCGGGGAGCCCGCGTCCCGACTGCAGGCGGAGGCCGGTCTCCGGCGTGTGTTTTCTCCGCCACGTACTGGATTTCCGCCTCGAAATAACGTTGAACCCTGGGAGGGGCAACCTCGTAGCACAGCCGCAGGCGCTCGGCGGAGAGGTTTTTCGAATAGTAGCCGTGCATCGCACTCCGGGTGACGGCGCCCCAACGAACGTTACGGCATTTCCTCGTCCGAAACGTATTTTCTCACTTCATCGCTCGTCATGGTGCCACGTGTGAACCGCTGGTAGGAGCCGTATTCCAGCAGGTCGGCGGCGACGTTTTTCATCGCCGTTAACCCGGTCTTGAGAAAACCAGGGCCCAGGCTGAGGCGGTTGATCCGCGCCGCTTCCAGTTCGCGCATCGAGGCGGTGCCTTCCGCCGCGTAGACGTTGATCGGCGCCCGCGTCTCCTCGCGGATCATCTTCAACGTCTCGATGTCGCCGACCGTGATGGGATAAACACAGTCGGCACCCGCCTCGAAGTACGCCTGCGCGCGGGCGATCGTTTCCGCCACCTTGTCCGCGTGCGAACCCTGCACACCACCCATGAACGTGTCGATACGCGCGTTTATCACCAGCGGTACCCCCTCCCGCTGCGCCATCGCCCGCACCGCGCGGATTCGCGCGCACTGAAAGTCCACGCGCAGCAGCGGGCCACCCTCCACGGTGCTGTCTTCGAGGTTGATCCCTACGGCGCCGGCGCGGAGCACGCGTTGGACGTTCTTCGCCACCGCGTCGGGGCTCTCGGCGTAGCCGCGTTCGATGTCAGCGCTCAGCGGCACGTTGACGGACGCGGCGATGCGGCCGATCACATCGAGCATCGCGTCGAAACGAATCTTTTCGCCGTCATCGTATCCCAGCGAGAACGCCACGGCGGCGCTGGCCGTGGCGACGGCGGGAAAACCCATGCCTTCGAGGAGACGCGCACCCAGCGGGTCCCAGATATTCGGCAGCACGAGGAGTCTCGGATCGTGATGGAGGATCAGAAAATCCTCCGCCCTCTTGATCTGCTGTTTCTTGTCCATCACGGCGCGCGCACGCGCGGGGTTACGGCAGGCGGCCCGTTGCCAGACCGATCCGGTTCGGGGTCACGCTGCCTCGCTGTCCGCACTGTACCACAAAAGGAAGTGGCCATCGACGTTGGGTGCGATCGATGACCGGACGGCCGCCGCGGGGTGTTCGAGGTCCCCGGAGTCAAACGGCAGCGGGACAAGAACATCCGAGCTTGGAACGAGGATGGGTAGCGCGGGTCGGCCCCAGGTGAGCCCGTCGGCGCTCGCCGCGAAGCCGATGGTTTTTGCACGTTCCCTTTCATATTTCTTCGCAGAGCGGCCCACGAGGGTGGCCACGCCATGGGGCGGGCGCACAGCACCGACGCCCTTCATCTCATGGTTGCGGGCCAGGGGGTGGTGGTCGGTCCGCCCAACGCGGATGAAATCCTGCTGTTAAGAACGATGTATCACCTCCCCAGGGGCATCAACCTCGGCGGATACGTTCTGGACTGAGCATCCTCCAGGCTCCAACGGATTTGTGGCCGGGAGAACGCGGCGTTTTCCCGGCCACAACGAAAGGATTTCGGGGAACGAGAAACACCTAGCGGTTCTCGTTCGATCCAGCCTCCGATCCGAGGTACATGGCCTTGACCCGGCCCCAGGTGGTGTCCTCCACCGGCGTCGGCGCCGCCAGGCAGGCGCAGCTCGCATTCGGGTTGATAAAACAAGCCGAGCCGTCCCCGAAAACCAAAGACCCCGAGCAATCGACGACCTCGATGTGACCGGACGGCGCGGCGGGGTCGGGAAGCACGGGGTACTGGCAGCACGTCGCCCCATTGGGCACGGTCACGAAATAATTGATCGTGAGTATATGGTTGGGCGACGGGATACAGCTGCCGTACGGAACGGCAACCCCCGTCTGCGAATTGCCGATCGTTACGGGCCAGTTGCTCGTATCCGACAGATAGACGCCGCCCGTCCAGCACGACGGCATGGGGGCGGCGAACTGGGCGGCGGTCGCGCCCGCCGTATTTTGATGGACCACGTACACGGAAACGAGGCCGATAGCCTTGGCATCGACGTTACAGTCGACACCGGTAGGATCGGAATACAGGCCGATGACGCCGCCCGTGCCGGCCACCGGCCGGGTGAACTGCACGTCGACGTTGGCCACGCCACCGTTCGAATTGACCAGGATGGTCCCGGTCTGCTGTTGGACCGCCGGCACCGAATCCGGGTCGACCCGCACCGTTACCATGGCGTCCCCGCTGCCGGACGAGGATCCGACGATCTCAATCCAGGCCGCGCTCGGGGTCAACCACCAGTCCAGCGTTCCGACACCTGCGTTCGTGATGTTGAACGTGCGTTGTGTGTTGGTCGGCGAGAATGAAAGCTGGGTCGGATTGACCGCCAGTATGGGAGAATTCGCTACGGTAAGCGTCACCGCCACGGTACCGCCGCCGCCATTCGACGCGATCGTCAGCGTGCCGCTGTATGTGCCGTCACTGAGTCCGGTCCGGTCCACGCTCGCTGTCACCTGGCCGTCGTTGGTGCCGGATGCGGGACTGGCGGTCAGCCAGGCCCGGTCGCTCGTAACGCTCCACTGGAGCTCTCCCCCTCCGGTGTTGGTTACGTCCACGGGCAGGCTGTTCGTCCCGCCGGGGAACGACAGCACCGCTGGTGAGAATGACAGGTTGGGCGCCTGCGAGGACACCGTCATCGCGATTACTACGCTCGCGATGCCGCCGTTCGAATTCACCTGGACGACGTCGGAGTACGGTCCGGGCGGCAGCCCCGTCCGGTCTACCGTGAGGGTGATGCTCGCGTTCCCGGACCCGTTGGACGGCGTGGCCGTCAGCCACGGTTCGTTGTGGGTAATGGTCCACGTAAGCAAACCGGAGCCGAAGTTGCTGATGCTGAAGCTTCGGCTCGTCAGCGTCGCGGCGAAATCCAGGTCGTTCGTGCTCAAACGCAAGAACGGGGTCGGGCCATCGATCTCCATCGTAACGGGCACGTCGGCCACGCCGCCGACGGAGACCACGTTGACGACTCCCGAGTGGGTTCCGGCCGGAAGTCCCCGGCGGTCTATCCACACCATTATGGGTCCGTCGCCCGCTCCGAACAGCGGGCTGGCCTTGATCCACGACACCGGATTCCGGAAAACCCGCCACGGCAGCGTCGGGTTGCCGTCGGTGCTGACTTGCAGTGTCAGGAGGCTGTCGAGACCGAAATCCAGAGTGGTCGGGCTGACAGTCAGAGGTGGCGGAGCGGGCGGCAAGGCACCCGGACAGTCGCAGGCGAGGCCGGAGTTGATATACGTCGTCCCGGAGCCGGCGTCCACGAGGTTGAACTCGCAGTCGGTGACGTTGACCTGCGACTCACCCGCCGCGGGCAGCGCCGTGTAGGCGCAGTCCATTCCGGTCGTTCCCGCAACGGCGTAGCGAATCGTGAGGATATGTTTCGAACCGAAAATACACGTGCCGTAACCGATCGCGACACCCGTTTGCGAGTCTCCGATCGTCACCGGAAACGGGTGCTCGTCCTTGAGCCACGTGGCGCCGACCATGCAGGCCGGCTTGGGCGCCGAGAATTGCGACGAACTCGCCCCCGGCGCGAAGCGGTGTATTACGTAAACACTGAGAAATCCCGGTGTGAGGTCGCTGAGATTACAGGCCTCGCCTTTGTCATCCGAAAAGAAACAGATGGTGCCGCCAACTTGTGCGAATGCAGGACTCGAAGCGAGAAGGAAAAACAGAGCGGGGAGGAGAAACCGTTTCATGGCGTTGCCTCCTTACGAGCGGGGGGCCTCTTCCGCCTAATGTCAGGTATACCATTTATTGTGGGGTGTCACCAACCGTTTTTTCCTGCCGGGGTACGGCCCGCCCTCGGGCTACCTTTTCTTCGGGCGGGACCCCGCTGCGTCCGCGCCGTAGTAGATCGCCTTGACCCGGCCCCACGTGGTCTCTTCGACGGGCAGCGCTGTGCCGCAAAGGCATCCTCCAGAGGGGTTTATGACGGCCTCGCGCCCGGTGCCGATGCCCAGCAGGTTGCTGCAGTCGACCACCTCTATCTGGCCCGAGGGCGCGCGCGGGTCGGGCAGCACGTCGTACGGACAGCAGAGGGCGCCGCCGCCCTGGACGAAGTAGTTGATGGTCAGGATGTGGATCGGGGACGCCAGGCAGGTGCCGTAGCCGATGGCGACGCCGGTCTGCGAGTTGCCGATCGCGATGGGCCACACGCCGGTATCCGACAGGTAGACGGCGCCCGTCCAGCATGCCGGAATCGGGGCCGCAAACTGGGAGGCCGTCGCTCCCGGCGTCAGCGTGTGGACGACGTACACCGGCAAGAGCCCCGGCGCCGCGTCCTGGAGGTTGCAGTCCGCGCCGGCCGGGTCGGCGAAGAGTCCGATCACGCCGGCGTTGCCGCCCGACGGCAGGCTGTAGCGCACGCTGACGGTGGCATTGCCCCCATTCGAGGTGACGGTGATTTCCCCAAGTTGCGTGCCGCCCGCGGGCACGGAGTCCGGGTTCACGATCACGATCACCTGCGCGTTCCCGGTTCCCGCAAGGGGCGGGACGATACTGATCCAGCTCGGGTTCGCCGCCAACGACCACTGCAGCGTACCCACGCCGGAGTTCAGGATATTGAAAGAACGCTGCGTGATCCCGGTCGAGAAATTCAGGCTGGTGGGGCTCACGAACAGGACCGGATTGTTCGCAACCGCCATCGACACCGGCACGTTGCCGCTGCCGCCGTTGGACGTGATCGATAGGTTACCGTTGAAGGTCCCGTCCCCAAGACCCGTCGTGTCCACCTGCACGGTCACCTGCAGGTCGTTGTTCCCCGAAGCCGGGTTCACCGTCAACCACGGCTGATCGCTGGTGATATTCCAGTTCAGAACGAGCTGCCCCGCGTTGAAAATGTCCAGGGGCAGGCTGTGCGTGCCCACGGGAAAGAAAAGCGACGATGGAGAAAACCCGAGGATGGGCTGCGGGGAAACCACCGACAACGTCACGGGGACGATGCCGTTGCCGCCGTTCGATGTAATGTTCACGACTCCGTTATAGGTGCCGTCCGGCAACCCGGTCCGGTCCACATGCACGATCACCTG
>JBHHVD010000021.1:0-40630 GCA_046754105.1 Candidatus Krumholzibacteriia bacterium
GCGGATTTCGGCGAGGCACTGCGCCGGGCGCTGAGGCAGGATCCAGACGTCATCCTGATCGGTGAGATGCGCGATCTCGAAACGATAAGCCTCGCGGTGACGGCCGCCGAAACCGGGCACCTGGTGCTGGCAACACTGCACACGACGAGCGCCTCGAAAACAATCGACCGCATTGTCAACGTCTTCCCGCCCGAGCAGCAGACCCAGATCCGCATGCAGCTCGCCGGCACGCTGCAGGGCATCGTCTCGCAGACGCTGGTGCGGAAAGTCGGCGGCGGGCGCGTGGCGGCCATCGAGATCCTCGTCGCCACGGATGCCGTGCGTTCCATCATCCGCGAAGACAAGATGGCTCAGTTGAGCACGACAATGCAGACCGGCAAGAAATATGGGATGCAGACACTCGAGGACCATCTAAACGAGCTGGTGGCGGCCGGGACAATCAAGCACTACCACGCCGCGGCGAAGGCGAACGCTCCCGAGGCCATCAAGCAGGCCGTGGCCGCTCGCGATCTCGACGGCGACATGGGATGGTGACTCTTCACTGCCGGTCGGGCATCTGCTTTATATAAACGTCGCGTTTGGGATAGGGAATCTCTATGCCCTCTTCCTGCAACCGCTTGTAGATTTCCGTGTTGAGGGCGTCTACGACCCGTCCGCGGAGGACGGGCTCTCCGATCCAGCACAGGAGTTCGAAATCGATAGACGACTCGCCGAAGGCGCGAAACCGCGCCCGCGGCTCCGGGTCATCGCACGTCTCCGGGTGTTTTGCCGCGATCTCCGTCAGCACTTCCCGCAGGCGGTCGACGTCGGACCCGTAGGCAACGCCAACCTTGACCCGGATTCGTTCCTTCGCCCACGGCCCGCCGCTCTCGTTGACGATCTTTGCGTTTGCGATCACCGCGTTCGGGATCGTGATCTCGACGTCGTCGCGTGTCAGGAGCCGCGTGCTCCTGAGACCGATGTGGCGTACCTCGCCGCGCTCGCCCGTATCGAGGTTGATGAAATCACCGACCTTGTACGGCGCGTCCGCCAGGATGAAAAGACCTGAAAACAAGTTGGCCAGCGTGTCCTTGGCCGCAAAACCCACCGCGATACCGACGATACCCGCCGAGGCGAGCCAGGCGGAGAGGTTGATGCCCCAGAATACAAAGACCAGGTAGAGCGCGAGCGCGACGAGAACGATCCGTGCGAGGTTGTAGAACAGGGGCTGCGTTCGGGGCCCGACGACGCCAACCGACCGCGACCGGCTCATCCCCCCCAGGACCACACCCGACAGACGGATCGCAAACGCGGTCCAGATCAGTGCGACGATGGTTTGAATCGCTGCCGCGGCGACACTCGCGGGATGGGTGGGCAGAGCGAGGCTCCCGGTGGCCAGCCACAGACCCAGCAGCACGACGGAAACCCGGACTGGTTGGTGGATGAGGTCGATCACGGAATCGTCCAGCGTGGTCTTCGTGCGGCGGGCAAGCCGGCGGCACACCCGGACGACGATAAAGTCCACTACCGCGGCGGCCCCGAGCGAGACGACGACAATCACCGCCGCAGTCACGTAACGGTTCGAGGTGACGACCTCCAGCGCCTCGCGGACGATTTGCATGCTCGAGCCTTCCGGTTACGGTACGAAACGCCGCACAACCCGGCCGGATTATGAAGCATTCGCGGGCGAAACTCAACCGGAAGGCCGGCCGGCGCACCCCGCACCGAGCGGCCGGTCCCGGCCCGTCCGGCGCGGAGAGGCATGCGGTAGGGGGGCGCATTTTTGCTTCCGAATTGGCCCTCGCTGCTCCATACTACGTGCCTTGCCTCTATCGCCCGCCTCATAGCGAGAGGGATCCACGCGTCTCTCTCGCCCGACAGGTCGATCCGCGTCCGCTGGGTTTGTGCTCGCGTGCGGTCGGCCACCACCCAGGAACGGGGGACACCGTCGATATTCGCCGTGTGAACAGGGAAGCCGAGCCGCCGTCGCCGCGCGACGGACGTTCGTCGAGACGATTGGTTTTGGGCAGTGGGGCGGTGCTCCTGCTTGCCTCCATGGTCGTCACGGGGGCGCCCGGGCCCTGCGGCGGGCCGTTGGCCCGGACCTCCGCCGATGAGCCCCGGCGCGAACGCATCACCGATCGCGAGAAGGGGGAGAGCACCGGTAAGAAGATCGCCCGCTTTCCCCTCCGTGTTGCCACGCTGCCGCTGTGGGTCCTGGACCGTGGGCTCTACCACGGGATGATCCTGGTCGACGAAAAGAAGCTCATCCCGCGGGCTGTGTTTGTACAGCGTCGATTGGCCGAACTGGGCATCGCGCCGCAGATCGGAGGCGCCGGTGACGGCGCCGGGTTCGGAGGTGGCGTCGCCTGGAGCTTCTACCGGGGCCCGGTCAGGCCGACGTTGTCGGTCTCCGGGTCGGTCAAGGGCTACCAGGACCACGGGTTCGAGCTCGATTTTTCGGAAATCTTCGATGACAAGCTCGATGTCGTCGCCGGGGTCCGATACCGCTCGAGGCCGCAGGAAGACTTCTTCGGGCTCGGCCCCGAGAGTCGTGAACAAAACCGCACGAGCTACAATCTGGAACAGACGCTTGCAAGCCTG
Organism: Candidatus Krumholzibacteriia bacterium; assembly: GCA_046754105.1. Classification (GTDB taxonomy): domain Bacteria; phylum Krumholzibacteriota; class Krumholzibacteriia; order WVZY01; family WVZY01; genus JAZGDW01. Next base: position 2,584 of record JBHHVD010000021.1, read on the forward strand.
GATGTGGAAGCGGCGGTTGCCGGCGCCGTGACCGTGGCGGGGCAGGTCGAGTTGTCGAACAATAATGTGTCCGGCGGGAGAGACGAGGCCTTCCCGTCCACCGAACGCGTTTTTTCGGCCGCGGCCGTACCGGGGCTGGGGACCGGAGCAGAATTGGTCACCGCCGACCTCTCGTTCGTGCTCGACGGCCGTGATTATCCCGGCGACGCTACTTCCGGCGGCTTGATCCAGGTGTTCGCCGGTGTAGGCGAGGACACGGGGGGAGCGGCGTTCGACTATTGGCACTACGGAGCAGAGGCGCGTGGGTTCCTTGCCCTGTTGGGCCGGGGCAACCGGTTTGGGCCCAGGAGTGTCCTTGCGCTGAGGGTGCGCGGCGACTTCAACCAGCCGCGAAACGGGGGAACGGTACCTTTCTTCAGGATGCCGCACGTCGGCGGGAGTTCTTCGCTCCGGGGATTCCGCGAGTTCCGCTTCTACGACCGGCACGCTGTGGTTGCCAACTTCGAGTACCGGTGGCGGATTCAAGCCTTGCTGGAAGCCGTGCTGTTTCTCGACGAGGGCCAGGTATTCGACCGCATCGGCGACCTCGAACTGGGCAGTTTTCGGGAGTCGTACGGAGGCGGAATCCGTGTTGCGTTCCGTCACAACACGTTTTTCAGGGTCGAAATCGGTCGCAGCAGCGAAGACACACGGCTTCTCACCAAGTTCAACGTAGGATTCTGACGAGGGGTTGAGAGAGATTCGAAGCGCGAAATCACATCTTTCGGTTCTCCCGTTTCTCTATATCGCTGCGCTTTGTGTCGGGTGCGGGTCGAGCCGTCACGAATTCCGCAAGCGGATCGAAGTGGATTTCGACATGGCGGATATCGCGGAACCCGCGGCGGATCCGGCCCCCCAGTACTACGATTTTTTCGATCGTACGGTGAGCAAGCAGATCCACCAGGGTCTCGACATGCCGCGCAACTTTCGCAAGATCGCGGGAAGGCCGAAACAGTCGGAAAACGTGGATGCTCTCGGGAACGTGCCGAACTCGAGCTGGTTCACCAACCGCAACGGCAAGAGGCGGATGTCGATCGAGGAAATCAAGCGGGGACCGGATACGGGAGACGGGCCCGCCGACGGCGTCTGGACGGTGACACGCGGAAAGACGCAAGGCGTGACTCCGGGTTTTACGGTGCGGGATACGAAGGGTGATCTCTACATCATCAAGTTCGATCCGAAGACCAATCCGGAGATGAGCACGGGCGCGGAGGTGATCTCGACCAAACTCTTCTATGCCCTCGGCTACAACACGCCGGAAAACCGCATCGTGTTCTTCGGGGCGGATCGGCTGCGAATGGACCCCGGAGCGAAGATCAGCGACGTACTCGGCCGCAAGCGCCCCATGACCCGGGCCGACGTGGACGACATTCTGGCCCGCGTCTCGCGCGGCCGCGGCGGGAGATTCCGGGCGGTGGCGAGCAAGTTCCTCTCGGGCAAGCCGAAGGGACCGTACTCGTACCACGGCACCCGCAAGGACGACCCCAACGACCTGATCCCGCACGAGCACAGGCGCGAGCTGCGGGGAATGCGGCTCTTCGGAGCGTGGCTGAATCACAACGATATCCGGCGTATCAACTCTCTCGACATGTACGTCGAGGAAGACGGGCGTCACTACCTCCGGCACTACCTCATCGATTTCGGAGCCACACTGGGCAGCGCGAGCCTGTTTCCGAACCACCCGAGTGAGGGACTCGAGTATCAGATCGACCATTGGGAAGCGCAGAAGTCCCTCTTTACGCTGGGGCTCTACAAACGCCGATGGCACGACGCGCGGCCGGTCGAGTACGAGACCGTCGGCTACCTGGAGTCCGAGCTGTTCAACCCGGCCAAATGGAAACCCAACTATCCCAACCCGGCCTTCGAGAATATGACGAATCTGGACGGGTTCTGGGCGGCCAAGCTTGTCATGTCGTTTACCGACGCGCAGATAACGGCCGCCGTCGAGATGGGAGCGCTCAGCGACCCGCGGGCGGCCGCCTACCTGGCCAGGACCCTGGCCGAGCGACGCGACAAGATCGGACGGCACTGGTACGGAAAGGTCAACCCCATCGACAACTTCGAGTTGACCGGTTCCGGGACGGACCAGACGATGACGTTCGAGGATCTCGAAGCGAGCGCGGGTTTCGAGGACGTGGCCGAGACCCGGTACCGGTACCGGCTCTTCCATAATGCCCGCAAGGGAACACGGGTGGTATCCGACCAATGGATCCTGGACGGCGGCACTATCACCGCCCCGACGCCCGAGATCGAATTGCGCCCCGTCCTGGCGGCGGCGGCGCGGGCATGGGAGGGAGCCGGTTCCGAGGATGACCGCGACCGCTATTTCTACCTGACCATTTGGACGCGTCGCGAGGGCGAAACGGGGTGGGGCAAGACGGTGACGGTGCATCTCTACCTGGTGGACCCGACGACGGGGTTCGAGATTGCGGCGGTGGACCGCGAAGAGTAGCACCTTCACGAGAACCTGTGGCCCCGGCGCAACAACGCCGCCGCCGCACACGGGCGAAAGGTCGATGCAATGACGGGAACCGCGTCGAAAACAAAGCTGGAGCACTTCCTCGGTCTTTTTGCGGACGTAGAACCCGGCGAGGCGGTGACGGCGCTGCTGCTCACGTGCAACGTGTTCCTGCTCTTGATCTCGTACCTGATCATGAAGCCGGTGCGTGAAGCGTTGATCCTCGCCGGCGGCGGCGCGGAGCTCAAGGCCTACATGTCGGCCGGGCAGACGTTCCTGCTCCTGTTTACCGTCCCGCTCTACGCGAAGCTGGTCAGCCGCTTTCCCCGCCGGCTCCTGCTAAACGGCGTGACGTTCTTTTTCGCGGCCTGCCTCGTCGCGTTCTGGCTGCTCGGCCGCATGGGCGTCCCGCTGGGAGTGGCGTTTTTCCTCTGGATTGGAATCTTCAACGTAGTCGTCATCGCCCAGTTCTGGTCTTTCGCCAACGATATCTACACCGAGGAACAGGGCAAGCGGCTCTTTGCCATTATCGCCTTCGGCGCGTCGGCGGGCGCGGTGGTCGGCCCCCAAATCGTCAGCGCGCGCATCGAGGCCGTCGGGCCGTACCAGTTGTTGCTCACCGCGGGGGCGATCCTGCTCTTGAGCCTCGTTTTCACGAATATCGTCGATTCTCGCGAGCGCGGGCGGCCGCTACGCGCCGAGGCGACGGTCGAATCGAGGGAGGAACCCATTCGCGAAGGCGGGGCGTACAAACTCGTATTCGGGAACCGCTATCTCTTGATGATCGCGCTTCTCATTCTGTGCCTCAACTGGGTGAACACGACGGGGGGCTACATCCTGGACCGGGTGGTCAGCGCGAAGGCCGCGCAGGCGGCGGCCGCGCAGGCGGGCCTCGACGAAGCCACGTACATCGGTAAGTTCTACGCAGATTTCTTCGGCGTGGTAAACGTGGCCGGGCTGTTGATACAACTCTTCCTCGTGTCACGAATCCTCAAGTATTTCGGCGTCCGCGTAGCACTCGTCATCCTGCCGGTAATCGCCCTGGCAGGCTACATATGCGTGGCGTTCTTTCCCGTCCTGTCGCTCATCCGCTGGGCAAAGACGGCCGAGAACGCGACGGACTACTCGCTACAGAATACGCTTCGCGGAGTGCTGTTCCTGCCGACCACGCGCGAAGAGAAGTACAAGGCCAAGCAGGCGATCGACACGATATTCGTGCGCGCCGGGGATGCACTGTCCGCGCTGCTGGTGTTCGTCGGCACGAGCCTCGCGTTCGAGACCCGGCATTTCGCCATGGTAAACCTCGCCTTCGTTGTGGTGTGGTTGGGTCTCGCCTTGTTCATCGGCAGGGAATACGTGAGGCTGGCCAGGAAATCCCCGCAGGGCGCCGCGTCATCCTGACGCGGCCGCCGTGATGCCACTCTGTGGGACGCCGCCTCGTCCTGAGGCGGCCGGGCGACCCCGCGTAGCACTCGACGGCGCCCGGTCGGCTTCTTCTTGCGTGCCGCCGCCCGTTTGCTACAATGGCAAGACCCCCCGGACCGTGCGATCCAATGGAGGTGTGGTTATGGCTGATGCTGGAATGCGGCACGAACGCCAGGTCGACACGGTCGCTTGCCCGGTCATCGGTGAGACGGTGACGATATCCGTCACGTTCAAGAGAGCCGGCGCGGCAAAGAAATATCTAGTGGATTTCGCGTGCGACATGGAGGGCGCGTGCGGGGCCCCGGCCTGGGACCCCTGCCCGTTGTACATCACGTACCTGGAGAAGAGCTTCGTGCCGAAACGGATCTGAGGGGCATGTACCGCGCGGCCTGCGTTCGCCGCGAACGGGTGTCTCCGGACTTGCGAACCGCGGCACACGTCCGCGGCGGGGCGACCGGTCGCCTATTCGAAGCGGAACACGCGCACGGATAACGCGACCAGGGCGGTGGTGGCGAGAGCCATTCCCACCAGATGTGGCGCGACGCTGGCGGGTCCGGCCGCGAAGCTGATGAGCTTGTGGAGGGCGTCCATCGCCCAGCCCGTGGGTAGAAACAACTGCAGGCTCTGCATCCACGGCGGTGTGATTTCGATCGGCCACCAACACCCGCCGAGGGCGGCGAGGACGTTGGCCGCGATGACTCCCACTGCCACTGCCTGTCCCTCGGTACGCACGACGCTGCCCAGCACCACGCCGAGAGCCGCCATCATCGCACCGTAGAAGAGCATGACGGCGATCACCGCCGCCAGGTCGGGTCCCCAGTCCATCTTGAAGAGCACCGTTCCGGCCAGCATGGCGAAGCCGATCTGCACCACCCCCAGTGCGAGCTTGCCGCCCCACTTGCCGAGCACCACACCCAACCTGCTGATCGGCGTGTAGGCGAGCCGGCGCAGCAGCCCCTCCCGGCGCTCGCTAAGCAGCAAGACCGATCCGCTGGTGGCCATGACCATCAGGGTGAACATGACCATGATGCCGGGAATCGACTGTTCGAATCCCTGCGGGACGCGCTTACGCTTTCCCGCCGGTTCGACCACCAGCTTCAGCGCGCGCGGCATTTCGGCCAGACCGTCGAAGTTTTCGGGTGTCGGCGTATCGCCCATCTCGGACAGGGCCACGAGGTCGGCCAGCATCGTGTACGTGGCGCGCTGGATGCGCATCTTGTCGTAGTCGTTGCCGATCCCTTCGCCGTTTCGCGTGAACTCGAGCGTCACCGGGCGTCCGGCGAGCACCGAATCGGTAAAACCGTCGGGGACGACCAGCTGCCGCGTATAGCGGGCGAATAATTCCGCGGAATCGGGGCGGGCGACGGCGTAGGCATTCTCTTCGAGCCGCCGGGTCAGCTGATCGATCAGAAAACCCCCGTCCTTGCCGGCGTCGAGGGCCACCGTCTCTGTGCCCGCGCCGCTCGTCGCGAAGCCGCCCGTAATGGTGCCGATAAAATAGAAGAAGACGATCGGCATCACGAACACCCAGAACAGGGTTTCGCGAGCCTTGAGCATGTACTTGACGTCTTTGCCGGCTATGAAAATCATATCTCTCAGCATGCCGTCATCCCTGGGCAAAACCCGACCGGAGGCGCCGTGCGCTCGCGAGGAACATCGCCCCGCCCGCGAGCAGCAATCCACCGAACACCCTGGCCAGTGCCGCCGGCTCCATGCGATCGAGCAGGATCGCCTTCAGTTGTTCCAGCGCCCATCCGTTGGGCGTATGCCTGCCGATTGCCGCCATCGTGGCCGGCATCGCCTCGAACGGAAAGAAGTTGCCCCCGACCATCATCAGCGGGAACATGATGGCCATGGTCATGATGCCGGCGGCGCGTTGGCTGGACGTGAAGAGCTGTATGAGCATCATCATCACCGTCAGCACGGAGCCGGAAAAAACCGTCCACGCGACGGCAAGCGGGAAGAGCCTCGGGGCCAGACCGAAGTACCAAAAGCCGATGGGCATTGTAACGAGGCACACGACGAGGATCAGACCCAGGCCCGCCAGTAGTTTTCCAAGCAGAAAAGAAACGGCTTTTTGGGGGGAAACGACGACGCGCCGCAGCGTCCTTTGATTGCGCTCCACCCACAAGTCGATGCCCAATCCTTGCGCCATGAAGAGCAGTGACATGAACAGGATGCCGGGCAGAAAGAGGAGCGCATAGCTGATCTCTTCTTCTTGGGCGGCGGCATCGGGAACCACGGTCTCCACCTGGATCACCGGAGGTGCCAGGTAGGCGGACAGCCGGCCTACCAGCTGGTTTACCTTGACGCTGAACTCGGCGATGCGGGGATCGGCGAACGTGTTCGCTCCCCCGGGAGGTCCCGCGGCGAAAGCCTTCAGGTCCTCGCCGAGCAAACGGTGCCCGTAGAAGGTCGCATCCACCAGCATGGTGAGGCTCTCCTCGACGATACCGGGCAGGATGCGCTGGGACGGGTTGGTCAGCAGCTCGAGCGTGGCCGGCTCTTCGTTGAGCACGGCGTTGCCGAAGCCGGCGGGAATGATGAGCAGCGCCGTGGCCTTATCCTTGTTGACCCGTTCCCGGCCCTCTTCACGCCCGGTGCTCTCGGCCTGGATGAGCCCGCCCATCGCGTCCTGGCTCAGCGCGCCGACGAGAAGCCCGCTCAGCAAAGAATCGTCCTCGTCTGCGACCAGCACGTGCGCCTGCGGCTTGGGCCCCGAGCGGCCCCCGCTGACCATCATGATCAGCGACCCGATAATGAGCGGGATGCCGATCCACATGACGAACGCCGTCGGGTCCCGCCGGTAGCGCCGCCAGTCCTTGATCGCCGTGTGCCACACGAAGCGCATCGTTACTCCCTGAGCTCCTTGCCGGTGAGTTTAATGAAAAGGGTTTCCAGGCTCGGTTGCGTGAGCGTGGTCTCGCGGACCTCGGCGCCGGCCGCCGAAAGGGCGCTGAAGATTTCGGAGAGCTTCGCCGAGGCGTTGGGCACGGCGAGGGTCAGCATTTCCTCATCGACCTGGACCAGTTCGGCTTTTTCCAGCCGGGCCAGCGGACTGCGGACCGCCTCCGGATCGAAGCGTCCCGTGAGGCGCAGAATATCCCGCTCGCCGAGCATGGCCCGCAGTTCGGTGAGGGTGCCGGCGGCGATGATCTTGCCGCCGTCGATGATGGCCAGGCGGTCGCACAGGCTCTCCGCCTCTTCCATGTAGTGGGTCGTATAGAGCACGCAGGTGCCTTTCTTCGTCTCGCTCTTGACGAGGTCGAGCAGCCTGACGCGGCTCTGGGGGTCCACGCCCACGGTGGGTTCGTCGAGGAGCAGCGCCTCCGGCTCGTGCACGATGCCGCAGGCGAAGTTCAGGCGCCGCTTCATACCGCCGCTGAATTTCTTGACGGGCTCGTTCGCGCGGTCGAGCAGACCGGAAAGCTCGAGCACCTCGTTGACGCGCTGTTTGAGACGCGCCCCGCCCATGCCGTAGGCCGTTCCCCAGTAGAGCAGGTTCTCGCGGGCGGAGAGGTCTTCGTACAGGGCCAACTCCTGGGGCACCACGCCGAGTTTCCTGCGCGAGGCGGTCCCGTCGCTCGCCACGTCGTGACCGAGGACGCTCACCCGGCCCGAAGTCGGCTTCAACAAACCGCCGATACAGCTGATGGTGGTGGTCTTGCCGGCGCCGTTGGGCCCGAGCAGGCCGAAGATGGCACCGGGCTTCGCGGTAAACGTCACGTCGTCTACGGCGATCAGGTCGCCGTATTGTTTGCGCAAATCGTGAAGTTCGATCAAACGGATCCTCCCCGGTACGTCACGCCTCGCTTGACGTGCTGGCGTGACAGGATAGGGCAATCGGAGGGCCTTTTCAAGCCCGTTCGGAGGAGGAACGGGAGGAGCGGTACGGAAGGGTGGATTCGGCGGATGTCACTCGTTTGCAAACAAGGGGGCACGCACGTCGGTGAGCTATTTTTCGCGAAAGGAGTCCGCGATGGCGACGACCTCTTCCTTGCCCAAGCGGTTGAGATGGACCCGCTGCCCGAAGACGATCTCTTCGATTTCGGACTTGAATTGTCTGAGTTCCTTCTTCTGGGCGAGGTCCTTGCCGTTCCTCGTCGAGTAGCCGCAATAGTAGTGGCCGTCGATGCCGTTCAGGCGCCAGCCGAATTCCGGTTCCACACCGAGGACCACGGCTTTCGCCTCCGGGTGCACGAACTGGGCGCCCTTCTTGATCTTCTCGTAGAAGAGCTGCTCGGCTTCCCGGGCGACCTCGCCGAGGACCCGTCGGGCCAGACCGCGGAAGCGGGCGAGGCTCGACGCCGCCGCGAGGTTGTCGATGAGATACAGGGCGAATTCGTTGCGCGCGACCCCGCGCGGGATCGCGACCAGCGCCATCGTCGTATCGATGGAAAACAGGTCCCGGTGCCCCTTCTTCTTGATGCCGATGCCGCATTTCCGAATGACGTCCGGCAGGTCGTCGAGGCGTTTTTTCAGGACGGCGGCGAAACGTGCGCCGGGCTTGAGGGCGTTGCGGGCGTCGTCGAGTATCTTGCGTTTTGCCCGTTGTTTGCCGAAGAACCACCGGGCCCGCGTTTTGCCAAGAACGTCCTCGAGGACGGTTTGCCCGTCGCACCCGACCCATTCCCGGAATACATCCGTCGTCATAAGCTGTTTAACGACCTTGAATTCCTGCCCCGTCCATTTGAGTGTCGCCATGGTTGTCGGTCTCCCCGTGTGTGCGCCGGTGGGATTGCGGGAGTCTGGCCTGCGGACGCCGGCCGGCTCCCCGGGTTGGCGCTCCATAGACCAAGCAAGAACCGGTTCTCTTGCGGGCACGGTTGGCGGCGGCCGCGGAGGCTCGGAGTCTCCGGCAGGCGCAAAAAAAGGGGCTCCCGCACAACGGGAGCCCCGTGACCTTCGAGTACCAGCGCGGGCGCCGGACGCTCGCGAGCTAGAATCTGAACGAGAATCCGGTCGTCGCGCTGAAGCTGCCCACGAGGCCCACCTCGACAAAGCCCATGACGGGCATGGTGTTGGTCCTGGCCCCGAACATGAGGTCGAACTGGCCGTCCCGCTCCATTTCGATCAGGCGCGTTTGCTGACCGGGTATCCGCGTCGAGTCGATTTCCTCGAGATCGGCGCTGTACGAAACGACGCGAGCGCCGCCGTAAAAGCCGACGCCCTGGACCATGTAGCCCAGTGAGCCGTCGAAGGAGAAAGAGGTCTCGTCATAATTCCACTTGGTCGTGACGTCCTCGTTGAAGTCCGACGAGAAGAGGTTGAAGTCGGCGCCCAACGACCAGAACACGTTCGGGTTGCTGGGGATCGCATCCCCGATGCGCGCGCCGGCGGAAAAGTAGACATCGTCGTCGAAACCACGGGAGTTCAAGCCGAGGTTCGGGTCGGTGATGTCTTCGTCCCGCAGCGTTACCTGCGCCAGGCCCGCCACCGCGTGGATCGAGGCCAGCTTCGGAAACTGGTGGGCGACGCGAAAGCCGATACCCGATCCCCGCATGTCCCAGGCCTTCAAGCCCTGGTCGAACGTGTCATCGGTACCGTCGAAATCCGTGGCACGGGAGACGTCGAGATCCGTCGTGTGTCTAAACACCACGATGCCCGCACCCGTCTGTGCCTGAACGAGCGCCGGCACCAGCAAGCCCGCGAGCACCATGGCGGCCGTCGAGAGTAAGAGTTTGTTACGCATCAGCGTTCCTCCTTGCAAAACGGGCCTCGGTCCAAGTCGTCCGCAGGTTCTCGTTCCGTCCGACTCCCGGGCCCGCACACGGCTCGTCGCGCCGTGGGGAAATGGCCTTTGTGAAGCACAGAACGTTCCAAAACGGGGGATCCTGGCCTTTGCGCGGCTTGGGAACAGCTATTACAATATGTAACAAGAAGTTACATGAGATAAACGGTTGTGGGCGAATGCCGACGATGTGGGGCGTTCCGGGGTCCAAGGGGGAACGTGCAGGCAATGTGCGGCGCACGGGGGTGGGGCACGCCGCAACCTATTGACAGCACAATAAGTAACGAGTGTGCGAGGTGCCGGGTGGCAACGTAACTTGATAAGAATCAATAAATTTCTCCTTCCCCACACCCCGACGGGGTGGCTATCCTGTGAGTAGACCATATAGAACGTACGTTCGTTCGGGAACGGGGGAGGTCGTTATGAAGGCGATAGACGCTTACGGGTACTATTTCGAAACCGCCGGCTCTCCGCTACAGCGCCGGGAATTCGCGCTCGATTCGCCGGAGCCGGGGGGCGTGCTGGTACGGGTGGCCGGTTGCGGTTTGTGTCACACGGACCTTTCGTTTTACACGGGTGCGGTCGAGCCGCGGTGCAAGCCGCCCATCATCCTCGGCCACGAGATAAGCGGGGCGGTCGTCGCGGCGGGAGGTGGGTTCGAGGACCTGGTGGGGAAGAACGTCATCGTGCCGGCCGTCTTGCCGTGCGGCGAGTGCGACCTGTGCCGCGCCGGCCGCAGCAACATCTGCCTCGGGCAGAAAATGCCGGGTAACGACTTCGACGGCGGGTTCGCATCCCACGTTGCCGTTCCCGGGCGGCACCTGTGCCGGGTTCCCGAAGGCGGCGGCGATATCGACCTGGCCGAGTTGTCGGTCATTGCCGACGCGGTAACCACACCGTACCAGTCGCTGGTGCGCAGCAAGCTCGCTGCCGGGGAGGTCGCCATCGTCGTCGGTGTCGGCGGTATCGGCGGTTACATGGTTCAGCTGGCCAGGGGTGCGGGGGCGACCGTGATCGCGGTCGATATCGACGAGTGCAAGCTCGAGAACGCGCGCGCGATGGGGGCGAACCACGCCATCAATGCGAAGGGTATCGACGGGCGTGAGGTGAAAAAAGCGGTCCGGGAGCTGATCAAGCAAAACCGCCTGCCGAAAACGGGTTGGAAGGTGTTCGAAACCAGCGGCACTGCGCCGGGCCAGATGACGGCGTTTTCACTCCTGTCCCATGCCGGAACCGTCGCGGTCGTGGGTTTTACGATGGAGAAAATCCAGGTTCGGCTCAGCAACGTCATGGCGTTCGACGCGGAGGTCTTCGGCAACTGGGGATGCAAGCCGGAGTATTATCCGGACGTGCTAGCGGAAGTGCTGCAAGGGAGAATCAACGTGAAGGACAACGTCGAACTGCATCCGCTGGATGCCATAAACGAGATTCTGCCCCTCGCGATGGAGCACAAGCTGGAGAAACGGGTCGTGTTTGTTCCGTAGGTGGACGATTCTGGTGCCGCGCGCCGCTACGGCCCGCGCGGCCGGGGAACCGACGATATCAAGGAGAGGCAATATGAAGAACCACGAGCTGGTCTCGGATGTGTCCTACAGGGACATCATCGTTGAGAAAAGGCCTTTGCTGAATGACGCCGGCGAGGAGGTTGAGGGGCTTTTCAACTACTGGATTTTGCTGAACAACCCCCGGCAGTTCAACTCGTATACGACGAACGCGCTCAAGGAGCTGATACTGGCCTTCCGCCAGGCGTCGTGCGACCGGTCGGCCGTCGCGGCCATTCTCAGTGGGGTCGGGGACAAGGCGTTCTGCACGGGCGGCAACACGAAGGAGTACGCCGAGTACTACGCGGGCAATCCGCAGGAGTACAAGCAGTACATGCGGCTTTTCAACGACATGGTGACCACGATTCTCACCTGTGATAAACCGGTGATCAACCGGGTCAACGGCATGCGGATCGCCGGAGGGCAGGAGGCGGGGATGGCGTGCGACTTTTCGATCGCCGCGGACACGGCTGTCTTCGGACAAGCCGGGCCCAAGCACGGGTCGGCACCGGACGGTGGTTCCACCGATTTTCTGCACCTGTTCGTCGGCCTGGGCCGCGCGATCGAGTCCTGTACGCTGTGCGGCTGGTGGTCCGCGCACGAAGCCGTGAGGATAGGCCTTATCAACAAGATCACGCCGGTGCTCCGGAACGCGGACGGCGATTTCGTATCCAACCCGTTCGTGCACACGGCGGAATCGGACGAGTGGGGCAACCCGTCCCTGGGGCGGTTGAAGACCGGCCGGGAGAAAGAGGATGCGAAGCGAATCGCCGAAGGGTGCACGATCGACCTGTCACTTCTCGACCGGGAAGTGAACAAGTTTGCTTACGCGCTCGCGCTGACCATGCCCGATTGCATGGCCAAGACGCTCGAGTCGCTACGCAAGAAGAAGCTCGAGCACTGGCAGAAGAACTGCGAGACCAACCGTTCGTGGCTCGCGCTGAACATGATGACGGAAGCCAGGGCCGGGTTTCGCGCGTTCAACGAGGGGCCCAAGCACAACCGTGAGGTGGATTTCATTGGATTGCGCCGCGCGCTGGCGGAGGCGACACCGTGGAGCGAAGAGCTCGTGGAGCGGGTGTTGCCAAAATAGCGCCCGGCCTGAGAAAAAAGGAGCCCGAAGGTGGCGCACGAAGTCATTAAAGTGAACGAACTCCACGACGGCCAGGTCGTCGAAATCATCCTCGGACCCGCTCCGGCGAATATTGTAACCGCGCGGGTGATCCGGGAACTCTCGCTCGAGTTCGACAGGCTGACCGGCGGACCGGTGGGGAACCGCAAGCTGATCGTCTTGACGGGTGCGGGGGAGCATTTCAGTTACGGCGCTAGTGTTGAGGAACACAAAGCCGACAGTGTGGGAGAAATGCTTCCCCAGTTCCATCGGCTGATCGGCGGCATCCTGGACAGTGACATCCCGACGGTGGCGAAGGTGTCGGGACTATGTCTCGGCGGGGGTTTTGAGCTCGCGCTCGCCTGCGCGATGATCTTCAGCGCCGGGGAGGCGAAGTTCGGGGTGCCGGAGATACAGCTCGGCGTATTCCCCCCGGTGGCGAGCGTGCTGCTGCCGTACAAGACGGGGGAGTCCGCGGCCGCGAAGATGATTCTGACCGGGGCGAAGATCCCCGCCCCCGAGTTGCATCGCCTCGGCGTCGTGCAGGTGTTCGACGGGTCGCTCGACGATGCGCTCGAGCGGTTCATCGAGAAACAGGTTCTGCCCAAGAGCGCGTCATCGCTGCGTTTTGCGTGCCGGGCGGCGCGGTCGGGTATCCGGCGGCACTACCACTCCTGTATCGAAGAAGTGGAGCGGCTGTACCTGGATGATCTCATGGCGACCACGGACGCCAACGAAGGCATCGACGCATTTCTCGCAAAACGGCCGCCCAAATGGGTGGATGCGTAGGAGGCACGTCATTGGCCGAGAACCGGCATAAGCCCGACCCAATAGGCTCCTGGTCCATGACCGACGGACTGGACGAGATACTGAGGGAATCGTGCCACCTGATGGCGCGGCGGGGGTTTCACGGGACCAGTATGCGGGACCTCGCCCAGGAGACCGGGCGGAGTCTCTCCGGGCTGTACCACTATTTTCGCAGCAAGGAGGACCTCCTCTTCCTGATCAACTTTTACGGCTTCACCACGTTGAACGACGCCTGGACCAGGCTGATCCACGCGTTCGAGAGCCCGTACGAGAAACTGTACGCGTTCATCTATTTTCACACGGGTTATTTCGTCGAGCACATGGATGAGATGCGTGTGATGACCTGGGGCACCCAGGCGTTGAGCCTCGAAAAAGCGCGCGTGATCCAGAAACTCAAGGACCGCTATACGGGTGATGCGAGGGGGATCGTGCAGGACGTGTATCGAACGGGCAGCGGATGTGACATGCCCGAGCGTCGGTTGCAGCGGGAGACATACCTGCTCTTCGGGATGATGAACTGGATGTTCAGCTGGTATTCGCCGCAGGATCACGGGGGCGTCGGCGATCTGGCACAGGATATTTACCGCACGTTCGTATCGGGTATCTCCGGCAACGGCCACGGGGAAATCGACACCGATCGCATGAACGCAGCGGTGGGCAAATCGTTCCACGAGAACAAGACGGAATCGATGTGGGCGACGGTCGAGGAACCGGATCGACAGGAGAACTAGCCATGGGCGTAAGCGACATTGTCGGCAGGTGCGAGGAACTCTACCACGATCTCCATTTCTCCTACGTCAAGGACTGGAAAAAGCGGCAAGGCGGGTTGGCCATCGGCTACATGCCGATTTACGTGCCACGCGAGCTCATCCACGCGGCCGGTATGCTGCCCGTCGGCATCATGGGCGCGAGCGACAACATCGAGATCATCCGCGGCGATGCCTACTACCAGTCCTACATCTGCCACATTCCGCGGTCCACGATCGAGCTTGGGCTCGGGGGGCGTCTCGATTGCCTCGACGGCCTTCTCTTTCCCGCCATCTGCGACGTGATCCGCAACCTGAGCGGCATGTGGAAACTGATGTTCAAGGACAAGTACGTCAAATACATCGACTTGCCCCAGAACTTCAGCGCGGACATCGGAGGCAAGTTCTATGTCAACGAGCTGAACCAGCTACGCCAGGACCTCGGCGCGATGGCGGGCAAGCCGATCGGCAACGACGAACTCAACGAATCGATCCGGCTCTACAACGAAAACACGAAAGCAATAGAGCAACTGTATGAACTGCGGGCCGGTGCGCCGCACATGGTGCCGACCTACGAGCTCTATCTGCTCATGCGCGCGGCGAACGTGCTCGAGGTCTCCGAACACACCGGGCTGGTCGAGGAGTATCTCTCTCTCGTGCAGAAGGAGGACCGGCGCGAGATGGACAACATCCGCGTCATCGTGACCGGCGTGTTTTGCGAACAACCGCCGCTGGGCCTGATCCGGGCGTTGGAGCAGAGCGGATGCTACATCGTCGACGACGACTGGGTCCTCGGCACCCGCTTCATAACGAACGAGGTCGCCGTCACGGACGATCCCGTGCGGGCGCTCTCCGACGCCTATCTCGAGTACGGCATCGCGACCGCGTCACGTTACATAGACAAGGACGAGAAGGGTCGGCACCTCATCGATCGCGTCAAGAAGCTCGACGCCGAAGGAGTCATCTTCGCATCGCCGAGCTTCTGCGACCCGGCCTTGCTCGAGCGGCCCATGCTGCAGAGCGCGTTGACGCGGGCGAACATTCCCAACACGTCGTTCAAGTTCTCGGAAAACTCGGGGCAGTACCAGGTCATCAAGGAGCAAACAGGCACGTTTTCGGACTCAATCAAACTCTGGGGGACGGCATGAGCCAGGATACTACCGTTCAAAAAGAAAACAGCATGGAGCTGCAAAAGGAAATGATCGCCGCTCATTTCAAGCGCTTGTCGGAGGCGAAGAAAAACGGCAAGAAAGTCGTGTACACCTTTGTGCCCGGCAACCTCAACGAGCTGATCTGGGCGTTCGACATGCTGCCCGTTCATCCCGAAATCAACGCCCTGCAGTCGGCCATGCGCAAGAAGAGCAGCCAGTACGTTCTCGAGGCCGAAAAGCACGGTCACTCGGAGGATGTCTGCACCTACGTAAAGTGCGATATCGGCATGATGAAGAAGGGGAACATCGGGCCCACGGGGGAAAAGCTCCCCGAGCCCGACCTGCTCCTCCTTAGCTACACGGGCTGCTTCACGTTCATGAAGTGGTTCGAGCTCCTCAAACAGGAGTATGACTGCCCGGTGGCCATGCTGCACGTGCCATACCAGGGCGACGGCGAAAAGACGCCGGAGATGGTCGAGTACGTAGCCCGGCAGCTCCGGGACGAAGTAATACCGCTGATGGAGAAGGTGTCGGGAAACAAGTTCGACGAAGAGCGCCTGCGCGGGTTCATGGCGTCGTCGGCCCGGGCCGAGGATGACCTCGTGTGGGTGTGGGAATCGGCCAAGCACCGGCCGTCGCCGATCGACGCCTACTTCGGCGGCGTCTTCTATATCGGACCCATGTTCTCCGCGTTTCGAGGCCTGGAGGCGTGCGAGCGCTATTACGAGACCCTGCGCCGCGAAGTCGAAGCGCGCATGGAAGAGAACCAGGGGCCCATCACGCCGGACGGACTGATAAGGGAAGAGAAATACCGCCTGGTGGTGGAGGGGCCGCCGAACTGGACCAGCTTCCGCGACTTCTGGAAGATGTTCTACGAAGAGGGGGCGGTCGTCGTGAGTTCCTCCTACACGAAGGTAGGGGGTATCTACGATTCGGGGTTCCGCCACGACCCCGACCGGCCGATCGAGAGCCTTGCCGAGTACTGCTCCGGATGCTACACCAACCTCAATCTGCCGACGCGGATCGAGTACCTGGAGAAGGCCATCCACGATTTCGAAGCCGACGGTTTCCTGATCAACTCGATCAAGAGTTGCAATTCGTTTTCCGCCGGGCAGCTGCTCATCCTGCGCGAGCTGGAAAATCGCACGGGCAAGGCGGGCGGATTCATCGAATCCGATCTCGTCGACCCGCGCTACTTCAGCGCCGCGAACATCAAGAACCGCCTGGAATCCTATTTCCAGATGATCGACGCCAAACGATAGGAGCGAACGGATGGATTGTTACATCGGAATCGACCTCGGTTCGACAACGACCAAGGCTGTTTACATGGATACGGACGAGAAGATCCTCGGCAGGGGTATTACGAACAGCCGCGCCAACTACGAACTGGCGTGCGAGATTGCCAGCGACGAGGCTGCGATCAACTCCCGGTTCCACCTGCTGCGGCGCAGGATCGGTGAGAAACACGACTCGGGAGATCTGGTCGCCCGGCTCATGGACTGGCTCGGCTGCAAGTTCAAGCTGGCGCAGCACGTGCAGCAGGTCGAAGCGCTGCAAAAGGTATGTGGCGGGATCGTGGACGAGTGGAGCGACGGTGCGGAGAGCAAGGCCTACCGGCCGGTACTCGACAAGATATTCGTCCACATGAAGGAACTGGCCGAACCCATGTTCAGGCCCGGTGTCAAAACGAGAAGCGACTTTTTCAGGGATATCGCATCGAGCCAGTTTCTCGACAACGCCGAGGCGCTGGCCAAGGAGGGCGCGTTGTCGTTCGACCGTCTGACCGGCGTCTTCGACAAGGCGATTCTCCTGGTCGAGGGGGAGAGTTTCGCGGCCAGCTACGACACCTATCTCGAGTTCGCGTGCCGGGAGACGCTGAAGGTCGACGGGTTCAACGCCCTGGAGGAAGATATAAGGAGGGCCACCGAGTATGCGGCAACCCTGGAGTTCAACCCGATCAATACCATCGGTACCGGTTACGGCCGGCAGACGCTGCCGTTCCCCAAACACCAGATCCGCTCGGAGATTCTTTGCCATGGCCTGGGCGCGCACTTCATGTTCCCCAGCACCGCGACGGTTCTGGATATCGGCGGCCAGGATACGAAGGCCATCCAGGTAGACCCGGCGGGAGTGGTGACGAATTTTCAAATGAACGATCGCTGTGCGGCGGGGTGCGGCCGCTACCTCGGCTATATCGCCGACGAAATGAACATGGGCGTGCACGAGCTCGGTCCCCTGGCGATGACCGCCCAGCGGACCGTCCGCATCAACTCGACCTGTACTGTTTTCGCCGGTGCCGAGCTGCGCGAACGGCTTGCGCTCGGGGAGAAGCGCGAGGACATCCTCTCCGGGCTCCACCGCGCGATCGTCATTCGCTCAATGTCGCTGCTCGCGCGAAGCGGCGGTGTGAAGGACGAGTTCACGTTCACCGGCGGCGTCGCCAAGAACCAGGCTGCGACGGACGCGCTGAAGAAGCTCGTATTCGAGAACTACGGCGAAATGACGATCAATATAAGCCCGGACAGTATTTACACGGGGGCGCTGGGTGCGGCGCTCTTCGCGCGCCGGGATCAGAGCGGCGACCTGGTGAACGTGGACCTCAAGAAACTGAGAAAGAGGGTAAACTGATGTTTTACACCTTGGGAATGGACGTCGGCTGCAGCGCGGTCAAGTCGGTGCTGATGTCTTTCGACGATCAGGGCCGCAACGAGGAGCTGCTGGCCAGCCGCCTCGACAAGATCCGCAAGCGCAACCTCAAGGACGTGGTCGTGCAGTCCCGTGAGAGTATTCTCGCGGACCAGAATCTGTCCAACGAGGACGTGGCCTACGTGGCGACGACCGGCGAAGGCGAGCTGGTGGATTTCAAACGCGGTCATTTTTACTCCATGACCACGCACGCCCGCGGAGCCCTCTTTCTCGACCCCGAGGCGCGGGCCGTGCTGGACGTGGGCGCGCTGCACGCGAAGGCCATCGTCATGGACGACCGCTCAAAGGTTCTCTCCTACCGCATGACGTCACAGTGCGCGTCGGGCACCGGACAGTTTCTCGAGAACATCTCGCGTTACCTGGGCGTGTCCATCGACGAGGTGGGGCCGCTCTCGCTCGAGGGCGACAGTCCGGAGATCGTATCGGGTATCTGCGCCGTGCTCGCCGAGACCGACGTCATCAACATGGTGAGCCGCGGGATTACCCCAGGCAATATCCTCAAGGGAATCCACTTGTCGATCGGCAAACGGCTGGTTAACCTGCTGCGTATGGTCAAGGCGGAAGGTCCGATGCTGGTGACGGGTGGTCTGTCGAGGGATATCGGCCTGCTGGCCGTCGTAGCGGAGCTGGCCGGGAAGGCGTCGCTCGATGTCGACGTCCGCAGCCACGAGCTTTCCGTTTTTGCGGGGGCCATCGGTGCCGCCGTGTGGGGTGGTTTCCGGCATGTAAAGCTCGCAGGAGACCGCGCGTCGTCGCAGGCGATCCGCAGCGCCTGAGGGACCGGGAGGGGCATGATCGATCTCAAAGACAAGACGGCCGTCGTCACCGGGGCCGGGCAGGGAATCGGTGCTGGCATCGCGTCCGCTCTGGCGAAGGCCGGTGCGGCCGTCGCCCTGCTCGATGTCGACGGCGGTGCCGTGGAGACTCTGGCCGGCCGCATCGGAACCGGCGGCGCGGAGGTCCGCGCGTGCGCCGCCGACGTCCTCGACAAGGAAGCGCTCTCGGGACTGGTCGATACGCTGCAGAGCGACTGGGGGCAGATCGACATTCTCGTCAACAACGCCGGCATCATCCGCGATAACCTCATCGAGAACATCGACGAAGGAGACTGGGACGCCGTTCTCGGCGTGAATCTCAAGGGGGCCTTCCTCTGCTCGCAGGCGGTGGTGCCGCACATGAAGCAGCGCCGGTACGGCAAGATCGTCAATATCATCTCGCGGTCCTGGCTGGGCAACGTGGGCCAGAGCAACTACGCGGCAAGCAAGGGCGGACTCGTGAGCCTCACCCGTACCCTGGCCCTTGAGCTGGCCCGGGACGGCATCAACGTCAACGGTGTCTCGCCGGGGATGATCGACACGCCGATGACACGGGCGCTGCCGGCCAGGGTCGTCGATCGGCTCCTCGCGACCCAGCCAATGGGCACCATGGGGACGGTCGACGATATCGCGGGCGCGGTCTGTTTTCTCGTTTCGGACCGCGCGCGGCTCATCACCGGCCAGATCCTTCACGTCGACGGCGGTAAGAGCTGTGGGCTGTTGTCTCTCTAGACCGAATCCAACCTGGACATTTCTCTAACTCTTGTTCTTTCATGCATATATATGAAGCTCATTTATTTGGACAGATAAGTGTTGACACGAATATTGTTGTAACATATATTGTGCCCAATCGAGGACATGTATCGGCGATAGGCGGAGCGGGAGGCGGTATGAGGGAAACGGTGGCACACCGGGCGCAGCAGGCCTTTCTCGACGTGCTGCAGCTCCAGGACCGGCTGCTGGGCGAGGTGTCAGAGCTGTGCAAGGCGCACGGGATCACGGAGCCGCAGTACAACGTCCTTCGGATCCTGCGGGGTGCGGATGACGGCCTGGCCTGCCAGGGGATCGGGTCGCGGATGCTGCGGCGGGTGCCAGACGTTACGCGGTTGATCGACCGCCTGCAGACGTCGGGCCTGGTGGAGCGCGATCGCAGCGACGAGGATCGCCGCGTGGTGGTGGTGAGGATCCGCCAGCAGGGGCTCGACCTGCTGGCCCGGCTCGACCGGCCGGTTGTGGCACTCCACGAACGCCAGTTCGAGCATTTGACGACGAGCGAAGTGCACGAGCTCAGCCGGTTGCTCACCAAGCTGCGCGAGTCGGCGGAACGGCGGGGAGGCGCGTCATGATCAAACGACGACTGGCGGGCGAGCGTGGTCACGCGAATCACGGGTGGCTCGAGACCTTCTATACGTTTTCTTTTGCTGGATACCGCGACGGGAACCACATGGGATTCAGATCGCTCCGTGTCATCAACGATGACACGATCCAGCCGGGCGGCGGCTTTGGCACCCATCCCCACGCAGACATGGAGATTATCACCTACGTGCTCGACGGCGCGCTCGAGCACAAGGACAGCACGGGGACCGGCTCGGTTATCGGGAAGGGCGACGTCCAGTACATGAGCGCCGGCACCGGTATCACGCACAGCGAGTTCAACGGATCGGACGAACATCCCCTCCACCTTCTGCAGATCTGGATCCTCCCGGCCGGCAAGGGCCAGGCGCCGGCCTACGAGCAAAAGGCGTTCCCGGCCTCGCTGAAGCGGGGCCGGTTATGCGCGATCGCCACGCCGGACGGACGGGATGGGTCACTCGTGATGCGGCAGGACGCGAGCCTCTACGCCGCGGTTCTCACCGGGGGTGAGGGTGTGAGCTACGCACCGGGCGCCGGACGCCACGCCTGGGTGCAGGTGGCGCGGGGTGCGATCCGCCTGAACGGACAGGACCTGGCACAGGGGGACGGCGCGGCGGTACGCGACGAGCCCCGTCTCGAACTCGAGGGCGCCGGCGAGGAGGCAGAAGTACTGCTGTTCGATCTGGCGTAGACTACCGCGCCGGCAAGCGGCGCGACATCAAAAGGAGCCGTTATGTCCAAAAAGGCAGTGACCGATCACCCCGTACACGAGTTGATCGCCAGGCGCTGGAGCCCCTATGGGTTCGCCGATCGGGCGGTATCCCGCGAGGACCTGCGCTCGCTCTTCGAGGCGGCGCGTTGGGCGGCGTCCTCGTACAACGAACAACCGTGGCGCTACATCGTGGCGACCCGGGAGGACGCGGGCGAATTCGAGCGGCTGCTCTCCTGCCTGGTGGAAGGGAATCAGGGGTGGGCGGCGGCGGTACCGGCGCTCGCCCTGGGGTGCGCCAATCTGCGCTTCGCGCGTAACGGCAAGCCCAACGCCGCCGCCGTGCACGACCTGGGGCTGGCGTCGGGGAACTTGAGTCTCGAGGCCACGGCGCGGGGTCTTTTCGTCCACCAGATGATCGGCATCCTGCCGGATCGGGCGCGAGAGCTCTACGACATACCCGAGGGGTCGGAACCGGTGACGGCGCTGGCCATCGGCTACGCCGCCGACCCGGAGAGCATCCCGAACGGACTAAAGGAGCGCGACCAGGCACCTCGCAGCAGGAAGCCGCTCGGTGAGCTCGTATTCGGCGGCAAGTGGGGCGAGACCTCCGATCTCTGCCGCTAGCTCCCGGAGCTGCCTGCCGGGCCTGCCGGGCCTGCCGGGCCTGGCAGGGTTGCAGGCACCGGCACGTCGGAAACCCGCGGGCTTCCGACGTTCTAGAAATCCCGATCCATGACCGTCTTGCGTCCCTCGCTCCTCGCCTTTTCGACGGCGCCGTCGCAGAGACGGCGGATGATATTCGACAACGCCGGGGCGACATTCCCCGCCGTGTTCATGCCGGCGGAGGATTTGATGTAGTTCTTCAATTTTGACACGACGACCAGAACTTCGTTATCGCTCACGTTCGCTCCCTCCTTGCACAGGCCTTTGTGGGCGGCTCCAGTAAAGGGATCATTCTGGAGGATGAATATAGGCGCCTTTGCCACGATTTGAAAACAGTATTTTAGCCACCGTCACGCCGCGTGCCGCGCCTGCGGAGAACATCACATAAACTGTTATAATATAACAGATTATATCGACACAGAATCAAACGGTCCCGGACGCCGGAGCGGCGGGTCCGTGTGCCCCGGCGGTTCTCGCCGCCGGTCCGCCCGCCATCGCCGGCGGCGGACGGCGGCACCGTGTCCACAAATTCGCTTGCACGTTGGTGGTTCGCGTGCCACGATGCTCGTTACTCGCATTTCATGCGGATTTTTTCAGTGACACGCCCCGGAACAGATGGACAGAGAACTATCGGTGATTCAATCCGTGCCGGTGTGGCTCCCCCAGACCGGGACCTGGCTCTATGACGAAGTGCGGTTTCTGCCGCGGGCCGTCGAGAGCCACGTCGTCTGCGAGGTCACGCAACGCCTCGACCAGTTTCCCTTCGACAACATCCACTGCCTCCGCGACGAGCCGCGGTTGAAATCCCTGTGGGATTTGGGAATGAGAAAGCTCGGCCTGCGAAAGCACCTGCATTTCCACGTGGAATGCGCCCGCCGCTACGGCGCGAGGCTGATGCACTCGCACTTCGGCAATACGGGCTGGCAGGATCTGGGCGCCGCCCGCGCGGCCTCCCTGCGCCACGTCGTCACATTTTACGGCCTGGACGTGAACTACTTTCCCACCGTCGACCCCCGCTGGCGCGGGCGCTACCGCGAGTTATTCCGCCACGTCGACTGCGTCCTGTGCGAAGGCGAGTTCATGGCGGCCAGCGTCGTGAGTCTCGGCTGCCCCGAGGACAAGGTCCGCGTGCATCACCTGGGGGTCGACGTCGAGGCGATCGACTTTCAACCGAGGTCGTGGACGCCCGGGGAGCCGCTACGCGTTTTCATGGCGTCGGTCTTTCGGGAGAAGAAGGGCATACCGTACGGCGTCTCGGCGCTGGGCCGTTTGCAGCACGAGGTGCCGATCGAAATTACCATCATCGGCGACGCGCACGGCACCATTGGCAGCGATGAAGAGAAGAAGAGGATCCTGGCAACGATCGAAGCACATGGGCTCGGCCCGCGAACGCGGCTGCTCGGCTTTGTCCCGTATGAAGCCATGCGCAGGGAAGCGCTCGAGCACCACGTGTTCATGTCGCCGAGTGTCACCGCCGGTGACGGGGACAGCGAAGGCGGGGTGCCCGTTTCGATCATCGAAATGTGCGCCTCGGGGATGCCGGTAGTGAGCACGCGGCACTGCGACATCCCAGGTGTGATACTGGACGGCGAGACGGGGCTGCTGGCCGAAGAGCGCGACCCCGAAGGCCTGCTGCAGGGCCTGCGCTGGCTCGTCGAGCACGCGGGGGATTGGTCCGGAATGCTCTCCGCCTCCCGCAGGCGCATCGAGAACGAGTTCGACGCCCGCACCCAGGGCGAGCGGCTCGGGGCCATCTACCAAGAGATCGCCGGCGCGGCATGAGCACGGCACGCGCCCGGTCCGTACGGCGGGTGAAAGAGCCTGTGCTATAGCCGGTTGCGCCTTTTCCCGCTTGCCGTTAGAATGAGGGCCTGCCGGTACTCCAGGAGAAAGGCGGCCATATCGATGCCGGACCCCGTACGCCCCGACGACCAGTTTCTTGTCTTCGGCGCCCCCGCGATCGAGGAGGACGAGATCGACGAGGTCGTCGCCAGTATTCGCAGCGGCTGGCTGGGTACCGGGCCCAAGGTGGCGCGGTTCGTGGACGATTTCAAACGCTACCTCGGAGCGGAAAACGCCGCCGCGGTCAACTCGGGAACGGCGGCCCTGCACCTGAGCATGATCGCGGCGGAGCTGCAGGCGGGCGACGAGGTCATCACGACGGCGATGACCTTTTGCTCGACCGTTAACGCCATCATCCATGCCGGCGCCACGCCCGTGCTCGCCGATTGCGATCCGCACACGATGAACATCGACCCGGCGTCCGTGGAGTCGAGAATCACGCCCCGGACCCGCGCCATCATGCCGGTGCATTTCGCAGGCCGCGCGTGCGACATGGAGGCCATCTCCAACATTGCGGCCCGGCACGGGCTCAAAGTGATCGGCGACTGCGCCCACGCCATCGAGACGGAATACAAGGGACGCAAGGTGGGCACGATCGGGGATTTCGCCTGCTACAGTTTTTACGTGACCAAGAACGTTATTACCGGCGAGGGGGGAATGGTCGTTACCCGGCGCGAGGAGGACGCTGCCCGCATACGCACGCTCGCGCTGCACGGCATGAGCAAGGATGCGTGGAAGCGTTTCAGCGACGAGGGCTACATCCACTACTACGTCTACGAGGCGGGGTTCAAGTACAACTTGATGGATATCCAGGCGGCCATCGGCATTCACCAGCTCGCACGCGTCGAGAAAAACTGGCAGCGCCGCGCCGAAATCTGGAAGCGCTACGACGAGGCCTTTCGTGAAATGCCGATCGGCACGCCCGCGCCACCCGAAGCGGATACGCGTCACGCCTGCCATCTCTATACGATCATGGTGGACAAGGGGCGGGCCGGTGTCACGCGAGACGAATTCCTCAACGCGATCCAGGCCCACAACATCGGTGCCGGCGTACATTACCTGAGTATCCCGGAGCATCCCTACTACCAAAAGACCTTCGGCTGGAAACCTAAGGACTGCCCGAACGCCGCGCGAGTCGACCGCGAACCGGTCAGCCTTCCCCTGTCCGCCAAACTGAGCGACCGGGACGTCGGCGACGTGATCGAAGCGGTCGGGAGGATCCTCCGCCGGTGAACTGGTCGAACGGCGCAGCGGGGATTCCCATCCGGCAGCTCACCCACCTGAGAGACCTGCTCACCGGCCGGCCGGTTACGACCCCCGCGATGGGCTCGGCGAGTGTGGGCCGCGACGACGTCGACCTCTCCCGCGAGTGGCTCGCCAGGCGCGGGGAGTGGTACGACCCGGCACCCGTGCGGCGCTACGAGAAGGAGTTCGCCTCCTGGAACGGGTCGTCGCATGCGTTCGCCTTCATGGGGGGGCGGGTCGCCCTGAGTGCGTGCATCGATGCCCTGGGGCTCGGGCCGGGCGACGAGGTAGTCCTGCCCGGGTATACGTGCGTCGTCGTACCAAACGCGTTCCACTACGCCGGCGTGGAGGTGGTCTATGCGGATATCGAGTTGCAATCCTACGGTCTCGATGCCGGCTCCCTGCGCTCGAGGCTGACGCCGAGGACCCGCGCGGTCATGGTGCAGCACCTCTACGGCCTGGTGTCGCGCGACTACCAGGAGGTTCTCGACATCGCCGCGGAACGCGGCCTCTACGTGATCGAGGATTGTTGTCACGCCGCCGGCGCCGAGTTCGGGGGTGTCCGCGTCGGCAACCGCGGTCACGTGGCGTTCTACTCGAGCGAGCAGTCCAAAGTATTCAGCACCATACAGGGCGGAATGGCGGTAACCAACGACGCGGCGATCGCCGGGCGGCTGCAGGGCTACCAGGCGCAGGCGCCCTGCCCCGACGAGGATTGGATAGACCGCCAGCTGCATACCGTCGCGCTCAACTACTACCAGTTCAAACACCCACAGCGCTGGTGGCGTGGCGACCTGGCTGTGCTGCGCCACGGGCGCAAACGCGTCGTCTCGACCACGGCGGGTGAATGCGACGGTATACGGCCCGAGCACTACGGCTGCCGCATGCCGGCACCCATCGCCGCGCTCGGCAGCCACCAGCTCGAGAAGGTCGACACCACCAACGCCCGGCGCCGCGGGGCGGCGGCACACTGGAACGCGTGGTGCGAGGGGGCCGGTTACGCGCCCCCCGTTGTGGTGGAGGGGTCCGTGCCGGTCTTTTTGCGCTACCCCGTGCTGGTCGAGCCCGAGAAAAAAGGCAAACGCTCGTGGGCCAAAAAGGAGCTTGGAGTCTCGCTCGGGGTTTGGTTTATTAGTCACGTTCACCCGGCGACGCGACGCGTCGATGGCTGCCCCAATGCCGACGAGGCGGTCCGCCGCTGTGTGAATCTGCCTTGTCCACTGGACGAATGATGCGCGTCTTTCGACTGCTTGCTGAGATGTGGAATTTCAAACGCGAAGCGTGCGCGGGGCTCATCCGCGGCAACAGCTCCCGGTTCGCCGCGAGGCTCCGCGGGCGCATGTTTCGTACGCGTTGTGCCATCGATACCCACGTATTCATTACGGACCATCGCAATTTCTCCGCGGGAGAGGGAAGCGCGCTCTACCACGGTTGCTACATCCTGAACGCGGAGGGCAAGTTCAGGCTGGGCAACAATTCTCACCTGGGCGCCTACTGCTACGTCAACGTCTGTTACGGCAACGTCAGCGTCGGCGACGATGTGGCGGTCGGCCCAGGTACGCGGATCATCGCCTATTCCAACCATTATGAAGCGGGCAGGAAGGTGACCGACGTACGCCTGACCCGGGACGTCGTCGTGGGCAACAACGTCTTCATCGGGGCCAACTGCAGTATCCTTCCCGGGGCGGTGATTCACGACAACGTCGTGGTCGCCGCCGGTTCGGTAGTAAAGGGCGAGTTGGAAGGCAACGCCATCCACGGTGGCGTTCCGTGCAAGAAGCTACGGGAAGGCTGGTACGGGTGACGCCGCCCGCGGCGCCCGAAGACCCCGCGGCGGTTGCCGGGCCGGTAGATATCATTCCTGGAAAGTGTTATACTTTGTAAAGAGTTAACGCACTTCGCAGGACATCGATATGAGACGCGGCGCCAACGTTCTTGCCCGGGCCGGGGCGGTCCTGGCCATTTCCCTCGTCATCGCACCGCTTGCCGTATGGGACCGGGCGCCGCTGCGCGCCGGAACCCCGCACCGCCTCGTAG
This sequence comes from Candidatus Krumholzibacteriia bacterium, assembly GCA_046754105.1. Taxonomy (GTDB): domain Bacteria; phylum Krumholzibacteriota; class Krumholzibacteriia; order WVZY01; family WVZY01; genus JAZGDW01. Next base: position 28,966 of record JBHHVD010000021.1, read on the forward strand.
AGGATTTTTCAACCGAGCAGTTCAAGGATGCCGCCGCCACCACGGCGGACTGGAATACCGCCGCGGGCGAGATTCGGCTCTTTCCCTTTGGACCTGCAGTCGTCGCGTCGGTCGACCCGCCGGGTCCCGGGTTCTCGCGTGACCTCGCCCTCGACGGCGATATTCTGTGCCTGGTAGACGGGTCGCAGGGGCTACGTGTCTTCGACGTCGGTGACCCGTTGAATCCGGTACTAGCCGGCAGCTATGTTTCGCCTGCGGACGGTATCGAGGCCTTCGCCTCCGACGTGGTCATCGCCGGAGACCTCGCGTTCGTGGCCGACGGGCTATCCGGCCTGCAGATCGTCGACATCAGCGATCCCGCGAACCCGTCGCGAACGGGTCATTACCAGACTACCGCCTTCGCACGCGGCGTCGCGGTGGCCGGTGATTTCGCCTACGTGGCGCAGGCGGATTTACCGCCGGGTCTGAACTCGGGCCTGCTGGTCATCGATATCGGCGATCCGGCCTCGCCGGGCCTGGCCGGAAGCGTTACGCTGGCCGGGTCGCCAATCGGTGTGACCGTCGACGGCGACCTTGCCTACGTGGCCGGTGGGGACGGCGGCCTGTACACGGTCGCCGTAGCCGACCCGGCGGCTCCCGTACGCGTGGGCAACCTGCCCACGCCGACCCTCTCGCGCAGCATCGTCCTGGCGGGCGCGCGGGCCTACATGGCGACGGCGCAAAGCGGGCTCTACGTGGTGGACGTGACGAATCCCCTGGCCCCGGCGCTCGAGAAGGTCTACGACACCCCGGACATCTCGTTCGGCCTCGCACTCTGCGGTGATGCCCTCTACGTCGCGGACGGTGGGACGGGGCTGATGGAATTCGACGTCACAGACCCGGTGAATCCGGTGCTCTCGCACACGATCGACACACCGGACAAGGCGATCGGCGTGGCGGTGGCCGGCCGCTACGCGTACGTTTCGGATGGGTCGGCGGGCCTGCACGTGATCGAGACCCGGCAGGTCGTGCGCCCGCTACCGGTGGGCCAAACGCAACCGGCGATGAGCGCGGCGGGCGCGGTCGTGCGGGGGGACCACGCGCTGGTCGCCGATCAGAGCTTCGGACTTCGCGCCGTCGACATCACCGACCCCTCGGCTCCGGTGGCGTTGGGTGGCGCAACGTCTCCGCTGCCGCTCAGCGGCGGCCTGTCCACGACCGGCAACCTGGTCTATGCGTCCACCGGCGGTGGGCAGCACGTGGAGACGTTTGCGATCGATAACCCGGCAGGCCCCCAGCACCTCTTCGACTTCGACACCGGGGGGGAGACCGGCCGCATGGGCATCCGCGGGGACCGCGGATACCTCGCCAACGGCATACGGGGATTCACTGTCCTCGACCTCGGCAATCCTCCCGTCCCCGCGATCGCGGGTACCACGTCGATGCCCGGCTTTGCCGCTGCGGCGGACGTGGCCGGAGACCTCGCGCTGGTCGCCGTCGTTTCGACCGGACTCCGGGTCGTCGATATCAGCAATCCCGCGGCGCCGCTGACGATCGGCGGTGTCACCGACGGCACCGGCGGCAACGACCTCGAGGTTCACGGGGACGAAGCCTACGTGGCCGCGGGTGACGGTCTGAGGATCTACGACATCCGCAACCCGGCCTCGCCCGCATCGCTCTCTCACCTGCCCGCGGTCGCCGGCGTGGGGCGGAGCGTTGCCGTCAGCGGCAATTACGCGGTGCTGGTCACCGGCTCGAACCCGCCCGGCGCGGTCGTGGTGATCGACGTCAGCGATCCCGCAGCCCCCGCCGAGGTCGGCAGCTACCCGACCACCAATTCGCTGGACGTGGTGTTGTCGGGAGACCTCGCCTACGTTTCCGACTGGACGTCGGGGCTTCGCGTCTTCCAGGTCTTCGAGCGGGATTACGACCAGGCGGACAACGTCTCCCAGTCGACCAACATCCACGCGAGCGCCGATGACGTCATCCGCGTACGGCTCACCAGCACGCAGAGCGATTCGGTCCGGTGGCAGGTTACCGCCGACGGCGGCACCAACTGGGTGGACGTTTTCCCGGCGGGTGAGTGGGGCAAACCGGTGCAGCCCGGCTCCGATGTGCGATGGCGATCCACCCACGTCTACGAGACGGCGTTTGTGAACCCGTCCGCGGGCGGGCTCGAGTTGCAGTGGCTCTACCGGTTCGCCGCCATAGACTCCGTCGTCGACGTGCCCGCCGACGCGGGCGGATGGGTCGACGTGCACTTTTCGCGCTCCGGGTACGACTTTGCCGACACGTTGCTGGTTGCGGAGTACGACGTGCGGCGGCGCGTGCCGGGCACCCCCAACAACTGGGAGATCGTGGCCACCGTTCCCGCGCAGCAGCAGGATTCCTACGTCGCAACGGTGCCCACGTTCCCCGATACAGCGGATACGGTGTATTCGGTCTACTCGATCCGCGCGCGTGCGCTGGATCCCCTGATTTTTTTCGACAGCCCCCCGGACAGCGGTTTCTCGGCCGACAACACGGTCGCCGTTCTGATCGCGCGTTTCGACGCGGCGTATGCCGGGTATGGCGTGCGGCTCCGGTGGCGAATCGCCCGCTCCGACGGCCTGCGGGGATTTCACGTCTACCGCTCGCGGCAGAGGGACAGTGGTTACCGGCGAATAAACAGGTCGCTGCTGCCAGGCGCGGGCACGAACGAGTACACGGACACCGGCGTTAGCCGCGGCGTGCACTACTGGTACCGGCTCGGCGCGGTTGACCGCGACGGCGAGTTTCTATCGCTGCCGGTTGCCGTTGCCGTGCCCGCCGGCGTCTTCCGGCTCTTTCAGAATCATCCCAATCCGTTCAACCCCGTGACGACCATCGCCTACGAGGTGGCCGCGAGATCGCGGGTGACGCTTCAGGTTTTCGATGTGAACGGCGCCCTGGTGCGAACGCTGGTCGATGCCGGGCAGACGCCCGGAGCGAACACCGTCGTGTGGGACGGTCGCGACCGGCGTGGCCGCCGCGTGGCCTCGGGCGTCTATTTTTACCGCCTGCGCGCCGGGGGGATGTCTCTGACGCGCAAAATGGCGTTGCTCGAGTAAGGCGCGTCCGGAAGAGAATGCAGCTTCGATGCCGCCCGGCGCCCGCAGGCGTACCGCATTTTTTGGCGCATTGAGGCTAGGTGCCGCCTGCCCGGTGCGTTATAATCGGTCACGCGAGCGGGACATGTTAGACCTGATAAAGAGAATAATCACCGCCAACGAGCCGGGCGGCGCTTCGGGACCGCCGGCGGATACGTCGCGCGGTGTCCGGGTGGCGACGTGCGCCCTGTTCGTCGCCATGGCACAGAGTGACGACGACTTCAGCCGGGCGGAATACGATCACGTCGTGGCACTTCTGAGAAAAGAGTACGACCTCTCCGACGAGCACGCGCAGGATCTGCTGCAGGTGTCCGGACAGGCGCTGGATGGCAGCATCGACTTCTGGCAGTTCACCAATCTGATCAACCAGAGCTGCGGCAAAGAGGAAAAGTTGCGGGTGGTCGAGTTGATCTGGAAGATCGTTTACGCGGACGGCCACCTCGACGACCACGAGAGGCTGCTGGTCCGGAAGCTCGCGAAGATGTTACGCGTCACCGAGAGGGAGATGATCGACGCGAAACTGCGCGTGCTGCACGGGGAAGGAGATGCGGGCTGAAAGGAGCCCGCGGGACTCGGGCAGCGGTAACAAGGAGGACAGGATGGTAAAACTGACGTTTCACGGCCACGCCTGCTGGGAGGTGCAATCGTCGTCGCATCGCATTTTGATCGACCCGTTCCTCTCCGGGAACGAGCTGGCCGACGTGGGGCCGGACGCGTTCGACAAGCTGGACGCCCTGCTGATTACGCACGGTCACGGCGATCACATAGGAGACGGAGTGGATATCGGCAAGAGAACCGGGGCCACGGTGGTCTCCAACTACGAAATCGCCGAGTACTTCCAGGCCAAGGGGTGCAAGTCGCACCCGCTGCACATCGGCGGCGGGGCGACGTTTCCATTCGGCCACGTCAAACTCACGATAGCCCACCACGGCTCGACGGGACCCGGTGGCGAGGCGCTGGGCAATCCCGCGGGGATCGTGCTGACGGTAGACGGCAAGAAGATCTATCACGCGGGCGACACGGGGGTCTTTCTGGATATGAAATTGATCGCCGAGTTGAACGGACCGCTAGACGTAGCACTGCTTCCTATCGGCGACAACTTCACCATGGGTATCGACGACGCGGCACGGGCGGCGGAGTTCGTGGACGCCGGGGTGACGATACCGATGCACTACAACACGTTTCCGTACATCGAAGTCGACCCGAACGACTTCATCGGCAAGGTAGCAGCGCAGGGACGAAGGGCGCTGCTGGTCAAACCCGGCGAAAGCCACGATGTGGAGTAAGCAACGACGCGGTGCGCCCGGCGCCGTGCGGTCGAGGTTTGGGGAGATGCTCCTGCCCCTTGCCCCGGAAGGAGAGACTTGCCCCTCTCGAAATTCGACATTCGACCAGCCACCTCGAAGGAAATCGCGCCCGTGGTCGGGCTCTACAACCTGATGTGGGTGGGGCGGAAGGGGCCACCGCTCGATCTGAAGATGGCGAAGCGGTTCTACGAGGGCGTCGAGAGAAACCCCGACCACGACATGTACGTGGCGGTCATGGAAGGGCGCATAGTGGGTGTGTTCTCGCTCCTCGTCGACAAAGTGAGCAGAGTCGAATGCGGTTGCAGGGTGCGGCTCGAGAACGTGGCCGTCCACCCGAAGTACCGGGGGCAAGGTATCGGCAAGGAAATAATCTGTTTCGTCAAGAACCGGTGCAGGGAGGTGGGGTGTGACACGGTGCTGCATGCCACGCACGCGAAGCGGGGCGAGGCGGACAGTTTCTACGAATCGCTGGGTTTCAGGCGAGAGGGATATCACCTCGTGTTGAAGCTCGAAGACTAGCCCCGAGGTGGTTGTTATGATCGAACGCCCGGCGCGGAATGAATATGACGCCTACTACCACCGCTACGTCGACCAGGTGCCTGACGGAGACGTCCTGGAGACGATGGCGATAAACGTCAAACGCACCCTGGCATTGCTCGAGGTGGTCGGAGAAGAGGGGGCCGGCTACCGCTACGCGCCGGACAAGTGGAGCATAAAGCAGGTGGTCGGTCACGTGACCGATATCGAACGGCTCTTCGGCTACCGGGCGCTGGCGTTCGCCCGACTCGACCCGTCGCCGCTGCCGTCTATCGAACAGGACGATTACGTAAAGCACGCCAATTTCGACGAACGCCCGCTCGCCGATATCCTGGCGGAATTCGAGTACGTGCGCCTGTCGTTTCTCGCCCTTTTCCGGGGGTTCAACGACGAGATGCTCCTGCGGCGGGGAACCGCGAGCGGCCTTGAGTTTACCGTGCGTTCGATACCCTTCATTATGGCCGGTCACGAGATCCACCACGTGAAGGTTCTGCGAGAGCGTTATCTGTAACCGCCATGATTCCCGAGATCAACGAAACCCACGACCCGAAGCTCGAGAGCTGGGTACGGTCGGCCAACGAGACCGGAACCGATTTTCCCGTTCAGAACCTGCCGCTTGGTGTGTTCAAGCGCCGGGGCGCCGACGAGGAACCCCGCGTGGGCGTGGCGATCGGTGACTACATCCTGGACGTGGCCGCCTGTCGCAGCGAGGGGCTCTTCAAGGGGCGTGCCTTTGCGGCAGCGCTGTCCTGCGAGGTCGCCTCGCTGAACTCGCTGATGGCGCTGGGGCCGCGGGCGTGGGGAGACCTGCGCCGGCGCGTGTCCGAGCTGCTGCGCGCGGGCCACCCGCAAGCCGACCGCAACAGACGGACGATCGAGAAAACGCTGGTGCCGATGGCCGCGTGTGAAATGCGCATGCCGGTCTCTATCGGAGACTTTACGGATTTTCACGGCTCCACGGATCATGCCGCCAGCGTCCGGGACCTGCTGCTCCCGGACGCGCCGCCACCCGCGAACTACCGCCACGTGCCCATTGCCTACCACGGCCGCGCCTCGTCGGTGGTCGTGAGCGGGACACCGGTACGAAGGCCCAACGGCCAGATCGGCCATGACGGCGGTGGTGCGGCGCCCGTCTTTGGTGCGAGCGCGTCACTGGACTACGAGGTGGAGGTAGGTTTTTTCGTTGGCCCCGGAAACCCGCAGGGAACCCCCGTTGCAATCACGGACGCCGAGCGGCACGTCTTCGGGCTGTGCCTGGTAAACGACTGGTCCGCGCGCGACATCCACAAGTGGGAACACCAGCCCCTCGGCCCGTTCCTGGGCAAGAGTTTTGCCACGACGGTCTCGCCATGGGTGGTCACGCTCGAGGCGCTGGCACCGTACCGGGTGCCTGCGGCGCCCCGTCCCGACGGCGACGCCGAACCACTGCCCCACCTCGACTCGGCGCAGAACCGGACACACGGTGGCATCGACGTGACCCTGGAAGTGCGGGTTTCGTCGCAAAGAATGCGGGACGCGTCGGTGGAGCCAGTGCGGGTCAGCCGCGGTAAGTTTCGCGGCATGAACTGGACCGTCGCCCAGATGCTTTCTCATCACACGAGCAACGGCTGCAACGTACGGCCCGGCGACTTGATGGCCAGTGGTGCGGTCTCCGGGCGTTCACCGGACTCAAGAGGATCCTTGCTGGGTCTCTCCGAGCGCGGGTCACGACCGCTCCGGCTGCCCGGTGGTGAGGAGCGGTCTTTCCTCGAGGACGGCGATGAGGTCATTATCAGCGGTGCTTGCGACCGGGATGGCTTCGCCCATGTCGGGTTCGGGGACTGCCGGGGTGTGATCGTACCAGCACTGTGAGGGCGCTTCGCTACGCACTCTCTTCTATGAGCCGCGCTTTCTCGCGCAGGACCTCGAGCGCCTGCTCGATGGTATCGAGATGGGTGCGAAAACTCAAAACGGCCAGGCGCAGTACGAACGTGTCGCCGAGCAGCGTCGACGTGATGAACACGCGCCCGTCCTGCTGAACCTCCCGCACCAGTCTGCGGTTGAACTCGTTGGCGTCGCCGTGCCTGGGCACGTAGCGGTAGGTCATGACAGAAAGATCCGGCAACGGCCCCGCTTCGAAGCCGTCGACGCGCTGGATTTCCGAGTGGAAATGGCGGGTGAGGAGCAGTTTCTCCTCGAGGCACGCCCGGAACGGCTTCAGCCCGAAGAGCTTCAGCGGCAGCCACATGCGCATGCCCCGGTAGTGGCGTGTCAACTCGGGCGAGTGGTCGGCGGGCGAGTACTCGTCGGCCGCCTCGTCGGCGTCTTGCATGTAGTGGGCCTGGTAGGCGTGCGCCTTGTGCAGGTGCGTCTTGTCTCTCACCACAACCGCGCCGGTCCCGTAGGGGAGGAAGAGCCCTTTGTGGGGGTCCATGACGATGGAATCGCACCGCTCCATACCTTGCAGAATCCGCGGACCCTCCTCACACAGGATAAAGAAACCACCGTAGGCGGCGTCGACGTGGAACCACAACCCGTAGCGCGCGGCGACGTCGCCAATGGCGGCGAGCGGGTCGACCGCGCCGGTATCCGTGGTGCCGGCGGAAGCGATTACGAGCCAGGGATTGAGGCCCGCCTTCTTGTCGGCTTCGACCGCCGCTTGCAACACGTCGGCGCGCATGCGGTATTTCTCGTCGAGAGCGATGCGACGCACGACACACTCGCCGAGCCCGGCGATGCGCAGCGCCTTGTCCAGCGAGTGATGCACCTGGCCGGTAAGATACACGACGGTCGTTTCGAAATCCCTGCCGCGCAACTCGTGGGCGTCCCGCGCGGTGACGATCGCCACGAGGTTGGCGACGCTGCCGCCGGAGGTCAGGTCGCCCGCCGCCGCCGGCGGGTAGCCGATGATTTTCGCCATCCACCGGGTCAACATGTGCTCCATGCGTACCGCCCCGGGACCGACGAAATAAATGCCTGCAAAACGGTTGGTGACGTCGGCCAGGTAGTCGCCCAGCGCCGCCGGGTACACGCCACCGCCGGGAATGTAACCGAGGGGCCCGCCGGAAGCCGGATTGAGAGCGACGGCGTCGACGTTATCGCGGATCAGATCGAGAGCGGTCGCAATGTCGATCGGATCGTCGGAAATGGGCGAGTCGTAGAGCCCCCGTCCCTCGCCGTGCCCGGCGACGAACGCCGGCAGCTCGTAGATCTTGTCGAGAAACTCGGCGGCATAGCCCGTCACGCGCGCGGTGATCTGTGCCCGTTCCTCGTGCGAGGGCTCCAGGCGACGCGAAACGGGTTCGATGTCCCGTATCTGTTTTGTGTACCGGCTCATGGGCACTCTCCAAGTCTATAAATTACAAGGAATTGCGATGCATTGCAAGCGGGTTTCCGGCCCAGGTGCCGCCACGCTGCCGGCCGGCCCCGTCACCTGCGCGGCGCGGCCGCGCGGGACGAGGGCGGGTTGGATTTTGGGGCGCCGTTTGTGTATATTCCGGTAAACGATAGTGATCGCCCCTCGACCGGGCGCGCGTGCCCCGATACAACGGAGGTCCAATGCATGGCCAAGGCTATCTGGCGAGGCACTGTGATCGCGGAAAGCGATACGATCCAGGAGGTGGAAGGCAACCTCTACTTTCCACCCGATTCGGTCAAGAGGGAATACTTAACGGAGAGCGATACGAAGAGCGTGTGCCCGTGGAAGGGTACCGCCAGCTACTATCACATCGAGGTCGGCGGCGCATCCAACCAGGACGCGGCGTGGTACTATCCCGACCCCAGTGAAGCGGCAATGAACATCAAGAACCACCTCGCATTCTGGCGCGGGGTCGAAGTGTACGACTAGCGCAAAGTGCAACCCGTAACGCCGCACGGCGCCCGGACGGCTCCGGTTGAAGAGCCACGCTCCCCTCGCGAGAAACCGTGGCGGTTTTTAGCGTGGACCCGCTGCCAACACCTCCGGCCGCACGTTGCCCTCGAACTGCTTGAAGTTTTCCTTGAAAAGCCCGACGAGTTCCCGGGCCCGGGTCCGGTAGGCCTCCTTGTCGGACCACGTATTCTGCGGGTCCAGCACTTCGGCCGGCACGCCGGGACAGGACGCCGGCACGCGCAGACCGAGGACCGCGTCCTCGCGCATTTCAGCGTCTTCGAGCGCTCCAGTGAGCGCCGCGTCGATCATCGCGCGCGAGTGGGCGATTTTCATCCTCGACCCGACACCGTACGGACCGCCGCTCCAGCCGGTGTTCACCAGCCAGCACTTCGCGTGGTTCTGGCGAATGCGCTCGCTGAGAAGCTTGCTGTAGACGGTCGGAGGATGCACCAGGAACGGCGCACCGAAACAAGTACTGAAAGTCGCAGACGGGCTCTTGCCCAAACCCTTCTCCGTACCCGCGACCTTTGCCGTGTAGCCAGAGAGAAAATGATACATCGCCTGCTCGGGGGTTAGCGCAGCGATCGGCGGCATGACGCCCGACGCGTCACAGGTGAGCATGATCACGTTTTTCGGGTGCCCGCCCTGCCCATCGGGTACGACGTTGGGAATGTGTGTCAGGGGATAGGACGCGCGCGTGTTCTCGGTGATACGGTCGTCGTCGAGATCCAGGCGCCGGGTATCGGGATCGAATACGACGTTCTCGAGCAGCGTGCCGAAACGGCGCGTCGTCTCGAAGATCTCCGGCTCGGATTCGGCACTGAGCCGGATCGCCTTGGCGTAACACCCGCCTTCGAAGTTGAAGACTCCCCTCTCCGACCAGCCGTGTTCGTCGTCTCCGATCAGGCGCCGTTTCGGGTCGGCCGACAACGTGGTTTTCCCTGTGCCCGAAAGACCGAAGAAAAGCGCCGCGTCGCCCGCCTCGCCGGCGTTGGCACTACAGTGCATGCTGGCGACGTTTTTTAGCGGCAGCAGATAGTTCAGAACCGCAAAAATCGACTTCTTGATCTCGCCCGCATAGCCGGTGCCGCCGATCAGAACCATTTTCCTGGCAAAATTGAGGAGAATGAACGCCTCGTTGTTGGTGCCGTCGGTTCGCGGGTCGGCCTTGAGCCCTGGAGCGCCGATCACCGTGAACTCCGGTGCGTGGTTGCGCAGCTCCTCGGCGGAATCGATCCCTCGAAACATGGTGCGCGCGAAGAGCGAATGCCACGCCCATTCGGTCACGATGCGGATCGGGAGCCGGTGTTCAGCATCGGCTCCGGCCCGGCAGTCCTGCACGTAGACGTCCTTGCCAGCGAGATACTTCCGCATGCGATCCAGCATGCGATCGAACCGTTCGGGTGCGAACGGGACGTTCACCTTGCCCCACCAGATATTTCCGGCGCTCGTGTCCTCCTCGACGACGAATTTGTCGTCGGGGGAGCGGCCGGTGTAGGGACTTGTGTCGACCACGAGCGGCCCGGCGTGCGCGATTTGGCCCTCGGCGTTCCGTACCGCGTGCTCGTACAACGTTTCGGGCGGCAGTGACCAGTATACGTTGCGCAGATTGGTTAGCGGGATTGTGTTCAGCCCTACCTTGGGGGTTTGCCCGGCGCCGGTCATATCAACCTCCGAGAGACAATTCGGTGATAACAGGGATAGGCAAGGAGCGTTCCCGTATCTGGCGGAAACTTCAAGAGTGAGCGTATCCTTCGGCCGCCGGAAACTCGCGGCGGCAACGGCAGTTGCCACCGGCCACATTAGACGTTGCCGCGAGGCTTTTCAACTGATTTCTCGGCACCCCACGGGGTTGGGGGCCGGCTCGTAAGCACAAAGTTGACACGTGGCCGCTTTTAGCGTAGCGTTCCCAAAGGGACTGCTGGACGTCACGAGCGCCGTTGAGCGATCTCTTCCCGTGTCTGCCGCGTTGGCGGCGGCATCCGCGGCCGGCGTCTCGCGGTCCGGTCTCGTCACATGCGGGTCGACCGGGACCCGATGGGTATATCGTGATTGGCCAGCGGATATCTCATTACGAAATCACCGATCGTATCAGCGAAGGTGAGATGGGGACGGTGTACCGGGCGCAGGATCTCTTGCTCGACCGCGCCGTCGCCATCAAGATGGTCAGGCCGTCCGAGCGCGCCCCGAAACTCGCCACCGACCGTTTCCTGTGCGAAGCGGAGTCCATAGCGCAGATCGACCACCCCAACGTCGTGGCTCTCTACGAGGTCGTCCACAAGGGGGACGTGAATTTTCTCGTCATGCAATACGTCCGTGGGACCTCGCTGCGGGAGCGAATGGACCGGCGCGAGGTCTCGATCGCCGACGCCCTTCGCTTCGCCCGCGAGGTAGCCGGAGGGCTGGGAGCGGCGCACAAGTTGGGCGTGGTGCATCGCGACGTCAAACCGGCCAACATCATGATCGACGAGACCGGCACTTGCAAGGTCGTCGATTTCGGCGTCGCCCGCCTCGTCGACCGGGCCCATTCGTCGCCGCCGAAGCGGAGGCTGATCGGCACACTGCTCTACATGGCTCCCGAGCAGGTCCGTGGCAAGACGGCGGACGCCCGGGCGGACGTCTACGCGCTCGGCGTCGTGCTGTTCGAGATGCTCACCGGCCGGCTGCCGTTCGAGAGCGAGGAGGAACCCGCCCTCTTCTACCAGATCATGAACGTCGACCCGCCCGCGGCGAGCACGATCGTGCCTGGGATTCCGGGGGGCGCGGATCGCGTGATCGGCAAGGCGATGGCCAAGGACCGCGCCCGGCGCTACCGGTCCTGCGACCGCATGCTGCGCGACCTGAAGAAGCTACGCCCGTAATGC
>JBHHVD010000022.1:0-39293 GCA_046754105.1 Candidatus Krumholzibacteriia bacterium
CACGCCCGAGAGCGGGATCATCGAAGTCGAACATTCCCCGGTGGCACAAGAACGTTTGCGCGGCGCTCTCCTGCAGGGCGGTGAGCTCACTGATCGAGTACAGGTAGGGAGCGATTACCAGATCGTCGGCGCGAAGTTTCGTACGATAGGTCAGGTTGACGCTGTAGAGGCAGTTGTTCGCGTTCCACAAACGCGATAGTGCCGGCATGTTGACCGCGAACAGGGCGGCGGCGAGGATCCACGGAATCACGCGGCCTGCGGATCCGCGCGGCGACGCGAACGCCAAACCCGTGCCGACGACGCTCATGCAGGGGATCATCCATATCCAGAATTCGCGGGACGTCGCCAGCCACCATGTGGAGAACAGTCCCTGGACGACCATCCAGCCCACGACCATCCACAAGCCCGGGTGGGGCGGCGGGCTCCTGCGAAGGCGCAGCAGGGCGCGCAGTGCGATCAGGACCCACGCGACGAGCAGCGCGCTGGTCACGGCGAGTGCGATCCGGACCAGCGAATCCGGCAGGCTCCGCATCGCGTACCGGTACTTCGATAGTAGCCTCGACCGAAAGTGTGCGCTGACCGACTCGTACGCCGGGTCGAGGTGCAGCGCGTACTCCGGAATGACCATGGCCCGCGAGATACCCACGCCCGCGTATACCGGGGTGATCAGCTGGACGCGGTCGGTGGGAAACGCTTTGCCCCCCGCCTCCATGCCGCGGATGAACGTCACAAAATCCCCGCGCGAGTCGGCTTGCAAATACGCCGAATAGTACGTGACCAGGCCGAGAACCCCCGTGACACCGACGAAAAACGCGCTCCGCGCCAGGCGGCTCTTCCACGGCCGAGCGCCGCCGCGCCACAGCAGCACAACGGCCGTGATGGGTATCACGACCATGGCGTGCGACTGGTGATTCGTCGCCGCCGCGAGCACGGCAAGCGAGGCGAGCAAAAGCCGCGCGTATCCTGCGCGGTGCCCCTCGAAGGAACGGTCGGCGAAATAGACGCCGAGCAGCGTGAAGGCCGTCGCGGGGACGGGCATGTCGGTGATCATGGAATAGAGCCAGTAGCCGGACGTAAAACCGGCAAGGGCAATCGAAGCCAGGGCCATTCGCAGTGAGCCGAACCACCTCAGGCTCAAGATGCCGACGAGGCACAGCGTGAGAAAACTCGTCGCGGCGACATACGCCCGGAACAGGAGCAGCGTGCCGCCGACCTCGTCCGCACCAGTGAACCCGAGGAGCGCGTTCAGCCACGATAGCGCGACGAAAACGAGATGATGGACGATGATCACCGGGCCGCCGTGCACGTGGAGCACGAAGGGCAGGGCGTCGTCCACGATGGGGTAGCAACGGTTGCCGCCTGCGAAGTACAGCAGCGCCAGCGCCGCCGCCGGCGCCGCAACATAGAGGAATTCTTTCCGCGCGCCCGTCATGAATCGTTCATCGCCCTTTCGATCCCGTCTGGCGTGCATTCGAGCCAACGGCCCAAGAATTGATCGCGGGCGGCCGCCGGCCCGCGGGCCTACTGGTCACCGCCTTCGCGTAGCTCGTCGAAACGGATGTGCATTCGCCACAGGTAAAACAACCCGGTCAGCGTGATGGGGAAGAAATGCGTGGCGTGGTAGAGCAGCGAGTACGCCAGGGCTTCGCTCTTACCGATCCCGAATATGGCCAGGGAGACGATGCACGCGTACTGCGTCGTTCCCAGGTAGGCGGGTGCCGACGGGATCATGGTACCCATCGACACCAGGACTACGAGGGTGACGCTGGCCACGAACGGAGGGTGCATGTCGAGAGCCAGCAGACAGAAATAGAAACCAAGGATGGCGCACAGCCATACCAGCGCCGACGTCAGCGCGATGGGGAGCAGCGTTCGCGCCTGCGTTACCGTCGTGAGACCGCTGACAAAGGCTTGCGTCGCCCGATCCGCCCGGGCTTGCATGCGGTCCGGCAACGGCGAGGCCAGGCGGGTGACCCAGCGCAGGAACGTCTCTCGTTTGCGCTCCATAAAAACCATCATACCGAGAAGAGCCACGTTCACCACGAGTATCCAGGCACCGCTGGTTCGCAGCCACTCCGGCCCATCCACTTTGAGCAGCATCACCCACAGCAGCACCAGCAGGGTGAACACGTCTACCACCCTTTCGTAGACGATGGTCGCGAAGGAAGCGGTACGGCTGACCCGCTCCCTCTTTCCGAGTATGTATGCGCGAACGAGCTCGCCGAGCCGCGCGGGCAGCAGGTTATTGGCCATGAATCCCACTGCAGTCGCCGCGAAGAGGTTGTTCGTCGGGATGCGCTTGACGGGCAGCATCATGAACTTCCAACGGTACGAGCGGCAGTAGTGACCGAACATGGTAAAGAAGGCCGACGGGATCAGGTAGCGGAACTGCGTTCGCTTGACGACGTCCCACAGCGTAGACCATTGAATATCCCGCATGGCGAGGTATAGAAAGAGCGCGCTGACGAGAGACCCGAGCAGCAGCTTGCGTTTCATGGCGCCGGCCTGGGGAGAGAGGCCGCGGCGCTCGTGCACGCCGCGCGGTCCACGCGCAGGATCACGGCGCCGCGGGCCCGGTACACCTGCCGGAACAGTGCCGGGTAGCGGGCCGTCTTGGTCAGGGTGCGCGTGCCGTCTTCGGCGTCGCGGACGACGACATAAACCTCGGCTCCCATTCCGCCCAGAGTGGCGAGCGTTACCGCGTCGAGCGCAGCGGTCGAGTAGAGATTGTCACGCACGTGCTTGCGGTGTGCCATCTCATCCTTCGGGTAGCCCCAGTTGTCCGCGTATATGATCCTGCCCCAGTAGTATCGCCTCGGGCCCGTCAATAATAGCAGCACGCGGTCGTTGTTCTCGAAAAAGATCGCGTCCCGCGGCGTGTTCTGCCGCACCCACGCGGACAGTTCCTCGGCGGCGGGCGAGACGAAGTCACCGGTCGGTGTGTTGTGGTACGCGAGCCAGGCGAACGTGTTGACTGGCAGCAGCAGCAGCAACGCGGCCAGCACTACCCGTGTTCGATACCGTGGCGAGGCGTGCGGGCGCGCGAAACGGTCGGCGAAGACCCAACTGCCCATGACGGCAAAGGGGAAGTGCACGAAAAAAGGCAGCTTGTCATACGTGTTGATGCCGGGCAGGCGAATGACGTTGCAAATGACGAACACGGACAGGGAGACGAAGACGAACAGCCAGGCACCGGCGGTGCGCCGGGCGAGAAGCGGCCGCAATCGCCGGGCGGCCAGAACCATCACCAGCGCACAACTCACCAGGACGCCACCGGTCTTGGCCATCGAAAGCCCCACTGGAAACAGTTTTTCGCTCTCTTTGAGGTGCAGTACGGAATAGAGGTACGGAACGGCGAGCGCGGTTGCGAGCATCACTGCCGCCGAGAGCGCGGCGGTTCGTCTCTTCGAGAAATCACGCACGCCGCCGCGGGCGAGAACCAGCAGCAGGAGACCGCCAAGGAGGCCGCCAATCATGACGACACCGAATACGGTGTGAAACCCTAGCGCACCCAGGGCGGCAAAAACGAGGAGCACCAGATAATAAAAACGCCCCGTGGACATATAGGCCAGCGAGGCGTACCAGAACCCGCCCATAAAGCACAGGGCGAGTGAGAGCGCGGTAGAAACGATAAACTTGTTCAGGAGAAACGGCTGGTTGTTATAGAAACGGAGAAATGTCCACACCGTTTCCTTGTCGAACGGAACGACGGAGTAGGTGCGGACGACCTCGGCCCAGCCGCGGACGTCGCCGAGCAGCGCCTTGGCGAGCTTGAGGGGAAGAAAGGCCCACACGACGGCGTTCATCGCCAGCACGGCGAACAAGACGGCGAAGAGCCCGTGGGCGAACCGCTTGCGGAAGAGCGTGGAGAGCAGGTAGGCGGAGACCATGAACCCCAGCAGAGCATTCAGGTTGAGGAGCGGCATGACCACGAGCGGGGGGATACCGGCGCCCCGGCTCACCGCGAGCACGAGCACGTGGTAGATCCACATGTACTGCAGGTCCATGCCGACGAAATACGGATCCTCCGGCGGAACGCCGTAGGTGTCGATCTGGTGCACGACGCCCCCGTGAAACCACGCGTCCGACCAGTAGCGCCACCACCCGTCGGTGAGTGGCAGGTAACCGGCCAGCGCGCAAAAAACGGCGAGAACGGCGGCCAGCGTCCACAACTGTGCGGGCGGGGGACGCGACAGCCAGTGCCCCCGACCGGCCAGGACGGCGGTGGCCGCCGCGGCGGCGGTCGAGAACAGGATCAGGACCCGGGCCGCGGTGGCCGGGGCAAACCCGGCGAGCATCAGCAGCGCGCACGCGGCAGCCACCAGCACCGGGCTCGTGACCACAGAGGCGAGAAGACATTCCGACAAGCGCCGCTCGCGCGCGAGCAGCAGGTGGAGCGCAAGCCCCGGGAAAAACGTCATGGCCAGGTAACCCGCCGCCTGGCCCGAGACGTGCTGCCACGGCGTCACCAGCGGCACCAGGGCGAACAGGGCGACCGCGAGCGCAAACGCTCTGAGGATTGTGACCGGGGTCCCGGAGTGGTTCATGGACGTAATCCGCGGGTCGACTTTCGGTTACGGTTCGAGGCCTGGGGCGGCAGCGACGTACCGCCCCGGATGCAGCATTCGCGCCCGGGTGCGGCAGCGGTATTATACCAATTCTAAATGAGATACAAAGGGGGCGCAATTCGAATCTTGGGCGAGGCCGCACCGGGTGGCCGGTCCCGGCGCCGGCCGTTGCTGCGCCGCGCCCCTTCCGCGGCGGCGGGGACGTACCCTGCCGGGCACTTCGCGGGGCACCGGCCGGTGGGATGGGAGTATCGTTGACTTGGTTCCTAATAGTACAGTAGGATATAGGCGAGTCTTCCCTGGCGTCGGTTGTTGTCTCCAGCCTGCCGCGTCCCCGGCGCGCACGAGCGAAATCACATGAATAAAAAGGGTTTCTTCGATCACATCACCCAGGCCTTTACGACCAAAGGCGACGGCAAGCCGGTGCCCGTCGCGCCCGCGGAGGCGGGGAGCAGCGAATCCCTGCAGCGGGAAAACCTGCGCTTGAAACGCGGGCTGGAGGAGCTGTCGATGCTCAACGAGCTCGCGCGGGAGATCAGCTCGTCTCGCAACGCGGACGCGATCATGGACCGGATCATCCACAGGTCGCTCAAGGCGGTCCACGCGGAACAGGCCGTCGTGACACTGGTGACGGAGCAAAGCCATGAGCCCGGTAAGACGCTGGTGCGGGCGATGATTACGTCGGCCGAGCACGAGCAGTTTCACCTCAACCAGAACCTGCTCGGGTGGATGCACCTGAACAAGAAACCGCTGCTGGCGAACTCGCCGCGAACCGACGAGCGCTTCCGGGGCATTACGTGGGATGCGTCCATTCAGTCGATTCTATGCGTTCCCCTGATGGTCAAGTCGCAGCTCATCGGCGTGCTCACCGCCTACAACAAGAAGGACACCGGGGATTTTACGGAGGAGGACCAGCGCCTGCTCGCGATCATCGCCATGCAGTCCGCACAGGTCGTCGAGAACGCCCGGCTCTACGAAGAGGAACAGGCTTACATGCGCATGCAGGAGGAGGTGCGGCTGGCGTCGGTCATCCAGCTGGAGCTGCTGCCGGGCGAGGCGCCGCGGCTGCCCGGCTACGACGTGGCCGGCAAGAGCATCCCCGCCCAGCAGGTGGGAGGCGACTACTTCGATTTCATTCCCATCGAGAACAAGGGAATGGCGGTGTGCCTCGGCGACGTGTCGGGCAAGGGGCTGCCGGCGTCGCTCCTCATGGCCAACCTGCAGGCGACGCTTCGCGGACAGACTCTGCTCAACGTCCCGGCCGCGGTGTGCATCCGCCGTTCGAACGAGCTGCTCTTTCGCAGCACCGACCCCGAGAAATTCGCCACGTTGTTCTACGGCGTTTTGGATACAAACGATCACCGGATGAGTTTCTCGAACGCAGGTCACGAGAACCCGTTCCTGTTTTCGCAAGACGGCGAGCTGGCCCGGCTCGCAACCGGTGGAACCGTCCTCGGCGTCGTGGATAATTTCCCGTTCGAAGAGGATACGGTCCCGTTGAATCCCGGCGATTTGCTGGTGATCTTCTCCGACGGCATCACCGAGGCGTGGGACACCGCCGACACGCAGTTCGGAGAAGAGCGGCTGGCCGAAGTGATCCGGGATAACCGTGACCTCTCCGCCGGCGAGCTTACGGATCGGATCATCGAGTCGGTCATGGGACACGCCGGTTCCGCCCCGCAGGCGGATGATCTCACCCTGGTCGTGATAAAGCGCGACGCCGCGTGATGACCGGCGGTCGTCTCGCACCGGCGCGATATCTCGCCGCGGCATACCCATCACCCAGTCTTATGTCCGCAAACCGTCGTAGCGCCCGCTCATCGATAACGCGCGTGTTCCGGGCGGGCCTGCTGCTGTGGTGCATCGCCGTGCTGCCCGCGTGCGGTACCGACCCCACGGGGCCGGCAGACGCTACCCGGAGCGTGGTCCGGGGTATCACCCTCGTCGAGTGGACGGCCAATGGGTACGGCAGCGGTACGGCGTTCGCACAGGCGGTCGGCATCGGGGCGACGGGCGCGAACACGCTGGCCGTACTCGTTACGGCCTACCAGACGCATGCCTCCGCCGAGACGATACGTGTCGACCCGCAACTGACACCGAGCGAAACGTCGGTTCGCGACCTCATCGGAACCGTGCAGGCGCAGGGCACGGTGGCGAACATCTCGATCAAGCTCCACGTTGATCTCGACGATGGCGCCTGGCGCGGCACCATCTCCCCGCCCGATGCCGGACGCTGGTTCCAGTCGTACCGCGCCTTCGTACTTGCCTGGGCGACCCTCGCCGAGGCGCAACGTATCCAGACCCTCGTCGTCGGCACCGAGCTCGCCGGCACGCTAGAGCGCGAGAGTGAGTGGCGATCGCTGATCGCGGACGTGCGCGGCGTATTCTCGGGCGAGCTGGTCTATGCCGCTTCGTGGGACGAGGCGTCCCGGGTGCCGTTCTGGGACGCGCTCGACGTAATGGGCGTTAACTTCTACGCACCGGTCACGGCGCGCACCGAAACGAGCCGCTTCGAGGTGCTTCGCGGGTGGCAGCCGTGGCTGGAGCGGATCCGCCTGCTCCACAAACTGGCGGCGCGGGATATCCTGCTCACCGAGATCGGGTACCGGAGCGTGGACGGCGCCGGCATGCACCCGTACGACTTCGAGCGCACGACGGCCGTCGATCTTGCCGAACAGGCCGACCTCTATTGGGGCGCGCTGGCGGCGGTCGGCGACAAGCCGTGGGTACGCGGTGTCTACTGGTGGAACTGGCCGGCCAACCCGAGCGGCGCCGGGGAACGGGACTACACACCGCAGGGAAAGCCGGCGGAGAAGGAGCTGAGCGATGCATGGCGGCCGTAGCATGTGGGTAGTCGACGCGCTTCGATGCACGGCGCGTTCGGGGCTGGCGTTGCTCCTCGCGGTTGCCGGGATTACGGGCGAAGCGTGCGCGCAGGCACCGGACATGGCGCAAGCCGCGCCGCCCGCCGTCCTTCACCCGGGCGCGGTCGAGCTGGGCATCGCGGGGACGCTCATCACGGTGGAGGGCATTACGACCGGCGCCGTCGTCGTGCGCGGCGGTCTTTTCCGAACCGCCGCGGCGGGCCTGGGCGGCGTCGAGCTGGCCGCGTCCTACCGCCACGTCAGCTCGCTGGACGAAGCCGGTATCGAGGGAATGATCACGTGGCAGCGGCGGTTGGGGACGAGTGCGACGTATCCCTTCGTGGCGCTCGCGGGCGGATGGCGCCACGAAGAGATCGGCAGCTTCGGCCAGAGCCGCTACCCGGCTGGATTCGGGATCGGCGCCCGCTCGCTTCTCGGTCAGCGTTCCGCGCTGCGGGTGGAATACCAGTTTCGGCGGGTACTGGGCGACCCCATCGCGGACTTTTCAGAACACCAGATTATTGTGGGACTATCCGTCTTTTTCCGGAATTCACCGGCGAGCGCCGTCGAGTGACAAAACCCCAACCAGGAGGCATGGACATGCCGCGCGCGACCCGAACCACCGGTCTTTTGTGTACAGCCATCACCGTGGCGGGGTTGTTGGTGTTGACGGCACTTACCCCGCAGCGCCGGGGTCGCCGGGCACCGAAAGCGGCGTTTACGCTCAGTGCGGACCACACGCACAACAAGTTCAGCCGCACGGTGGCGCCGGTGCTGCGCGTCCCGCCGGGTGCGGTGATCGAGGTCGAGACCAAAGAGGCGACCGACGGGCAGCTACGCCCCGGTTCGGGACTCGACGACCTGTCCCGGGTCAGCTTCGAGCCCATCCACCCTTTGACCGGGCCCGTCTACGTCGAAGGCGCCGAGCCCGGCGACGTGCTCGCCGTCACGCTGCACCGCATCACGGTGGGGGAATGGGGGTGGAGCGCGGTGGTGCCGGGATTCGGCCTGCTCGCCGGGGAGTTCGACGCGCCGTACCTCAAGACCTTTACGTTCGAGCGGGGCCGGAAGAAGGCGCGGTTCACCGGCGATATCGAGATCCCGCTACGGCCCTTCGCCGGTGTTATGGGTGTCGCTCCCGATACCGACGAGTTGCTGTCCACGATACCGCCCCGGGCGAACGGTGGTAACATGGACGATCCGCACCTGACCGAGGGAACGACGGTGTATTTCCCCGTCTTCGTAGAGGGTGCGTTGTTCTCCATCGGGGACACGCACGCCGCCCAGGGGATGGGAGAGGTGTGCGGCACCGCCATCGAGGCGCCGATGCGCATCGTCTACCAGGTAGAGGTCATCAAAGACAAGCCGTGGATGCGGGAGCCTCACTACGAGACGCGCGACGCATACGCCGTGACCGCATTCGCGCCGACACTGGACGAAGCGGCCCGCAAGGCCACGCGGTATATGATCGACTACCTGGTGCGTGAGCACGGCCTGGACCGGACCGAGGCCTACGTCCTGTGCTCACTGGCCGGCGACCTGAAGATCGCCGAGGTGGTGGACGTGCCCAACGTGCTCGTCAGCATGCATATGTCGAAGAAAGTCCTGAACATGTAACCTGGAGAGTGCGACGGGAGTCGCCCGGGAACGCTTCACGAATGGTAGAGCACAAGAGACGAGGGAGGTTGAGACCAGTGAGACGCTTCTTGACCACGATTTGTACGGCAGTCGCCGTGACGGTGGTGATGGCGCCGCCCTCCCGCGCCGCCGACGCCGATCTCATCTTCGTCGGCGGGCGCGTCTACACTATGAATCCGCAACAACCCCGTGTGGAGGCGATCGCCGTTGCGGGGGACCGCATCGTGTTTGCCGGGGAGCAAGACGGGGCCCTGGTGTACGAGGGAGCGGGCACAAGGGTGATCGACGCCGCCGGCCTGACCGTTTTGCCCGGTCTGGTCGACGCGCACGCGCACCTGTCCGGCCTGGG
Source organism: Candidatus Krumholzibacteriia bacterium (assembly GCA_046754105.1). Taxonomy (GTDB): domain Bacteria; phylum Krumholzibacteriota; class Krumholzibacteriia; order WVZY01; family WVZY01; genus JAZGDW01. Next base: position 9,420 of record JBHHVD010000022.1, read on the forward strand.
ACGGGCGCTTCGCGAGTTAGACCTGAAGGGCACCTCGTCCGCGGAAGAGATCCGCGGTATGGTCGTCGCGCGTGGAAAGGATTTCGCGCCGGGCGCCTGGATCCAGGGCCGGGGTTGGGACCAGAACGACTGGGAGCAAAAGGCGTTCCCGACGTGGCGCGAACTCGAAGACACCGAAGCCAACCCCGTCTACCTGCGCCGCGTGGACGGGCACGCCGCGTGGGTCAACCGGACGGCGCTCGATGTCGCCGGGGTGAGGCGGGATACGAAAGACCCCGACGGCGGGCGTATCGAGCGGGACGCCGGTGGAGAACCGACCGGTGTGCTGGTCGACCGCGCCATGGACCTCGTGTCTGCAAAGATACCGAAACCATCTCGGGAAGAGCGCATGCAGCGGGTACGGATGGCGCTCGCCGAGTGCCGCCGCTACGGGTTGACGGGCGTTCACGACGCGGGGACCGGTGAGGAAGACCTCGAGGTCTACCGCGCGCTGCTCGAGAGCGGCGAGCTGACGCTGCGCGTGTACGCCATGCTCGATTCGGACTCGACGCGATTCGTACGGGAACAAGTGGCGCGGGGGCCGTGGTCGGACCCCGCGCATCTCCTGAGCGTGCGCGCGATCAAGGTCTACGCGGACGGAGCCCTGGGGTCGCGGGGGGCGCTGCTCCGCGAGCCGTACAGTGACGAACCGGGCCACATGGGCCTGTTGCAAAACCCGCGGCCGTTGATCGAGGACTGGGCGGAGCTCGCCGCAAAGAACGGGTTTCAGTTGTGCGTGCATGCCATCGGCGACGGGGGTAACCGCCTGGTCCTCGACGTGTACGAGGCGGCCCTTCGCGCCCATCCGTCCGGCGACCACCGGTTTCGAGTCGAGCACGCGCAGGTGCTTGCCCTGGACGACATCCCGCGTTTTGCGCGACTGGGCGTCATCGCTTCGATGCAGCCAACGCATGCGACGTCCGACATGTACTGGGCCGAGGACCGGGTCGGGCCGCAGCGCATCCTCGGAGCGTACGCGTGGCGCAAGCTGATCCAATCCGGTGCGGTCATCAGCTGTGGTTCCGATTTTCCGGTGGAATCCCCAAACCCCCTGTGGGGAATTTTTGCCGCGGTGACGCGGCAGGACCACGACGGCTGGCCGGAAGGGGGCTGGTACCCGGGCGAGCGCATGACGGTCACCGAAGCGGTCGCCGGTTTCACCCGCAACGCCGCCTTTGCCAGCTTTGAGGAAGACATTAAAGGAACGATAGAAGTGGGTAAAGTAGCGGACCTTACGGTCATCGACACGGATCCGTTCGACGTCGCGGCGAGCGAGATCCTGGAGGCCTCGGTTCGTTACACCGTCGTGGGTGGCCGGGTGGTCTACGAGGCGGGTCCGTAGGCGCGCGTGGCCGAAGGTGGAGGAATCCTGCCAGTGAAGCTGGGCCGGATAGCGATATACGTTGCCGCGGCCGCCGTGGCGGCCGGCATGTCCCTGGTCGCGCTGCGGGACGGACGCGCGCTGGACGGGTACGCGTCGGAGATCGCGTCGGAGCAGCGCGAGAAGGAGGCGGTCGCGCGAGGGCGCATCGAGCATCAGCAGAAGATCGAGGAAATCTCCAGGGAGATGGAGGCGCTGCCGGATTCGCTGGCGCGCGCCGCGCGGATGGGGATCGCCATGAAGAAAAGCCAGAAGCTGGCGAAGGGTCTCTACGTCCTCGACAACCGGGAACTGCGCGCGAACAACATGATCAAGGCGGTGGAGAAACGGCGCGCGCGGACCCTGGCCCATCGCCGGCGCTGGATGTGGTGCCTGGGCGCGGCGCTGGCGGCGCTCGCCGGGGGCCTGGTCGTCCTGCGGCGGATGGCACCGTAAGTCAGGCCGGGCGGCTCGTGACGCACGACGGCCGGTGGGTGGGGCGCGTCCGCAACGGGGTCGGCCTGGAGTGGTCGCTGTTTTCTGCGGGCGGCCGGTCCGATTTATGCCTCGTCCGCCACGACTCCAACAACGAGGTACACGATGAGTTTTGGCGAGTGGTTATCCAAGGTACTGCGGGGCGCAGCCGCCTCCGACGAGCGGATGCCCGGGCTGGCGAGTATCGGCGATCTGAACCAGGCGCTCGCCCGCAGCGAGCGCGAAGCGCTCTTTATCTACAAACACAGCACGACGTGTCCCGTGTCCGCCGCCGCACGCGGCCGGCTGGCGGCGTACCTCGACTCGGCCGGTGACGGCGGGCCGCCGTTCTATATGGTTCAGGTCCTCGAGTCCCGCGCCGTGTCCGACGCGGTCGCCGAGCGGCTCGGCGTGACCCACCAATCTCCGCAGTTGATCCTGGTGAAAGGACGTCGCGTGGTGTGGAATGCGTCGCACGGCGGTATCACCCGCGACGCGATCCGCGAAGCACTCACCACTGCGGCCGGCGTGTAACGGCCGGGGATTCCACGATGGATCGCGAACGGTGCGTCGTCCCGACGATCGGCTCCTCGACCGGCGGCGTGTGGCCCCGTGGTCTGCGGCCCCGCCGTCCGGTTCGTCAGTGAAAATCGCGGCTCCGCGTGCGGCCGGGCCGTTCCGGCGCGCCGGGCGCCCAGAGCGACTCGGCGACGAGATGGGTAACACCCGAGGCCACCTGCAGCCTTCCTGTGACCCCGATAAATGACGCGGTCTTGACCAGCACGGTGTGACGTCTGAAAACGTTTTGCCACACGACGACGTTGACAAAACCCGCCTCGTCTTCCAACGTCATGAAAACCACGCCGCCCGCCGTCGACGGGCGCTGGCGGCAGATGACGAGCCCCGCGTAGCGGACGCGGCGGCCGTCGGGCATGGCGCGAACGCCGCTGGAATCGGGCAGGCCCCGGGCCGTGAGCCACTTGCGAAGCGGGGCCAGCGGGTGGGCCTGAGGGCTGTGCCCGGTCGCCCGGTAATCCCAATCGACGGTTTCAAAAAAACTCAGCGGCGCGAAACGTACCTTCGACCGCGCGCCGACGAGCGGCAGCTGCGGGGTGGCGATACGGTCGAGTCCCCGCACGTGCCACACCACCTCACGCCGGTCGCGCTCGAGACATTCGAAGGCGCCCGCCTCGGCAAGCCGGCGCAGGGTGGCGTCCTCGAGGCCGGTTCTGTGGGCAAAATCGTCGAGCGAGCGGAAGGCCCCCAGACGGCGGGTGGTGTCGATTCGCTCCCAGTCGCGCTCGCGAAACCCACGGACGTACCCGATCCCCACGCGTACGGCGAAACCCTCACCGCTTTGCGGACACGGCTCGAGCGTACACTCCCAGCGGCTCTGCTGCACGTCCACCGGGCGCACTTCGATATCATGGCGTTTCGCGTCGTCGATGATCGTCGCCGGCGAATAAAATCCCATCGGCTGCGCGTTGAGGAGCGCGCAGCAAAACGCCGCCGGGTAATGGCACTTGAGGTAAGCGGTGACGTAGGTAATGAGGGCGAAGCTCGCCGCGTGGCTTTCCGGAAAACCGTACTCGCCGAACCCCTGGATCTGCTTGAACACCTGCTCGGCAAACGCCCGGGAAATCCCCTTGGCCGTCATACGTGATATCAAACGGCCGCGGTGACGGAGGAGGCGGCCCGAGCGCCGCCACGCCGCCATGTCGCGCCGCAGCTGGTCGGACTCACCCGGCGTGTAGTCCGCCGCCACCATGGCGAGCCGCATCACCTGCTCTTGAAAGAGCGGCACGCCGAGCGTCTTCTCCAGCACCGGTTTCAACGTCGGGTGCGGGTAGACCACTCGTTCCTCACCGTTTCGGCGGCGGAGGTAGGGATGCACCATGCCGCCGGTAATAGGGCCGGGCCGGACGATGCTCACCTCGATCACCAGGTCGTAGTAGGTGCGGGGTTTGAGACGCGGCAGCATCGCCATCTGCGCGCGGCTCTCGATTTGAAAGACACCCACCGTATCGGCGCGCCGGATCATTTCGAAGGTTTCCGCGTCATCGTTCGGCACCGCCGCCATCGAATACCGTTTTCCTCCGTGCATCTCGATCAGACGAAACGCAATGTCGCACACGGTCAGCATGCCCAGCCCCAGGAGATCGACCTTGAAAAGCCCCAGCGATTCCAGGTCCTCCTTGTCCCACTGGATCACCGTGCGCTCCGGCATGGTGGCGTTCTCGACCGGCACCAGGTCGCGCACCGGTTCGTGACCGAGCAGAAAACCGCCCGGATGAATGGAGAGGTGTCGCGGAAAATCCTGGATCTCGAGTATCAGCTCCAGCAGGTGGCGGTGCCGCGCGTTGTTCGCATCGAAGCCGGTCGGCGCGAGTGTTTCCGGAGAAACGGTATCGTAGTAGGAGAGCAGTTTGGCAAAACGGTCGATGGTGGTCTCGGACAGCTCGAGTACCTTACCGACGTCGCGGATCGCCGAGCGCGCGCGGTAGCGGATAAAGTTGGCGACCATGGCCGCGTGCGTGCGGCCGTATTTCTCGTAGACGTGTTGAATTACCTCTTCGCGCCGGTTGTGTTCGATGTCGAGGTCGATATCCGGCGGCTCGGCGCGCTCGCGCGAAATGAAACGCTCGAAGAGAAGACCGCCTCGTACCGGGTCGACGGCGGTGATCCCCAGGCAGAAACACACCGCCGAGTTGGCCGCCGAGCCGCGGCCCTGGCAGAGGATCTCGCGGTGGCGGCAGAACCGAACGATCTCCCACATGGTGAGGAAATACCCCTCGTAGTCGAGATCACTGATGAGATCGAGTTCCTTCTCGAGTTGGGAGAGGACGTCGGCCGGTGTGCCCCCGGGATAGCGCCAGCGGGCACCGCGGAGGGTGAGCGCGCGCAGCCGCTCCTTCGAGGTGCCCCCGTCGGGCAGTTCCTCGGACGGATAGCGGTAGCGGATCTCGGAGAGTGAAAACGTACAGCGCTCCGCGACTTCCTCGGTACGGCGCACCGATTCGGGGTCGTCGGCAAAAAGGGCGGCAAACGCCTTGCCGGAGTGCAGGGCATGCTCGGCGTTGGATTTGATCCACCGGCCCGCGCTGGAGAGCGTGACACCGTGCCGGATACAGGTGAGTACGTCCTGCACCGGCCGCCGCTTCGGTGTGTGATAGAGCACTTCGGTGGCGGCGACGGTGGGGATACGGTAGCGCAGCGCGCGCTCGCGGACCCATCGTTCACGCCTGCGGTCGCCGGCCCGGCGGTGGCGGGTCACCATGGCGTAGAGCCGGTCGCCGAAGGCCTCGCGCAGGTTGCGTGCGACAAAGAGCGGGTCGGCCTTCGCCGAGAGCAGGCTCGTCTCGCCGCCCCATAGCGCGATCAGTCCCTCGGCGTGCGAGCACACCTCCCGCCAGCGCACGGTGCACTCGCCCTTCGGCGAGCGCAGCCTTCCATCGGAGATCAGCCGGCAGAGCCGGGCGTACCCGTTGCGGTCGCTGGCAAGGAGGACGACGGTGGAGCCGTCCTCGAGCGTTACCTGCGAGCCGGCGATGAGGTGGACTCCGAGTGCGCGGGCCTTTACGTGAGCGCGGACGATACCGTATACGCCGTCGCGGTCGGTGACCGCGAGCGATTCGATACCGAGATGGGCGCAGCGTTCGATGAGCTCTTCGGGGTGGCTGGCGCCTTCGAGGAATGAGTAGTTGCTCTTGCACCACAGGGGCACGTAGCCGCCGGTGCTCATCCCACTTCACCCTGGACAAGGGTACGCTTGCGCCGCCGGTCGTAGTAGACCCACAGCCAGCGGCCGTGCGCGTTGCGGACGTAGTAGTATTCACGGTGCACTTTTCGCCGCCACCAGCCCCCCGAGACGACGTAGGGACCGATGACTCCGGCATGGCCCGGGCGGCCCGCGGAATAGTCGGCGAATGGCAGACGCCCGCCGGGCGGCTCGTTGGTAGCAAAAGACGGACGGGGCCTGTTACCAAAAGACGGACGGCCACCTGCGGCCGGACGCGGCCACGACAGGAGCTCGATGGACTTCGAGAAAATCCTCCGCACAAGACTGCGCGCCGGGATCTTGCGTGGAGATGGGGGAAGTAGTTTTTCCATCGGCTCCCATTCGTAGCGCGCCTCAGGCAGATGGCCGTCGCGAAGAGTAGCTTTCATAACCGCATGCTCGCCGAACTCGGCCCGCAGCCGCGCGAACGCGCGACCGGCTGCTTCGAGGTCGCGTTTCGGTTTTTTCTCGAAAAGGTGCAGCTGTTTGTGCGCGGCCGGGGTCGCTTCGACGTCGACGGTGATATCGATCACGCCGGAGCGGAGGGAAATGCTCTGCAGCCGCAGTTCGATGAGCTTGAGCAGCCGCGCGGCATCGACGGTGGGCGAGGCGGGACGCAGGTGCTCGTTTCGCTTTTCCCCGTTATCGAGGGTGAGGGACAGTGTGAGCGCGGCGATGCGCCCGTTGGTTTCCGCGAGGGATGTCAGGATCGATTGCAGCAGCGTGTCGATAACGGGCAAAAGGCGTGGTACCTCACCCGCGGGGTGGTCGAGCGTGGTCCCGGCCGTAAACGGTTCCCGCGGCGGGTGTGAGTCGATGGGTGTATACAGATCGTCCTTCGCCAACTTGTAGAGCGCGTGCGCCTCGCTTCCGAAACGTTTGCGGATACCGTCGGCGGGAAGGTCCATGAACCCGCCCAGGGTGGTGATGCCGAGCTGGGCGAGGGCACATCGAAGCTCGGGGTTGAAACCCAGGCGTACGACCGCCACCGAGCGGGCGTGCCGGCGCTCCTCCTCCGGATCGTCGAAGACGACGATCTTCTTACAGGTCCTGGCCGCTGCGTAGGTGCCGTAGCGGGAGAACCCCACCGCCACCGTCCACCGGTACCCGTCGCGGGAGAGCTCCGAGCCGATAAGCCCCGCCCACTTTTTTATGGAGGGGTAGAGGAGGGAGAGACCCGAGGCGTCGAGCCAGAAGACTCCGGGTGCCTTGTGCGACGCCTCGACGCCGGGTGTAAAGAAACGCAGCCGTTCGGTCAACGCATCCACGTGCGCTTCGACCTCGGCCGTGGCGATCACGCCGGCGCGAAGGTCGGAGGAGAGCGAGAGCCCCTTGGCGTAGCGCATACCGGGGAGGATGCCGCGGCGGGCGGAGCGGGAATTCACGCGCAGGATGACGCCGCGCGGGGTGTCCTTGTCCACGACGGCCGCCGGCAGGTGCTTCCAGTCGGGGTGGTGCCGGACGAGCAGCTGCAGGGGAAAGGCGGGAAGGTTAACACAGGCCATCCGGTCCACGGTACACCTCCGTATGGCGCCAACCCAGTCCGCGGTGTTTATCCCGCAGGACGTCGAGCTCCCATGTGAAGCGGTCGAACCCCGTCTTGTGTATCACCCCCTGCGCACGAAGGGAAACCAGCGGTCCCAGCGACGGGACCGCCGGTTCTTTGTGGGTGAGGCAGAGAAGTGTGGTGTGATGTTTTCGCGCCAGCGCGGCGAGACGGGCCTGCACGGCGATACGCATGTCGATCTCACTGCCGAGGTCGAGCACGATGACACCGAATCCCCCCGAGCGCAGGAGTTCCGCGCCGGCGCGCGCCGCCGGCAGTAGATGCGGCACGCGCACCACCGGCAGCGACTGCAGGTCGATACCCGTGGCGGCAAAGTCGGGGGGGAAGAAAGTGGTGTCCCCCACGGTAACCCAGGCGGCAGGCTCCCCTCTGTGTTGGGAGTCGAGGATGAGGGAAGCCGCCGCCGTCATGGAAACAGCCGGGCTGGAGATCTCGAGAAAGCGCCCCGCGAGCGTATCCAGGCTCCAGGCGCCGGGCGCTTGCCCGCGCTCCGGCGCGTGTGGCGCTTCGTGATGAAACATCCCGGTTGCCGCATGGACATCCGTACGCGGTAGCCGCCGCACGGCCGGGGTGCCGGAGCGTTCGAGTATGACCGGGCGGGAGGAAGACATGGCTCGCTTGCGAATTCTCTTATCGTTTCAGGCGGTCTGGGTCCGGTCTCAGACGATCTACACCTGTGGAACCTCGATGTGACGCCGTATCTCGATCACTTTGCCCAGAATGATCAGCTCGTCCGGGTCGGGAATGATCGGTTTGAATTTGGGGTTTTCCGGGTGAAGCTCGATGCGGTCCCGTCGGATACGAAGCCGTTTGACCGTGGCTTCATCTCCAATCAGGGCCACGACCACGTCACCGGAATCCGCCGTCGGCTGCTGGCGGACGATGGCGATATCGCCGGGCAGGATCCCCGCACCATTCATGCTGTTCCCCTGGACGGTGAGGGCGAAAAGGTCGCCCGCGCCCCGGGATTGCACGGGCACGTAGCCCTCGATGTCCTCCACCGCCGTGGTCAGGCCGCCGGCCTGCACCCGCCCCAGGAGGGGAATGGGGAGGATCACAGGGGGCTTTCCAGGACCGGGTAGGGAATACCCCCGGGCCTTGCCCCTCTTCTTGGCGAGGCGCCCCTCCTCGACCAGCCCCTCCAGGTGTTCTCGCGCCGTCTCCACCGCTTTGAAGCGAAAGGCGTCCCGGACCTCGCGTACGGTGGGGGGGAGCCCTTCGAGCAGGCGCCCCCGCACGAACCGGTAGATTCGCTCGCGGGTCTGGCCTTTTGGGGTCCGGGGTGACATGTTCGTACCATACCAGACATTTGTCTGGTATGCAAGCAGAAAATGCAAAAATTTTCGAGGGAGGGGATCGGTACGGGACCCTGGCCAGGGAGTCGCGGGGAGGGAGGGCGCTAAGGCTGTACGGGCGTCACCACGTTTTCGCCCACGAGAACGTCCATCAGGGCTTTCGCCCAGTACCGGTTGAACTCCGGCGTATAGTGTCTTCCCGAGTGCGCATTCATATACGGCTTCGGGTACCGCGAGATATCCGGGTATTTCCCGAGGACCTCGACGTCATTTCCAGCACTGGGCTCTGTTTGTTCCAATAGGCCCATCACTTCCCCGGCATACCAGTCCGCTGCCGTCGGCAGGATGATATGAAACAGCTTCAGTCCGCGGCCGGCGAGTAGCCGGTGAAACGAGGTTACGCCTTCCCGCATGAGGTCGCGCTGGGTCCGGGTCAGGGTGCGGCGTTTGAACGTCCGCGTCTTGGAATAGTCCTCGGCCGAGATCGAGTCGAGCGCGACGGGCCTGCCGTTCATCGTGACGCTGCGCGGCAGCGTCTTCGGCAGCACGGTGTCGAAGGCGAAATCGATATCCCGGAGGTAGGGATGAACGATCGCCCCGGTGTCGCTGGTCTCGTGCCGCGGCGGGTTGATCTTCAGCTTGATGATCGACCACGAGTAGGCGGCGAAATTGACCAGGTGCGAACGGCTCCTCGCTTTGAGCTGCCGGTCGACGACCTTCCAGGCACCGATGTGATAGCCGATGGAGTTGACGTTGTCGATGGGATCGTTCGGTGCGTGAACGATGAACACGGCCGCGATGCGGGCACTCGCGTGATCGGCCAGGAATTCCGCCAGCCGCAGGTGGGACTGCAGGGTGCCGTACCCCGGGACTCCCAGGTTCACCACGCGCACCCGGCCGCCGCTGGCGCCGTGGACCCGTTCGTCCAGATCGGACGCGCACGTCTCGGTGGTTCCGACTCCCCAGCCGAAGACGTTGGAGTCCCCGCAGAGAATGATGAGTTCGTCGTCCGCCGCGACCTCGCCGAGCGCCCCCAGCCGGTGGCCCTCCGCGTCGGTCCGGATCTCCATCGCAAAGTCCGAACCGTAAAAGGTGTGGTCGAGGTTGGGCGCGGGCTCCCATCCCAGCACTTGGTGGCCGATTATAAACCCGGGCCGGCGGCCGAACTTGTCCCCGTACGCGACGCGCAGGGCGCCTTCGGCCAGGGCGAGGGCCACCAGCAGCGCGAGGACGGCGAGGCTGCCGTTATACAGCAGGTTCCTTCTCATGGTACGCGGGCGGCTCCTCTCGGGCGTGCAGGCGCCGGACGTCCGGCATTCCAGTATCCCGTTCCCACCGGGACAGGATAGTAGCAACGTCCACACGCCGTGTCAAAGAGGCGGCGGAATGGGTGTCATGGTTTGATACTTGCATGGCGTGCCACGGTAACCCCCTATCAAGACGTGAGAATATAGGTGATGTGATAGTTGTAAGTGATTGACATCAAGCACACAACGTCTCGATAGTTGATACAATCATACCACTTGGGAGGCACGTCATGCGCAAAGTCCATGTCGTTGGACTGGCAGTTCTGGTCCTCGTTGCACAATTACTCGCCACTCCGGCGCTTGCGGGCAGCCATGCCCACTCGCGCAACGGATTCCTGCTCGGCCTCGGCCTCGGATGGGGCAATGCCGGCGCGGAGGTCCAGGGTCTCAACCCGGACCGCGCGAACAGCGGATCGGGCAACTTCCGGCTCGGTTGGGCCCTGAACGACCGCGTCACCATCGGTCTCGAGAACACCGCCTGGATCAAGGACTTCGAGATCGCGGGAACCACGGCCGACTTGAGGATGACCGGTACCGTCACCGCCTTTGCAGTCACAGTCTTCCCGCACAACATGGGTTTCTACCTGCGGGGTGGCATCGGCGTCGCCACCGGTGCCGCGAAGATCACGAGCGGCAACTTTACCTTCGACGGTACCGAGACCGGTTTCGGCGCGCTGGCGTCGTTCGGGTACGAGTGGCGGCTGGCAGCGAAGTTCGCACTGGGGCCCCAGTTTCAGTATGCGTACCTGAACATCGACGGCGACGGCACCAACAGCGTGGACTTCGTCTCACTGACCGGCCAGGCGACCTGGTACTGGTAGAAACAAGTCGGCGCCCGGGGATTCGGGAGACCCGTCGCGGAATCGAGAAGGGCTATGCGTAATCGCCGGGGATTGTGTGCTCGTCGGTCTCGTCGTGCCATATCAGCGAGGCGACCCGCCACACTCCGCTCGTCTGGATGAACTGGATACTGTTGACACTGCGGGAGAGGATGTCGGGCTGGTCGGGGTCCATTCGCGCCTCGTAGATGCTCAGCCGCTGGGCGATCTTGCCGAAGACCTTCGTGTGCCCGGCCAGCTCGGTTTCGTGCAGCGCCTCGAGCGAGCCGTTGGTTATCTGCAAGCGCAGCGCCTCGATGAACTGGTCGACGCTCATGATGACGGGGCTGTCGTCGTTGTTATTGATGAGCGTGCCCTCCGGGATGAACAGCCGCTGCAGCTGCGCGAGATCCGGCTCCCCGCCCTTGCGGAAACAAATGCTCTCATAAATAGACTCCGTCACGCGGTCGATGGCGTTCAGTGCGAGTGTGTGTGCGTCCATGTGGACCTCTCTTGCCGCGCAACGGCATGGGGTCTTTGTTTGTGCCCCACTTCGCCGCGCCGGTTGCGGTTCGCCTCACGCGGGCGATCGTGAGTAGGCGGCCTCGTCGATCAGGTGCGGGGCCGGTACCCGTCTCCTCACGTATTTGAACGCGAAGAGCTTATCCGGGGCGCGCCCGTTGCCCTGGATGATACCATCGATCTCCACACAAAAGCCATTGCACGAAAAACGCACGTGGGTCTCGACGGCGCCGCCAAACATCTCGCCTAGTTTCCTGACGGCGAGCTGCTCGACGGCCGCGCGAAACGTCGCACGGCTCATCCGCGGGCGCGTGGCGGCCCCGGGGCGCCTTCCCAGGTGCCGCGATTTGCGAAACCCGGGGGGCTCCGGAGACACTGCAATCCACTTGTCAGCAGTACCGACGTACGCTGCAAATTCTGCACCCGCCGGGCTCGCCGGTGGCCATTGCCGGGGCCGCCGCCGGCTCGGCGGTCTCCCGGACGGTGGGGTCGGTGGTGGGGTGCCAACGCCCAGGGGGCGGCGGGTTGGAAAACGGGCACCCGGGCCGGCGGCCGGGCCCGGTGCTCCGCTGGCGGCGCGCGCTGTGTCGGCATGATAAATATCATTAAAATAACCCGGGCCGGATCGAGGGACGGATGCTATATTTAACCAAGTTACGAAATACTTTGGTTGTTTTGGGCAGAGTCGCAGGAGAGACCCGCACCGCGTGCGGGCGCCGAAGGGGCAAGGTCACGGAATGGGGGCCGAAACTCTCAGGCAAAAGGACTGGGCTCTGGTGTCTCCTGGAAAGTTCCGGGGCCTTGGCCTGGGCACCGACGGGGTAAGCCCTCGCGAGAGCGGGGTAATCTCTCAGGTAAAAGAGACAGGGGCGGAATCGTTTTGCTCCTGTATTTTTTTGGGCGGGCGTTACTTCGGGAGGGTTAGAACATGAATCGCTTCGCCGAACGTATCGGCCGGCTCGGTACGGAGAACGCATTCAAGATTGGTGTCGACATCCGCCGTTGCGAGGACGACGGCATGAAGGTGATAAAGCTCAACCTCGGTGAGCCCGATTTCGACAGCGCCGACAACATAAACCAGGTCGCGATCGAGAACATCCGCACGGGGAATTCCCACTATACGGATCCGCAGGGCATCATGCCGCTCCGAGAGGCGGTCGCGCGCCAGGTGTCCCGCACACGCGGCGTCGAGGTTTCCACCGACCGCGTGGTCGTGACCACCGGTGCCAAGCCCCCGATTTCCTACACCATGATGGTGCACGTGAACCCCGGTGACGAGGTCATCTACCCGAGCCCCGGGTTTCCGATCTACGAGTCATGGGTGACCTTCGTTGGCGGCGTGCCGGTGCCGCTGCACCTCGAAGAGGAAAAGGGATTCCGGTTCGACGCGGGCGACCTGGAAAAACTCATCACGCCGAAGACAAGAGTGCTGATTATCAACTCGCCGTCGAACCCGACGGGTGGCGTCCTGACGGCCGCCGATCTCGAGGACATCGCACGCGTCATCCGCGACAAGGCACCCCCCGGTGTCCGCGTCTATTCGGACGAGGTCTACGAGGACATCATTTTCGACGGCAAGCAGCACCAGAGCATCGCGTCCCTGCCCGGAATGGAGGACAAGACCATCCTGGTCAGCGGTCACTCGAAATCGTACGCGATGACGGGGTGGCGCCTGGGGTACGCCGTGCTGCCGACGGCCGAAGAGGCGACGCTGTTCAAACAACTCAACATAAACATCATCTCGTGCACGCCGCCTTTCATACAGGAGGCGGGCAGGGAAGCGCTCGAAAACCCGACCAACGAACGGGTCATCGCCGAGATGGTCGGCGAGTTCCAGGAGCGGCGCGACATGGTAGTGAAGGGTTTGAACGAAACCGACGGCATCCACTGCGCCATGCCCGAGGGGGCGTTCTACGTGTTCCCGAACGTCGCCGGCGCGTGTGACAAGCTGGGCGTCCTCGACGCCTACGAGCGACTCGACACCGAGAGCAAACAAAAAACGACCCCGGCCACGCTCTTCCAGATGTTCGCACTCTACCGGCACGGTGTGGCGACCATGGACCGGAGGTCCTTCGGCGCGATCGGCAGCGAGGGCAAACACTACCTCCGGCTCTCCACGGCGACCGACATGGCGTCGCTGGAAGACGGGTTGGGGCGCATCCGCGCGGCGGCCGCCGACCGGGCGGGTTTCGACGCCTTCCTAAACGAGGGACGGTATCTGTACTGACGCGAAGGAGCCAGAGATGACGTTCACATTAGGGCCGCGGCGCGGCGCGTACATCGACATCCGTGACGAGGTCAACACGGCGGGCAACCCGCTCGCTGCGGATGACGTGGAGGTGTTGGAGACGTTCGACCTCGTCTACCGCTCGCTGTGCGCGGCGCTCTACAACTACGTGCCCATGTCGGGGCATCCGGGCGGGTCGATTTCATCGGGGCGTTTTGTCTCCGGTATTCTCTTCGACTCGATGGACTACGACGTATCCAGCCCCGACCGCGAAGACGCCGACATGGTCTCCTACGCAGCCGGCCACAAGGCGCTCGGGCTCTACGCCATGTGGGCACTGCGCAACGAGATGATGCTCATCGGCGCACCCGAGCTGGTACCCGAGGACGTGCGCTTCCAGCTGCGGATCGAGGACCTGCTCGGATTCCGGCGCAACCCCACGGCAGCCACGCCGCTGTTCCGCGAGTTCAACGCCAAAGCGCTCGACGGGCATCCCACACCGGGTACTCCGTTCGTACGGCTGGCCACCGGCGCCTCGGGTGTCGGTATGGGCACGTCGCTCGGTCTCGCCTGGGGCGCGGCCGACTACTATCGCGACGATCCACCCCGCGTCCACATTGTCGAAGGCGAGGGAGGCATGACGCCGGGACGCGTCGGAGAGGCGATGGCGGCGGCGGGCACGGCGTCCTTGAGAAACGTCGTCCTGCACGTGGACTGGAATCAGGCCTCGATCGACTCGAACCACGTCTGCCGCGACGGCGACGCGCCGGGTGACTACGTGCAGTGGACACCGGCGGAGTTCGCTTATCTCCACGACTGGAACGTGATCTACGTTCCCGACGGCACGGACTTTCAACAGGTCATCGCCGCACAGCGCAAGGCACTTCGCCTCGATAACCACCAGCCGACAGCGATCGTCTACCGGACGACCAAGGGGTGGCAGTACGGCATCATGGGCAAGGCGTCGCACGGCGCGGGCCATAAACTGTGCAGCGACGGTTTCTTCGAGGCGCTGCAGCCGCTGCTCGAAAAAACCGGCGGCGCCCTGCCGCACTGTGACTGTGAGACGGCGGGGCAGCGCTGCGCCGGCGGCACGGCGACCGAGGTGGTGGAGGAATGCTTCTGGGACGCGCTGATGACACTGCGCACGTCGCTCGATGCGAACCGCCGCGTGGCCGATGCAATGGCGAAACGCCTGGTGGAGGCGCGTGAGCGACTCGACGTTCGCGGCCGCACGCCGCGCAAAGGTGCCCCGAACGTGGCAGCCATATTCGACCTGGCGGAGCGGGCGGACGGCGCACCGGATGCGCTGAGGCCAAAGCCCGGTACGTCGACGACGCTTCGCGGCGAGTTGGGTAAAGTCCTTCAGCACTACAACCAGGCGAGCGGTGGGGCGGTGTTCGCAGCGGCGGCGGACCTCCTCGGCTCCACGAGTGTCAACACCATCGGCAAGGGGTTTGGCGACGGCTACTATAACGCCGAGACCAACCCCGATGCGCGCCTGCTTTCGGTCGGGGGTATCTGTGAAGACGCGATGGCCGGCGTGCTCTCCGGGCTTTCGACCTACGGGCGCCACATTGGTGTCGGCTCGTCGTACGGCGCCTTCAACGCGCCGCTGGGACACATCGCCGCCCGCCTGCACGCCATCGGCAACCAGGCGCGACAGGCGGTGACCCACGAGCCGTACCGTCCCTTCTTCCTGGTGTGCGCGCACGCCGGTGTCAAGACCGGTGAGGACGGCCCGACGCACGCGGACCCGCAGGCGCTTCAGCTCGTGCAGGAGAATTTTCCGCGCTCTACGATGATAACGCTTACGCCGTGGGACCCGCAGGAGGTATGGCACCTCGTGTCCGCTGCCCTCGCAGCCAGGCCCGCGGTGGTCGCGCCGTTCGTCACACGGCCGTCCGAGGCCGTTCTCGACCGCGAAGCGATGGGACTCGCCCCGGCGGACGCTGCGAAGAGCGGCGTCTACGAGCTTCGAAGCGCGAGCGGTAGTGGGGACGGCACCGTCGTGCTGCAGGGCAGCGACGTTGCCTACGCCTTCGTCAACGGGGCGCTCGGGCTGCTCGAGAGCGAAGGGCTCGATCTCAACGTGTACTACGTCGCCAGCGCGGAGCTCTTCGACCTCTTGGCGCCCGAGGAGCGGGAGCGGATCTTTCCGGCGGCGCGCGCCGAAGAGGCCATGGGTATTACGGGATTTACGCTGCCGACCATGTACCGGTGGATCCGTTCGGCACGCGGGCGCAACGCGACGATGCATCCCTTTGCGCGGGGACATTATCTGGGAAGCGGCCAGGCGCACATGGTGCTGGCCGAAGCGGGGCTCGACGGGGAGAGCCAGTTCAAAGCCATCCTCAGCTACGTCAAGGACCGGGCCTAGCGTTTACCGCGCGCGAGGCCCGGCACACAAAACCGACGGGAAGTCATGCGTCAAAAACACCATCGAAATCCGATCGTGCGCGCCCTGGGCTCGCTCAAACTCACCCTGGCCATACTCGCCGTCTTCGCCGTCGCCATCGCGGTGGCGACGTTCGTCGAGTCGCGCTACGGCTCGGCGGGCGCTCGCGCGCTGATTTACAACGCGCGCTGGTTCGAGGCGCTGCTCGCGCTGCTGGTGGTGAACCTCGTTGTCGCACTCGCCGCCAACGTTCCGTATCGCAAACACCAGACCGGCTACGTCGTTACGCACATCGCGTTCGTCATCGTCATGATCGGTGCCGGCATCACGCGATTCTTCGCCTACGAGGGCAGCATGCCGATTCGCGAGGGGCAAGCCACCGATTATGTCTACTCGAGCCGGGACTACGTGCAGCTGCAGGTCGGCGAAGAGACGGCCGCCTTTCCGGTGCGGTTCTACAAGCCGGGCACCGACGTGGCCGCGCGTGACCTCGTGGTAGGGGACGAGCGCTTCCGGGTGGCGGTCGAACAGTACTGGCCGCACGTAGACGAGAGACTCGTCGAAGCAGAGGGCGGTCAACCGGTACTGGTCTACGGCGGCACGGGGTCACCGGGTGAGGGGCACGCCGCCATGCACGGTGGCGACTCGCTGCGGGCCGGCGGGGTCACCGTCCATTTTATGGCGCAAGAGCGGGCACGCGCCGGGGGCGCGGCCGAACGGGGTGAAATGGTAGTCTCCATGGGCGGCGGCACACACCGGCTCGCCGTGCCGGCCAAACCGCCGGCGGAAATCACCGCCGGGGGATACCGCTTCCGCATCACCGAACTGGCGCCGGATTTCCGGGTGGGCGCCGAGCCGGACCCGGGCGCCGCGATGAACAACCCGGCCATCCGCGTGGCGATCACGGCTCCCGACGGCACGGCCGGCGAACGGCTGCTCTTCGCATTTCACCCGGAATTCAACATGGGGCATGCCGGAGCGGATTCTGTGTTTGCAACTATAGCTATGACTTAT
Organism: Candidatus Krumholzibacteriia bacterium; assembly: GCA_046754105.1. Classification (GTDB taxonomy): domain Bacteria; phylum Krumholzibacteriota; class Krumholzibacteriia; order WVZY01; family WVZY01; genus JAZGDW01. The sequence continues at coordinate 26,219 of JBHHVD010000022.1, forward strand.
GATTATGGGCGTCATCTCTACTTGTTTGCGAAGGAAGGGGAGTCCCTTTCCGGTGTCGCCGACTTCGACCTCTTCGTGGGGGGCGGCGAGACACCGGAGCGGGCTGCGGCCGGTGATACGTTCGCGGTCGCCGAGGGAGCCGTGCTGCGGGCGGGAGGTTTTGCATTTCTCCCCGTCGCCTACTGGCCGTCGGCAGTGCACACGCCGGTTGCGAGTGACGACGAGAACCTGCCGCCGGGCGCACGGATCGCCGTCTCGGACGATGCGGGCAACGCCGGCGCCGCGCTGGTCAAGAAGTGGGAGGAAGGGACGCGCGTCGACCTCGAGGGGCGCGAGGTCGAGGTGACGTTCGGTCCCATCCGGATCGACCTGCCGTACCGCCTCCACCTCGACGACTTCGTCCTGGTCACCTACCCGGGCAGCGACAACCCGGCGAGCTTCGAGAGCCACGTTCGGATCTACGACGACGAACGGGGCGTCGACGGCCGGCCGGCACGCATTTATATGAACCACCCGCTGACCTACCGCGGCTTCAAACATTTCCAGTCGTCGTACGACCGCGACCGCCGCGGCACCGTCTTGTCCGTCAACCACGACCCGGGCAAGCTGCCCACGTACATCGGGTACTTCTTTGTCGGGTTGGGTTTCATTATAACGCTCACCCGGGGCATCGTCTGGAACCGGCGCCCCGCGGGACCGCGATAGGAGTTTGACATGTCCAACCTGCGTCGCGCTGCCGTCGTCGCCGCTACGGCGGCGCTTCTGATCACGACCATCGCCGGGAACGCCGCCCGCCGCGGGCGCGCGGCCGCGCAGACCGGCGGGCACACCCACGGTCACACCGCGCCGGACGGAAACTTTCTCACCCCCTACGCGCGCGACGCGCTCGGACTGCTCATGGTGCAGGACTTTCAGGGGCGGATGAAACCGCTGGATACGCTCAGCCGCGAATCCGTGATGAAGGTCACGAAACGCGGCCGCTTCGAGGGGTGGAACGCCATGGACCTCTCGCTGAGCTGGCTGGCCCACTCGCGCGACTGGTTCGACAAGCCCGTAGTGGCGGTTCGCAACGCCGGGGTCAAGTCGATCCTCGGGGTCGACGCCGGTACGACGCACGTCACCCCCGCGTCGCTCTACGATGCGTCGGGGCAATACCGACTGGCGGGCGAGGTCGATGCGGCCCACCGCGTGCCGGACAAGGAAAAAACCAAGACGCAAAAGAAACTCGTCTCCTTCGACGAGCGGTTCAATTTCTTCCATATGGCGCTGCGCGGGATCACGCTGCGCCTGTTTCCCGTGCCGGGCGACGAGAACAACCGCTGGATCGCCCCGCGTGATATCCCCTCCGAAGTGCCCGGAGAAGTGGGTGAACAGTACCAGGCCGCTTTCGAGGAACTCTTCCACGCGCTGCAGGAAGGGGACAACACGATCATCTTGCAGGGCGCACGCACGATCCGTGCGCTGCAGGAGCAGCACGGCGCCACCGTGATCCCGTCGGAGCGGGCCCGCCACGCGGAGATGTGGCTCAACCGCACGCAGCCGTTTACCTGGGCCACGATCCCGTACCTGTTCGCGTTCGCCATTTTGATCCTCGCCTACGCGTGGGGGCTCGCCCGCAGACGCGGAAGGGCGTATTCCCTGCGCCATCCCTTCTATGCGCTCGGCATGCTGCTCTACGCCGGTACGCTCGCGTATCACACCTACGCGTACGTGCTGCGGTGGATCGCGTCCGGCCACGCACCGCTCAGCAACGGCTACGAATCGCTGATTTTTATCAGCCTCATGATCGGCGCCGCCGGTTTTTATTATGAAATGCGCACCCGCGGCGGATCGGTGGCCGCGCTCGCGGGGCTGTTGACGAGCGTTATCCTGGGTGTCGCCATGCTGCCCACGTTCGATCCGGCCATCAGCCCGCTGGTGCCGGTGCTCGCCTCGTTCTGGCTGATCGTGCACGTCACCGTGATTACGGCGAGCTACGGGTTTCTCGGCCTCGCCGCGCTCGTCGCCATGACCATGTTGATCCTTCATCTCTTCAAGGGCCCGGACCGCATGACGCTGCGGCTGGCGATCCTGGAGCTCAACAGCCTGCACTGGCGGGTCATGATTACCGGGCTCGCGTTCTTGAGCATTGGTACGTGGCTCGGGGGCGTGTGGGCCAACGAATCGTGGGGCCGCTACTGGGGTTGGGATCCCAAGGAAACGTGGGCGCTGGTGACGATCCTCGTCTACGCGTTCGTCGCGCACATGCGCTTCGTGGAGACGCTGAACAATCCGCTGAACCTGGCGGCGGGGAGCTTTGCCGCCATCTCGTCGGTGGGCATGACCTATTTCGGCGTAAACTATTTTCTCTCCGGCCTCCACTCCTACGCGCAGGGAGACGCGCCGAGCGTGCCCGGGTGGGTGTACGTGATGGCGGTGATGATGGTCGCCCTCATCCTGGGCGCCTACGCGGCCGACGGCAGGCGGAGCTGGGGCGGGATCGGCGATGACACCGGAGGTGCCTTCGGCGCCGCCCCCGTGCGACGTGTTTGAGGCAGGATTCCAGCGCGGCTTCGCCCGTGCGTGTGAGTGGGTGGCACCCGCGAACCGTGCCTGAGCGCGATTGTGCGAGGCGCCGATGCGGCCAAACAAGAACAGGCCCGACATTTGCCGGGCCTGTTTCCGTTCGTGCTGGAGCGTGTGGGCGTCTTTACTCGGTTACCAGGTTCTTGAATACCCAGCCGGTTTTGTCGTCCGGCGTTTTCACCTTGTACCACAGGTCGTCGCGCTCGATCACCGTCAGGCGGTCGCCTTTTTGCACCGTCGTCACGATGCGCGAGTCGACGGTGGCGGCCTGGCGGATGTTTACGACGGATGACCCGACGGTGACGCTCGCCCGGGCCGTGCCGCCCGAGAAAGGCGCCGGCCGTATGACGGCGGTGCTCATGACGAGCACCAGCCCGAACACGAGTGCCATCCGGTAGACGTCGAGCGTGACGTATCTCCGGTTGCGCGAGCTCCCGAGCAGTGCCCACGCGGCGAATCCACCGCCGAGCGACACACCCCAGAACCAGGCGGCACCGGCCGCCATGCGCAACGCGATGACGAGGGCGAAGAATACCGCCAGCGCCGGAATGACAAGTCTCAAATCTTCGCGCAGGTTCGGGTCGGCGAAGAGACCTCGTAGCGTTTGCCAGACGGGCCAGGTCAAGCGCCGCACGCGCGCGTGCCACGCCTGCCGGCGGACGTCGCCGAGACGGTTGTTGATCTCTTCGAGGCGGCGCACCGATTCCCGTACAAGGGCGTTGTTGGCGGCGATGTCCGTATTGCAGTGCGGACAGAGATTGGCATCGATGTGAACCAGGGTCGCGCACGCCGGGCACGGTGTCTGGTTGTTCTTCTGGACTCGCTCGCTCTTGAAAGCGGTCAGGCGCTCCGCTTCCGCGTGCAGCGTGGAGCGGTCGATCTGGGGCAACGGCCGGGCCGCCGGCCGGGCCGGTTCCATGGTCGGAACATCTTGCACGGACGTCGCCCGCTGGGGCGTATCCGCAGCGGAGGGATCCGCACCCGGTGCGTCCTCGATGGGCGCGTCCTGGGTCGGCGCTTCGGGATCTTTGGTCATTTTCCCACCTCGTTCGGTTGGAACGGTCTATGGCAAAAATTCATGTAGGATGGTCAGAAATCTGACGTCAGGTCGCAAGGAATCGTGACAGACTGACCCGGGACACAACTGAGCAAAATCTGCACCAATCTGGATGGACGTCTTTGTGGCGGCCCCGGGTCGCCGGCGGTGGGCGCAGCGTGCCGGGGCAAAAGGGACTCCTGTCACCGCTGGGGGATGGAAACACGGGCGCAGCGCCAGCGGCTGGTCTCGATCGTGACCTCTCCGGTGGGTGTTGCGGTGACACGGATCACACCGTCCCACGCCGTCGCGTATACCCGTGACCTCACCACGCGGGTCCGGAAGCGGTAGGGCCCCTCGGCCAGGCGGGCCGCCCTGGGGTGGATGCGTTGGGCCGGGATGGCCGCCTCGAGCCGCTGCCACGTGGCGAGGCTCGGGAGCCCGTTCCTGCGCGCGGGATAGCCGTTCCAGCTGCCTACGGCGATGACGGCGAGCCGGGGTGACATCGCCTCCAGCAGCCCGTCGCTGGTGCCATCGCGGGCGCCGTGGCCGCCGGCCAGGTAAAGGTCGACGTCGAGCAGGTTGCCGGAGCGGTAATAGTCTATCAGTGTGCCGATGCCGACCCGTCCGAGATCCCCCGTAAAGAGGAGGGAAAATTCGCCGTAGTCGACGCGGACGACCAGCGACTGGTTATCCTCCGCGGCGAAATCCTCGGGCGCCCAACCCGCGGGTGTCTCGATACGCTCGAAGCTGGTGGGGAAATACTCGAGGTGGCGCGCGGCGAGCACACGGATCAACGGGTCGGTGCCGGCACAGGCGAGCGGGTCGATCTGCGGGCCGGTCAGCCCCGTGCGGTCGTCGAGACCGGCGATCTCGATCGCGGAGACCTCGCGTACGATTTCGCTCGGCACGTTCATGCGGACCCATTCCTGCGCACCGCTGATCTCCGTGTTGGCGGGGTGGCCGTTGTCGACGTAGTATTTTACGTTGAAATTACGGAACACGTCCGGCAGCGCCCGTGTGTGCCCCGGATGGTTGTGCGTGATGATGACGAGGTCGAGGGTGTCGGCCAGGTCGCCGCGCCGCGCAAAGAACGCGTGCAGGTAGCTCATGAAATCGGCCACGTGGGAAGGATTTTCGGCGCCGGCGTCCACGAGCACCGCACCGCACGGGAACTCGAGGAGTGTTGCCTCGCCCTGGCCGACGTTTATGAAATGAGCGGTCATGGCCGGCTCGTCGCCGGCGAACGAGGGCGCGCCGCTCGCGTTGTGGATGGACAACAGGCACAGAAGCAGGGTCGCAAGCACGATACGTATTCTCATCTCGGTTCTCCTTCGGCCAGGCCGGGCCCCGACCATGATAAACAGGATCGGACATCGTGCAAACATCCGATCGGTGTTTTTATTTGACAATTGTCAACGGGAACGGGATGGCGTACGAGACGGAACCTGCAAGACACAGGCCGTTAACACCGGTACGTGGCGGTCTTGCGGCGCGCGTCGCGCCGGCGGGGCGCCCTGGTGGCAGACCGGCGGCCCGGGCGGGCCGCCGGTTTCCAGGGGGTGGCCTATTGCTCGTAAAGGGCTTTCAAACGGCCCCAGGTCGATTGTTCGACGGGGCTGATCGTAGGACAGACCTCGCCCGGCGAGACGTTGCCCGGCACGTTGCCCGTACAAAACCCGATCAGCGCGGCCGGCATCAGGACCTGTTCGTTTTCATGCCCCGCGCAGTCGCTGCAGGTCCACTGAAAAGCCACCCTCGCGCACACGATCGGAGATAGCCCGTCGAGTGGCGTGGGCCAGGCCATGCTCACCGTGCTGGGCGTCGTTCCGACGGTGGCCGGCGCGGTGTCGAAATCCGCGATCCATAACATGCTCGGCGGATACGTGACCTGGAATGCGGCACCGCAAATCGGTGCGCCCGCGTCGACGAGGAGAATCGTCAGCGTGTCGGCGACGCCCACGCCGGGGCAGTGGGGCTTGTTCGAAAGCACTATAGAATACGTCGGTACCTGCGCGTGCGAGCTCAGAAAGCAAAGGCTGACGAGCACGAGTGCCAGGCCGACCGCCAGTAGACGTGAGTTCATAGAGACCGCCTTTCATAGTGGGCGAGGAGTCACGGTCTCCCCTGGTGCGTGGATAAGAACAGAAAGTGCAACGTAAGTAATACCACAAACTAACGGCGGGTGTCAATAAAAAGCCCGTCCGTATGCGGTAAACGGCCATTTACGAAGAATGGGACTCTATGGGGAGGCGCCCGGCGGCGCGGGCCGGCGAGCGGGTTACATCGCCGTGCGCATGATCATCGGTTGGGCTATGAGCCACAGGCTCTGAAAGGAGAACAAGAGCATGCCGGCGAGGATCGGGATCTGGCTCATCACCGCCTGCCGGGGCTGGTCGTAGAGTGAGCGGGATATCTTGTGCGCGACGCGGATGCCGTAGATGTGGCCGAAGAGGATCAGCGCAACCTGCATGCCCCAGCCCACGCCAAGGGGCAGGACCATGTCGACGGGCATCGAGGCGGTGCCGAAGAGATTCCAGTCCAGCCCGAACGGGTCGGAGGCCAGGCGCACGAGCTTCTTGCCCTCGAAGAGGATGTGCTGGGCGTTGTGCGCCAGGTGGTAAAAGAGCGCAATGGGCAGGAGGGAATAGGCGAAACGGACGAAGAGCCGCCCGGCGCTGTTCTTGTGATCGCCCGCCGACCATTTCATCAGCCAGCAGATACCGTAGTACACCCCGAGCGGCAGGGCCAGGATGCCCGTCATCGCGACCGAGAACGCCAGGAGGTGCGGCGCGCCGAAGGTGCCTTCGAACCAGCGCAGGATGGTCACCCACAACGGCGTCATCGTCAGGCCGTGAAACGCGCTCATCGACAGGAGGGCGATCGCGAGGAACGCCTCATCGGAGCGCACCTTGCTGGTCTCGAGCAGATCGGCTCCCACCGGACGCGTGTTCCAGACGATGTTGTCCTCGGGGCAGGCCTTGATGCACTCCGTACACAGCGTGCAGTAGGTGTTGACGTCCATGGCGCCGATGAACTGGTGCGTGGGGCAGGGGTAGGCGTTTTCGTTTCCGTGGTAACAGTCCTTGGTCACGCACGCGCGGCACACATTCGCGTCGTCTCTGCGTAGCTCCGTGCCGGCCAGCATCGCATAGAGGCCCTGTACGCGTCCGACCAGGCAGGCGTAGCGGCAAAACGCCTTGCGTTCGTAGACGAGCAGCGTGAGCACGCTCGCCATCACCATGACCAGGGCGAGGGTGGCGGTGAGCCAGGGTTTCTGGGTAATGCCGAAGCCGAGCTCGAGCCACGTGAGTGCCACGAAGGAAATGGTCGCGATCCAGATGTTGCGAAGCCTCTTGGGCCAGCGGTTGTCGGCGCTAAACGGCTTGCGGACCCGCCGCCAGAAGCTGGACTTCGCCAGCCAGTCGGAAACACCCATCCACGGGCAGGCGGTGCACCATATCTTGCCCATGAACAGAACGGCGACGATCAGCCACGTCCACCAGAAGGCCCAGGTCAGCGCGGGCGCGATGTTGCGCGTGGGATCGGGGTTGCCCATCAGGCCCGCCACGATCACGATCATGAACAGAATAAAGACGGGAAACTGCAGGCTGAACTGAAACCAGCGGCGCTTGACCAGCCACTTGATGCCGGGGATGCGGAGCAGGTTCCAGCGGAAACCGCGCTGGGGTTGAGCGCTTTGCCGTCGTCCCCAGTAGTGAAAGAGAACGAAGGACAGCAGGAGCACCGAAATCGCCGCCGCGTAAAAGAGCCACTGCGGCGCCCCGGGCATCAACGCCGCTGCACCGTAGAGCCTCTTCCTCTCCAGCGGGACCAGCGACATGCCGCACTTGGGGCACCTGCCGAATTCGTACTGGCGCACGCTCTCGCACATGGGGCAACCCCACACGGTCACCAGGCGGGTTTGCGACAGGAGCGCGTCGGCGGGCTGTTCGCACGCGCGCGCGGGCGCCGCGGTGCCGATGAGCAGCAGCAGCACGGGAACAACGAGGTAGTGTCGGTAACGATGCGACATGTGTATTCCCTACCATACGCGGGCGCAGGCAAGTCTGCGCCGTTTGCAACCGGTGCGAGCAACTTTCGTGCACGGGCGATGGGATTTCTGATGGGAGTTTTCGAACGAGCGCAGATACAGGGTCGCGGCCGGGGAAGAGTAGCTAGCCTGCTGCGATCTAACTAGTTATGAAATGGGTCATGTGGCGCTTCGGTAGCGGGGTACAGGGCGCGTCCACGGGGCGGCAGCGGGTGTGCAATCCGACGCGCGGGCACTTTGCATTCCGGAACCGGACAGCGTGTACCTGCACGCCCACGGCCGCGTGGCCAAAACACCCGGGAGAGGTGGCATCACGTTGCCGGCGCATCTCGACAACATGGCGTTATTGTGGCCCGCACCCCCGCAGTCCGGTGAACGTGTCCACCGGCCGGCCGCTACTGACCGTACAGGGACTTTACCTGTCCCCAGGTCGTGTCCTCGACCGGAACGGTCGGACAGATGAGCGCCGTCAGGCCCTCGGCCGGAAAGGTCCCGATCTGGTTGAAACACGTATACTCCGGGTTCAGCGGGTTGAACAACGGGTGGCCGACGACCCGGACCGGAATGTTGGTTTGCGAGCAATCGGTACACACCCACTGAAAGATCACCGTCGCGATACACAGTGGGTTGGGCGGGAAGTTGTTCTGGGGAAGCGCCCACCCCATCGACATACCGGTGTCCGTACTACCGATCGTGACCGGTTGCGTGCCGATATCGGCCACCCACTGCATGCACACCGGCGGGTATTCCACCTTGAGCTGCACGCCGGTCACGAAGCAGCTGAAGTTGTATGCAATGACGTACAGGGAATCGATCGCGCCGAACACACCGGGTGGAATCGCGGTGTCGGTAATGCCGTTGCAGTTCGGGCTGACCTCAAAGAACACCCCGATGTAGGGTGTCTGCGCGCTCGCAGTCGCTCCAACGACAAGCAGCGCCGCAAGGGCGATGAGTAATACCGTAACAAGCCGCATCTCGAACCTCCTTTGCTCGAAGGGGCCGAAGCCACGGTCATTCGTTACGCCACAAGTATAGCACAGGTGCAAGGAGGAATTCCACAGGCATTAAGATGACAATTATCATCTGCGGGGCACCGGCGGTAACCGGCTTCGCCTTTTCGCCTTGCTGATGCCCCGGGCAACCGCGCGGACCCCCGGGGCGCCGTCCAGGTCATCCAGGCGGATGTCTCCGTCCTCGGTGTCGATGTCCACGGCCGTCTTCGTGGGTACCGTGACGACCGCTCGGGCGTGCACGCGGTTGTAGCGCTGCCAGAAACCGATGCCGCGGCTCGCGGCTTTCGACGAGCAGCGTGTTGCCCTCGAGGCGCGCGTCAAAGGTCAACTCCTCGAAGTACTCGCGGGCGCGTTCGGGGTCGGCGCCGGAGACGAAGACCTCGACCGAACTCTTGCCGGGCTTGCCCGTCCTGACATGGATATCCATGTCGCCGACTTCGACCCGCAGTTCGCCGCCGGAGGAGAGCGCGAATTCCTCGAAAAAAGCGACGTCCCGGGCGTGTTTTTCGTCGGCGGACCGGCGGTCGCTCGGAGTGGCGAAGGCCGTGGCGACCAGCGCCACCCCGATGGCAAGGGTGGATACGGCCAGAAACCGTTCGTTAGAACGAATATGTAATTGCATAAACGACCTCCTGATAGGCGTGTTAGTTAGAGTGTCGTGGGAGCTACAGAGGGTACGGGCGCAGGGTGAACCACCACACCGTGATGGGTTATGTTTCGTTAGACGGGTGGACGGGGCAAAAGGTTGCCCGTGGTACGGGGGCGGCCGCCGGGGTGGGCCGGTGGTAGCGGGCAAGTCTCGTTGAAAACATCCGGGCGGCCGCGTATTCTAACGTGGTGTGGAGTCAGAATCTACCCGTTCGAGAAATCGCCCCGCGGTGTGCCAAGGGTCTGGCAGGACAACCATGAAAAAAATGCACCGGATCGTCGCGGCCTCGATCGGCGGGCTCCTCATGCTGGCAGGGCCCGCAACGCCCGCGGCAGCCGCCGGCGCACTGCCGCAACAACCTTCGGAGCTGCTCCTCGTCGGCGACAGTGTCACCGCCGGCATCTACTTTCTCTCGCTCAGCGACACCTCGATTCGCCAGTCGTGGGCCGGCCAACTCATGCGGCGTCTGGGGATAGCGCCCGAACGGGGCCGCTTCGAAAAACCGTACCCCATCAACCACCTCGGGCTCGCGCGCCTCGGGTTTACCGTGGGCGGTCTCGCCTACCCCTGGGAGGCGCTGCGTGTCTTGCTGCCGGCGTCCCCGAGGTTTGCGGCGGGCGACGAGCGCGTGGTAATGGCCGTGCCGGGGCAGATGTTGCGGGAAGTGATCGGGCAGTCATCGAAGAACCGGGGCGATAATTCGAGCGGGTGGACGTTCGGTGAAATACTCCTGCCCGAAGGGCTCTCGGTGGTGGAGACCGTCGAGCAGTGGCAGAAGCGGCCGCGCTGGGTCGTGCTCTTTATCGGCGCGAACGACTTGCTCGCCTCGTTCGGTATCGTGGGAAATGCGCGCTCGCCGTCGCCCGGGGAATTCCGGCGCGATTACGCGCGCCTGGTCGAGCGGCTGCGGGGCGTGATGCCCGGCGATGTGGGCGCGGATCATTTTCTGGTGCTGACGCTGCCGGACGTCACCGCGCTGCCGCTCCTGCAACCGCTGCCCGAAGGTGCCGACGACGGTCACGGCCGTCCGTATCCCGCGGGAAGTGTGGCCTCGGCGTTTCTGGTCCCGTTTCGGAGTCACTTCGAGGCGGACGAAGTGTGGACGCCCGGGGAGCTGGAGGCGGTTCGGCGACTGGTTCGCGGCTACAACGATGCGATCCGCGGGGTCGCCGAGGGCAAGGGACTTACCGTTGTCGATTTGACGGCGCTGCTGGGCCGGCTCGGAGACAATCCGTCGTTCGCCACAGCGACGTCACCGTACTTCAGCCCCGACCTGCATCACCCGTCCTGCCGCACGCACGGGGTCATCGCCGGCGCCGTGCTCGATGCCATGGCCGGAGTGGCCGGCGTCGGGGCGCCACCAGCGGCGGAGACGAGGGAGACGCCGCTGCCGCACAACGGAGACTTCTCCCCGGTGGAGCGTGCTCGCGTCAACGCCATGGTGCGCCTCGGGCTCCAGGGCCTGCGCCAGGGACCGTTGCCGCCGAAGCCGACCTACCGGTTCTCGCTCGACGTTGGCGGGCAGGGAGGCAATCGCCGGAGCGGGCGCGGCGCTCTCTCTATAATGGCAGGGGTGGAGAGCACGCCGAGCCCGGTGTCGACGAGATGGCTCTCGCGCGGCGGGTTCCACGTACGGCTGAGCCCGCTCGTCCTCGAACGGAACGGCGGCGGCGTCGACGGTTTTCCAAAGACCTCACTCGAAGCGCGTGCGGGGATTGCCATCGAACGTATCGGCGGTTGGCATTGGATGCGGTTCGGATCCGGTGTGCTCTATGCCGCAGAGGGTGGTTTCGGGTGGTACACCCGGGGCGAGTGGCGGCTCTTGTACGGGGAAGTCTCCAGCAGGGACGGCGACCCCGACCGCATCGAGGGCGGACTGCGTCTCGGCTGGTTCATCGGCCGGCCGGGTAGAAACGGGAATTAGGCGCGATCCGTCCAGGGAGTATCTCGCCCGGCCCATGGGGGCGCCGATAGGCGCGCCCGGATTATCCACTCATAGCGAATAGTTGAGCCCGAAGGCGTAGGCCCATTCCCACTTGCCCGGTACCCGCGTGTAGCGCACACCGGTGAACGAACCGAACGACCCCAGCATGTGGTTCAGCGATCCCCCCACGATGATGTTGTCGAACGCATCGTCCCCGAGCTTGATGCCGACCGTGGCACTCGGCCAGCCTGGATACAGGGCGTGGGTGCGGTCGGCGCGCGGCAGCTTCGGCCGGGGCAGTCCCGGCGGGTAGAGGTGAAAGAACACGTACGGCTCGAAGTCGCCGCGCGATTCTCCCGGACGCTTGTTCTTGCCGTCGGCGAGCGTAAACGCCAGCGCCACGCTGGCGCTGATGCGGGACGGGCTGTAGTTGCCGAAGGTGGCGTAGGCGCGTTTCTTTTTCAGCGACGTCCGTACGCGGTAGATGGTGTTCTCCTCCACGAGCACCTTTACCATGCCGAAGTAGAGTTCTTTGCCTGCGGTGGAAGTGCCGATGCGCGTCATCTTGAGGTCCGTGTCCTCGTCTTCCAGGCGGCCGCCTTTTGCATCGCCCGTGGGCCGTACCCCCGAGAACAGGGCTGCGATGCCGGCGATCACGGATATCTCACCCACGCCGCGGCGGTAGTCCAGCGCCTCTACCCGGATGGACGGCGCGCTCGCGTAGAACTCCTCGGTCTTCCGGGTCGTCGTCGTGGTGACCGTTTCCTTGCCCGTGACTTTTTTGTCCTGCGTCGTGCGCTCGACGGTCGTCTCCGTACCGACCTCCTCGTCAATCAGCGCCGGGTCGGTCGTAAACACCATCACCCACACGGTCCGTGCGCCCCACGCATCTCGCAGGGCCTCTCCGTTGCGGACCAGCTGCTGGACAACCGGCGGCTGTCCACGTCCGAAAAAGACCACGAGATCGACGAGATTCTTATCGTACCCCGTCGTGAAGGACACCTCCGGCACTCGGGTGAGGGCGCCGCTTTCGAGTTCGGCGACCAGGCGATCGATTACCTGGGTGTCGACGGGGTAGGTCCGCCATCCCTCGAGGTGCTGGGCGGGACACGCGGCGGCCGAGACAAGCAACGCGACCAGCATCAGACTCGTGGCTTTCGTCATAGTGGGCTCCTCCTGGGGATGAGCATACGGGACGGCCCTGTAATTGACAACTGTCAAGCACTGGTATAGGGTGCGTTGTAGTAGAAAGGCGTGCCAGGATGACGAAGGACGACACCAACACGAGCGGCGGCCCCGGGAGCGGCAAGGGAACCGAAGTCGCCATCCTGGCCGCCGGTTGCTTCTGGGGGGTTGAAGAGATCTTGCGCGCAATCGATGGCGTCCGAGATACGGAGGTAGGGTTCGCGGGCGGTTCGTTTCCCGATCCCGCCTACGAAGACGTGGTGACGGGACGGACCGGGCATGCCGAGGCGGTGAAGGTCATCTTCGACCCGGAGAGGATCTCGTACGAGCAAGTGCTGGACTATTTCTTCCGGCTCCACGACCCGACCACAAAGAATCGGCAGGGAAACGACCGCGGCACCCAGTACCGCTCGGCGATCTTCTACCGGGGCCAGGAGCAACGAGAAACGGCGCTGACGGTACGCGAGCGCGTCGACGGTTCCGGCAAATGGCCGGACCCCGTGGTGACCGAAGTCGTAGCAGCGGGGCCGTTCTACCCCGCCGAGCCCTACCACCAGGATTACCTGCAGAAAAACCCCGGTGGCTACCACTGTCATATCCTGCGCGATTAGCCCGCCGTTTTCTATTCCACCCCGCCCGTCGTCGTGCG
>JBHHVD010000023.1:0-39019 GCA_046754105.1 Candidatus Krumholzibacteriia bacterium
AGGGACTGCAGCGGCCCGCTCACGTACTGCCGCCAGCTGCCCGACACGTAGTAGCGACGGTTGAGACTTCGGCTGCCGCCGAGTTCGAAATAGTAGCTGTTGTTGCTGATGGCACCGGTCTTGTACAGGTTGCCGCCGACGCTGAAGTTGGCCCGTGTGCGTTTGATGGGCATGCGGTATGTGATCGTGGGACGATAGCTCGTGGTGAACCCCGTTTCCGACCGGGATATCCTCGTCGACAGGTTGTGCCCGCGCCAATAGACGTTACGGACGTTCATGAAGAGTGATGTGAAGCGGATGTCCTGGCTGTCCTCGTCGCCGTAGCGTATACCGCCGGTGCCGCGCAGGCTGATCCCCCTTGGGAGCCGCAGAGAAAACCCGCCGTCGAGGCCCTTGCGCAGGCGGCTGTCGAAGAGACTGTCCGGGGTATTCAAGTTGAAGTAGTTACGAACGTTGCGACGGGCGTCGAATGAAAAATCGAACGTGGCGAAGTTGGATACAAAGAAATTGGACGTAAAATAGAAATTCGAAAACGACACCCGGCTCCCGGTGATGTCCCTTCGCCATTGGCGGTTGACGTCGATTTCGACGCTCTGGTAGGCCGACAGGCGCTGGGCCACCGTGTAGGAATTCTGCACGTAAAAGAACTCCCGGTTGACGGCACCCGCCGCGTAACTCGCCGACAGTGCGAGCGTCGTGGAAAAACGCCTTCGCGCATCGAGCTCCTTCTCAAACGTGACGAACCCGCCGATCTTTTTGCGGTCGGCGCGATAGGCGGATGATTCCTCGTCCGGCTCGGTACCCACCGCAGCGCCTACCCGATAGCGCGGGCTGACCTTCACGGAGAAATACCCGCCGTCGATGTAACCGATCCCCCGGATATACGGAGAGATGACGCGGCCGACGCCGAACTCGACCGGTGAACCCTGCTTGCCGAAAACCAGCGCTGCTTCCGCCAGGCGGTGCGACCAGCCGTCGTCGGAAAACGGCGAGTCGATCGCCGGAGCCCGAAAGCTGTAGAGCGAACGATGACGGATACGCAGGGTAACGTCCTTGCCCGCAAGCTTGTCGACGGTGATCTTGCCGTTCACATTCGGCTGCAGCCACGTGAACTTCGAACCCGTCAGGCTCTGTTGCCACTGGTTTTGAAACGACAGGTAGCCGTGTACGCGGTTTCTATCGCGCCGGCGCGCGTTGCGTCGGACGACCCGGCTCGGCCGGCGCCGGCTGCTTCCCTTCTTTACCGTGGACTTCTTGCCGCGGGTCGACGACCGCTTTTTCGCTGTCCGTTTTCGCGGTTTGTATGTCAGGTTGTCGCCGATTTTTATCCTGGCGGAGGCATCGAGGGGTTTGCACGCCGCCGAGTGGCTGGAAATACTGGTTACGACCAGCCGCGTTATAACCCGCTTGCCGCGCACGACCTTCAGCGTATCTCCGATGGCGATGCCCGCCTTCTTGCCGGCGTTCACATACACCGCCTCGACCGATATGTAGGTGACCCGCGCGGGCTCGGACGCTTGCACGGCGCCGCGCGCTTCGGGTGCCGTCGCGGCGAGCCCGATCAGACCTGCAATGTACAAGAGTCGTTTCAACGTCATCCCCCTTGCCTAGCCTTTGCCGTTTGGATGGCAGTTGTAGCACGCGTTGCTGTTGTACGAATACCCGTTTTTTCCACGGTGCACGTCGTCCATCTTGGTCTGGTTGTGCGCGTGGCAGTTGAAGCACGTGAAGTTCTTGCGGTTGGCTGCATCGGGGTGACACGTGGTGCAGCTGCCGAACTTGGCGTGCGGGCCACCCGAGAATATGGGGAAGAACGCCGCGTCGTGTTCGAGAAACTGCCCCCTCTCGCCGGTCGGATGGCAGCCGTAGCAGGAAGTACTCGAGTAGGCGTACCCGGTGATGCCCTGGTGCGAGGGGTCCATCGCCGTCTGGTTGTGCGCGTGGCACTTGAGGCACGAGAAGATCTTCCTGTTGGTCGCGTTCGTATGACACGTCTCACAACCCGTCCACCTGCCGTTGTGAGTACCGGAGAATATTGGGAAAAACTGTGGATCGTGTTCGAGAAACCGGCCCGCTTCGCCGGTGGGATGACACCCGTAACACGCGCTGCTCGCATAGGAATATCCCGCGATCCCCTGGTGGCTCGGATCCATCAGTGTTTGCACGTGGGCGTGACACTTCAGGCACGCGTACACCTTGCGGTTGGCGGGATCGGTGTGGCAAACCGCGCAGCTGTCCCACTTGCCGTTGTGCGCGCGCGAGAATATCGGAAAGAACTGGGCGTCGTGCTCGAGGAACCTTGCGGCTTCGCCCGTGGGGTGGCAGTTGTAGCAAGCGCCGCTCGAATAGGAATAGCCCCCAATCCCCTGGTGACGGGGGTCCATCAGCGCCTGGCCGTGCGCGTGGCATCCGAGGCAGTTGAAAACCTTCTGGTTGCCCGGGTCCGTATGACAGATAACACAATCGTCCCACTTGCCTCTGTGCAGGCCCGAGAAAATCGGAAATACGGCGTCGTGATCGGGCATGCGGGCCGGTTGCCAGCCGGTCGCCTCGTGGCACTCCCGGCAGTCGGTCGGGAAACCGCTCGCCACGTGGCTGGGCCGCGTCACCTCCAGGTAGTCCTGCTGATGGCATTTTACGCAGTCCGACGGTGTGCGGCCGAAATCGGCGGCCTGATGACCGGGGTGACACGTATCGCAGTCCAACAGCACGTGGCGCCCCACCAGTGGAAAATCGGTACGGGCGTGGATCTCCTCGCCGTCGAGCTTGTCGAACCCGGCCGGATCGTGGCACTTCGAGCAGTCACCACCCAGTTTGCCCAGATGGGGGTCCTCGTGGCACGAAGAGCAGGACTTCTCGACCTTGGAAAAATCCGTGACCGCGTGGCACTTCAGACAGCTGATTCTCTCGTGCTGGCCCTCGAGCAAAAACGTCGTCTTGTTGTGGTTGAACTGGATATCGTTGAACGACGTCGCAACGTGACATTCCTGGCAATCCCGCTTGAGCTTCTTGTGAGGACTCTTGACGGCGCGCGGCTTTCGGGCGCCCGTCAGAAGTCCCAGGCAGAGTATGCCCGGCACGAGAGCTAGCACGATGAGATAGACCCTTTTCATAGTCGAACTGTCCCTTCGGTTACTGGAGCTTCAATCCCTCGACCCTGTGGCACGTCTTGCAAGAGTGATTGATCGGCCGGTATCTCACGACGAGTCCCCGCTTCACGCGTACTTTCTTGTGACAACCGCTACAGGATACGTTGACGTGTTTGCCTTCCAGCTTGAATTTCGAATTTCGGTTATGTTCGAACACGATTCGGTTCCACTCCGTCGATACATGGCAGGAATTGCACCCCTTCCTGGGGCCATTCCGCAAGAACTGCCCCGCGTGCACGTCGTCGTGGCAGGCCCGGCACTGCCTGCTCTTCATGATGTAGCGCCGGAACGGTTTGCCCTGCTTGTCGAGCTCTTCCTTGTGACAGGCGATACAGGGCTGCGCTCTATGGGCGCCAGCCAGCCGAAACCGGCCCTGGTTATGCTTTTCCACCGTGAACGTTGCCGGCTTGAAACCGTGCACGTTGTGGCAGTTCTCGCATTTCCCCTTGTGGCTGCGCTTCGCGAACTGGCCGCGATGCGCGTCCCGGTGGCAGTCCGCGCAGCTTGCGAACCTGCGCTGCCTCAACTTGGATCCTTCGGCGTGACACTTGTCACATTTCACCTTCTTATGGAGCCCGCGCAGCGGGAAACGGGTCACGGTATGGTCAAACCTGGACTCGGCCACCTTGTGCCAGTTGCCCGTCGTATGACACGTCTTGCAACTCCCCTTGAACCTTCCTTTGTGGACATCCTTGTGACACGACGCGCAATCGTCATACTTCAACCCTACGTAGCGGTTAAACCACAGGTCGTCCGGTTTCGTTGGTGACCGCCGCTTGATCGCCACGTGGCACTTTCGGCATTCAACATTCTTGTGTTTGCCGGTGAGGCGATATTTCGCCTTATCGTGATCAAAACGCGGCGCGGGCTTCCATGCCGCGTAATCATGGCACCCGACGCACTCCTCCGCCAGTTGCTTCCGGTGCTCGTCGTAATGGCAGCTGAGACACGCCTGTCGCAGGCCAAGATAGGTGCCTTCGATATCAATCTTTTCCTGAAGCGCGCGCGGATCGTCGACAATGAAGTCGAGCCTGTGACAATCGCGGCACTTGGCACTCAGGTGCTTGCCCTCAAGCGGCAGGCCCGTTTTCGCGTGATTGAAATTCTCCTCCCCTTCGGGCCAGTGGATCATCTTGAAACTCCGCCCGGCGTGTTCGCCGTGGCACTCGACACAGCCATTGCGTTCCGTCGTGACCACCCGGTGGTGGAATCCGCGCTTCGCATCCATCCCCAGCTTTATTTCCTTGTGACACGCCAGGCACTTGTCGGCACTCGGCCCCTTGCCGAGCTTGTGACATTTCAGGCAGTTCTTGAGCCCTTCCAGTTCCTTGTGCGATTCCGCAAGCTCGCCTGGAGACAGCTGAGCCCTGGCTGACGGCGCCAGGACGACGGCTACGACGCAACACGCCCAGCACGTGACCACCGCCGCTTTCAGCCGGATGCGGCGTGGGCGAAAGCATCCGTCCTCTATATGCCGGTGCCGTGATCGCATCTCTCGATCGATACACTTCTACTCTTTCCACCCACTCAGAATATCCACGTATAGCCAAGCGATACCGCGACCACGATATGAGCGATCATGATTATGACCATGACATACGCGAAAGGCTTATGAATGACGTGCCAGTAGTGAAGCGCACGATTCATCGAATTCAAAAAAGCGATGCGGCGGTGGAGCACCGACTTCTCCTTGGCCAGCGCAACGACCTCATCGAGCAACTCGTCGGGTATCTCCCTGCGGCGCAGCCGAATGTAGCGACGCAGCCGCCGCGCGCGGAAAGGCAGCCCCAGGTCGTGGAAAATCGCGCGAATTATCACCCTCTTGGCGGAGCTATACTCGTCGGCCGCGTCGAGGTTGGAAAGCGCCGATACACGATCGAGAATGTCGGGCGGCATTTGCAATTCGCTTTCCAGCTTTTGTCCGATCACCGTCTCGGCCTCCCCGATATCCTCAATCGCCAAAACGTGTCCGCGCGTATCGCGGGGAATCTGCATATAGATGTATCGTCCAAAAACGCCGCTCAGAACCACCGCGACCATCGAAAAATAGCTGATCGACACGAACCCGTGGAACTTCATCGCCGTGTGCAGGGTGATGAGCAACGGCCCCACGATGCCAAAGAATATGTGAACGCTCAACCAGCGCGGCAGCGTCCCCCACCTGAGACCCATCACGTGCCGCTTGCGGGCGGAGTAGAGAAACAACGCCAGGACCATGGCGCTGCCGATTATGCCGACGCCGTGCCCCCACGACCCGCTGGGTTTCAGCAGCTGGTGGAGACTCGCGTGCGGCCTTTCCGTAATCGGCGTCGAGTAGTACGGCGCCCCTATCAAGAACATGACCACGATGAACGTTATAGCCACCGTGTACAGCGTATGAATGAGCTTCGTAAACGCCATATCAACGTTCGCCGAATTTCATTCGGATGCTTATGCCCATGGACTTCAGAAACTTGCTTGGAAGCTCGCCGCCGATAAACACGAGCACGTACTCGTTCGGAATCTCGAGTTCGTTCCCATCGTGGCTCAGCGCCACGACATCAGGCGCGATGTTTTTCACGACCGAGCTCAACAGGACCTTCAGTTTGTCCGATTCCATCGCGCGTTTGATCAGCTCTTCGTTCTTCTCCTTGATCCGCGCAAAAACGCCCTTGCGATAGCTCAACGTAACGTCCGTCCCCTTTTCCTCCGCAAGGGTGAGCGCCGCTTCTACCGCGCTGTCCCCTCCTCCGACGACCAGCACTTTCTTGTCCCGGTACTGCTCCTGCTCGATCAGGGAATACGTGACCTTGGACGAGTCTTCGCCGGGCACACCGAGCTTGCGCGGCGTTCCCCTGCGGCCGTTGCTCAGGAGAACCTTTCTGGCGAGGTACTCGCCCTTGGCGGATACAACCTTGTGGTAACCGTTCTCCCGTTCGACCGATGCCACCTGCTCGTGTGTGTTGATGTGGATACCGGTCTTGGTTATTACCTCGTGCCACAGATCAAGCAGCTCCTCTTTCTTGATTTCCCTGAAATTGCATTTTCCATAGAGCGGCAGCTCCATCGGCTGGGTCATGACCACCTTTTGCCGCGGGTACGTCAGCACCGTGCCGCCGATATCGTTCTGGTCCAGCGTGATCGAGCGCAGCCCCAGCTTTTTCGCCTGCAACGTGGCGGAAAGCCCCGCCGGCCCGGCGCCCACGATGGCGACATCGTACACGGACGGGTCGCGGTCGGTCAACGAACCAGCCAGTTGTTCGATCGCCTGCCGGCCCTGGGTGACGGCGTTGCGGATCAGCCCCATACCGCCCAGCTCGCCGGCGATGTAGATGCCCGCGACGTCCGTCTCGAACGTCTCCTTGACCTCCGGCAGCTCGACGCCGCGTCTCGCGGTACCAAAGACGAGCACCAGGGCGTCGACGGGACAGGCGGCCGCACACGCGCCGTGCCCGATGCACCGCGTCGGCTTGATGAGCTCGGCGCGGCCGTTCACCACACCGATGATGTCGCCCTCCGGACAGGCTTCCGCACACGCGCCGATACCGATACAACGGTTGGGCACGAGCTGCGGGTGGAGCGACACGGGCTCCAGCAGCCCGGTGGCGGCGGCTTTTTGCAACGTCTTGCTGGCTCGTTTGCCGCGGTTCCGCTGGCGGAGCCAGTAGCCCCCGGAGACGAAAATAGCTATTAGAGCTAAGGTTACATTCAGTAGCTGTGCAGTCATTGGCTGTTTGTCCTCTTGAAGATCGCCAATCAGGCGCAAGGCACGGGCCAAACCGGCCCCACCATGGCCCGCAGCGGGTAACTTGCCGCAGTGCCCGTCGGAGGAAGCGCGCGTGGCTCGCGCATGGGCACGAAACGGTCCGGGTACAAGTTGGGAAGATCGTCAATCCCGATTCTTTAGGCCAGCCAAATTAATTGACAAATGTCAATTATGCACACCCCCCAAACAACTTCATTAATCATCACAGGTTATGAGTCTGCTTCGGCGAAGAGTTTTCTTGGCGAGGGGCTTCCGCGGCCGTTCCCTGAGCGCTATGCCACCCCGGCCGGCTCGACCTCGCGCGCGGCTGCCGGCGCGCCAGCCGCGGCACGGCGGGGCTTGTACAACGACATGTCGCCGCTACCGTGAATGAGGAAGAACGGGGCAAGGCGGAGGCTCTTGCCGTTCGTAACGGCGATGGCGAGATCGAGCAGGCGGGCGAGTACCCGCTTGACCAACCCGTTCGGTCTCCCGTAAAACCCGCTGAGAATGTCGACGCGAAATCCCGCCCGGGCGAACCCGTGCCCTATTTCACGGGGGTCCAGAAGGCGATCGGCCCAGTTGCCGGTGTACGGGTCGCAGGTATTCGTGGGATGGTCGATCGGCGGCGGCAACTCGCCGGTCTCGATATACCTGGCGACGGAGGCCCGGATGTCGGCATCGATCATGCCACGCGTGCGTCGGGCGAGTGCCGCTGTCTCGGTTTCGGACAACACACCGCCACCGCACTCGCGGGCGATGTCTTCCCGGATACGGAGATACGATCGCAGGTTGTCCCTCTTTTTGTGGCCGTGCGCATACGCGCGATCCTCGCGTTCGACCTGTACCTGCTTTCGCGTCAGCAGCCGCCGGACGACCGGATTGCGCGGGTTGGCGTGGCTCGACATGGCAATGCTGAGGTGTCCGTGCGAAAGATCTCGAATGTTCCGGAAGAAGGCTCCCATATCGTAGATGTGCTCGATCACGTCGCTCGACACCATGACATCGCAAGACAACGACTGGCTCTCCAGGAGTCGGGTCATGGTCCGTACGTCCCCGCAGACGTAGTAGTCCGCGGCCGTGCCGGTGAGCACACCGACGGTCTCGGCGTCGACACACGAGACGTCGTAGATGTCGTTGTAGATAACGGTACCCACTCCGCTCTCCCTGGCCAGCATGGAAAGGATGCCGGCACCTCCGCCATAGTCGAGCAGGACCGTATCGGCCAGGGGTTTGTCGGCGCCCGCGAGCGCCCACGACAGGATGTAGGCGAACTTTTGCAGGTTCGAATGCAGCTTTTCCTGATAGCGCCTCAGGTAGTGCTTGTTATAGTCGGAAATGTCCAGCCGTTCGGCGGCAAGCGCCGCGAGCTTGTCGTGCAATCGGCTCCCTGCCGCGGCGACGGCCGCCACCAGTTCGCGATCGTCGGGAAACCTGGCGTAGTGGTACATCAACCCCATTGGCACGTTCCTTGTGGAGGAAAAGCCTCGAAACGAGCAGGTTCCATGCCAGACGGCACGGCGCTTCAGCGGCGGCGCGTCGCTGGAGTGATGGGGCAAGAAATCACACGGCAACCGTTGCCGTTACCGGGGCGGCGCGGGGTTTTTGGGGCAAGGAACGGATGCCTTCACGGCAACTTCCCGCGCGGGCGACAAGGACCTTGCCGGCGCACGACCGGTAGGACCTCGCGGAGGCGGCACGACCACGAGCAGCTGCCGGTCCATGACGGTAACCGCGCGCGATGACCAGGGCCACCGGCGCGTAGATCGGCAGCACGTAAAGACAGCGTGAACGGCGCGTGCCACTCGGGGTGACGATGGAAGCGGCCGGTCAAGTTGCGGCCGATGATCTCATCCTTGATGAAATAGGAGAACAGCTCCGGGTGCCGCGAGACCACCAGCGCGTACCACCAGAAACCGGAGAGCACGAACAGGCCCAGTCCCACCGGGTCCGCCATACGAAACGGCCGCCCGCCGGCAGCGATGTCGAACGTTAGTCGCGTAACTCCATTCCCGGGAGTCGATCAAGCGGTTGCCCGGACCGGTAGCCGTGGCGGGGCGAACTAACAGCGGCTCGCTACCGTCATCATCGGGGGGAAAGACGTTAGATGCCGCCGGTTCCTGAGGACCGGTGACTAGTGGATGACCGCGAGCTTGCGCGAGATGGTGCGGCCCGCCGCTTGCAGGCGGTAGAAGTAGATACCGGTGGCCACCGGCGCTCCGCGGCGATCTATGCCGTCCCAGCGCACCGCCCGCCGCCCCACCACCCACTCCCTGTCGAGCAGCGTCGCCACCTCACGTCCCGTTACATCGTAGATTTTCAGAGTCGCCCGCGCGCCCGGCTCTGGCACGTTAAAACGGATCGTGGTTGCCGGGTTAAACGGGTTGGGAAAGTTCTGCGCGAGTGCTACTACCGGGGCGGTGGGGGGTCGGTCCAGGGCGGTGGCGACGTTCACGTAGGTCGTGATGGAGAAATCGTCGATCCCCGCCTCCACCTGCGAGGCGAGTCCGTAGTCGGCAGCAACGAAACGGAACTGCACGCCGTCACTGAGAGGCACAAAGTCCGAGATATTTTTCTCGACCGGATACCAGCTACGCTCGCTCAGCAACACCGTTTCCATCCGTACCCAGCTCGCGCCGCTGTCGGCGGAGACATCCACCACCCACTCGTCGGAGCCCGTGTTGCCCCCCGTGTCATTCGTGTACCAGCGGTAGTACCGCACCCACGCGTTGCCCAGGGCGGACAGATCGTATACGGGGCTCGACAACGTGGTTTTTCCGTCATCGACGTCGTTGAACGCCGGGCCGGCGCCGGGGTTCGCGTTGCCGGTGACAAAGCACGTGACACCCGGGGCCGGTGTGTGGTCGTCCTCGGGCTGCACCTGTGCCGTGATCGTCCGCGTCCCGTTGGGGTCGACTCGCTCCCAGATGCCGCTGGTCGCGTCGTCGCCGGACGCCCCGACCGTCCAACCGCTATCGGTTTCGAAATCATCCGCGACCACCGTCGTGGGCAGCCCCACGATGAACCAGTGTTTCTCCGCCGGTGCGGCGGTCGGGTGCACCGTGCGGTTGCCGGTCAGGTCCTCCGCTACGATGAAGTACTCGACGATGGTGCCTCCCGGTTGCGGCGGGATGAACGCTTCGAACTCAGCGGCGGCGCCCGTGGGAACCATCGTCAGCGACCGCACACCCGAGGTCGTAGCGTACCGGACCAGGAGCGAATCCGGGTTCAGAGTGCCCGCCGCAAACAGCCTGGCCGCTACGCGATACGGGTTCTGGTTGTCCTCGGTATGGGCAAGCGGTGTGTGGTTGACAGCCACCCGGAACGGAACGGCCAGGTCGGCCACCAGCGCCGCGGCCACCTTCACCGACCCCTCCGCGAGCAACGGTGCGTTGTAGCTCGGGCCAACGAGGTCGTTCGTCGTGTGTATGTACGGTGTGTGATTGCCGCTGTCTTCGAAGAACATTATGGCGTCGTATCCGTGGTTCCAGAACGGAACGTGATCGCTGCTCGCCGTCCCCGGAAGATGGCCGTCCACCAGGGACAGGCCGGGCACGTAGAGTGCCCCGACGTTCATCACGCGGTCGCGAAGCCACTGCGAGCTGAAGTTGTCGATAATATCGAGGTCCATGGCGTCACCCGGCGCCACGTATCCGATCATGTCCACGTCGATCATCGCTATGATGTCGTCGCCGCGGGCGGCCGCCTCGGAGGCGTAGGCTTCGCTGCCCAGCAGGCCCAGCTCTTCGCCGCAAAAAGCGATGAAGGTCACCGTGTAGTCGAACCGGTAATTCCCAAGCACCCTGGCGCACTCGAGAACGCACGTGGTCCCGGACGCATTGTCGTCGGCACCGGGGCAGTTGCTGTGATTGCCGGTCACCGAGTCGTAGTGGCCGCCGATGACGACGATCTTCTGGGGGTTCCCCACACCCGGCATGACGCCAACCACGTTATCGTAGTAGAGGGGGCTCCAGTCGTGGAAGTACACGCTGTCGATCCCGGAGGACTGGAAGCTGGATTTGATATAGTTGGCCGCGGCGAGACAGCTGTCATGGTTCGCATAGCGGGTGACGAAATCCTGCAGCCTCTGCACGGTGGCGTCGATGCGCGGGCCGGAGATGGAGTCGACCATCGCCTGGATCATCGGGTCCGGCCCCAGCGCGGCGCTGCGGCGTGGACCGGGTTTGGCTCGTTTTGCGACACGCACCGGGCGCAAGAACACGCGCGCGATCTCGAACCCCTCTCCCGCGATCCGCACTGCCCCGTCCGGCGTCGCCTCGAACACCACGTCGGGGCCAGTCGGCGTCAACACGCTCGCGCGCGAAGCGATCGCGCTACGTTGGTCGTCCCTTGCAAGCGACGTCGTGTAGTAGGTCTTGCCGGTGATGTCCGCATCGAGCAGCTGCCAGGCGAGGCCGAGCGCGTCGAGTTTTCCCGTATCGGCGAGCGGTACTACGACCAGAAGACGGCCGGGGGTGTTGTCGACCACCATCACGTCCGCGGCAAGGAGCGCCTCCACGACACCCGGACGCGGGCTCGAAACGCTGACCAGCGCCGGGCCTACGGCGGCGGAAGCGGACGCTACGGCGAGGAATGCGGCAAGGATGCTGGCGACAATGATCTTTCCCATTTGTGGGCGCTCGTTCGATCACGAGGTAGCGCTGCGGTTTGCACCTTAATGATAGTACGCCACCACCTGTCCCGCCACCGAATAAACCGGCGTGCCGCCCGTCAACTCCTCGTAGAATTGACAAATATCAAGCAGCGCCATATGGATCGGCCGCGGGGCCGGTAGATAGACCGTCCACCCGGCCGGCGCGGGGATCGAGCTCCGCCGCTTGCCGAGTCTTCTCCAATCACCGGCAGCCACACCGCCCGGCCGGGGTCCGCGCGGTTATTTTCCGTATCGCTTCTTGAATTCCCGCTGTGCCTCGATGCGTTTCGCCTTCTCTTTCATCGAGCCGCCCCTGAATATGTGAACTAATTCACTAGTGCCAGAAAAAAACCATTCTGCCCTTGATCGGAATGGAGTGTATCACACAACATCCTTTAATCAAATGACATAGGTCAAGCGTCCCCCAGAATGATGAACATTCATCATATCGAGAACAGCACGCATGTAACTCGCTTGTGCTCAGTCAGTTACCTGCCCCCAACGCGCCGGGAGGGCGCACTTCGCTCGATTTCCGCCGACCGGGGTTCTCGTTCCCCGGTCAGGGCCAGCTGTTAATACGCCGCTTTACGACCTCCGGAGCCGGTTGCAGGACCGCGTCCCGCGTGTCCGCACATTCTTGAAATATAGCCCGTCCATTCGGCGGCGATTTATAGTAGTATCACGAAACGCCCAACCGGGTGCCCGCATTTCCCCGCGTACCGCTTTGCGAATTGTAAAGAGACGGACCGGCAGGATCAGTGCCGGCCCCGCGATACATGCAAGAGCGTCACCAGGGGCACCACTGGAACTCGTGCAAGGAGGAAGTGATGATCGAATTTCAATCCGGCAACCTCAGGGTCCCGAAGTGGACGCGCCCCGTCTACGTCGTGGCCGCCGGCGTGAGCGATTTTCGCAAGCGTTATCCCGAAAAGAAACTGGAAGAAATTTGCATGATGGCCTTCCGGATGATGCTCGAAGAGAACGATCTCAAGATGGATCCGCTGGAGGTCAAGGGGCTCATCAACTTTTGTTCCTACGGAGAGTTTGCCGACCATTTCCAGGACCAGCTGCTGTGCGAGGCCAAGGTGCACGACTACCTTGGACTCGACTTGCTGCCGAACGTGGGCGTCAAGACCGGCGGCGCTACGGGGGGGTCGGCGCTGCTCGTCGGAGCCAACACCGTCGCCAGCGGCATGGCGGACTGCACCCTCGTCCTCGGCTGGGAACGCATGGACGAGGTGAAAACGTGGACCGGCAATTACTATATCGCGACGGCGGCGTGCAAGGACTTCGAGACACGACTGGCCAGGAACTACGCAAGTTACTACGCACCCATGGCCCGGCGCTTTCAGGAGATGTACAACGTGGACGAGCGTGTGCGCGCCGAGATCGCCGTCAAGAATCGCGGATACGCGTGCAACTCACCGTTCGCCCAGCAGTCGGGACGACACACGATCGATGAAGTACTCGGTGGTGACATCGTATCCGATCCCCTGCGTTTTCTGGAATGCTGCGCGATGAGCGTCGGGTCGGCCGCGGTGCTGCTCTGTACGGAAGAGCTGGCTTACAAGCTCACCGATACTCCAGCACGCGTCTATACCGCGGGCGGATCGCACACGCTGCGCACCGGCGACCGGCGGCCGATGCGCATTCCGCTTCTTCCCAACGAGACGGAAGAGGACTATCGCGAGCTCTACCAGCAGATGGAAAAGGAAGACGGCCGCTGGCCGGGATTCGAGAGTTTCGGCGCCACGCGTTTTGCCGCCTACATGGCATATCGCATGGCGGGCATCAAGGATCCACTCGAGGACCTCGACCTGGTGGAGACCCACGACGCCTTCACCATCTCGGACCTGCAGACATACGGAGACGTGGGCCTGACGCTCTACGGCAAGGAGCAGGACTACGTCACCTCCGGTGACTGCTACCTCGTCAACCCGCATACCGGTAAGCCGGGCAAGTGCCCGTCCAATCTCTCGGGGGGGCTTCTCGGCACCATGCACGCCGTGGGAGCCACCGGCATCTGGCAGGCCGGCGAGGTGCTCTGGCAGCTGCAGGGCAAGTATGACAAATTCCACGGCGACCCCGAGATCTGGCAGCGCTACGGCAAGAAGAAACCGGATGACTGGGAAAGCATGCAGGTAAAGGACGCGCGCCGGGGCCTGGCGATTTCCCACGCCGGCGTCGGCTCTCACGTGGTTTGTACCGTTCTCGAAAGGGACTGATAAGGAGAAGAAAATGACGGATCGAGTCAAACTGGACACGAAGCCCTCCGAGATCACCAATGTGGGCGACGCGTGGGTGCTGCATTTCCCGCGCTTTGGTATCGAGGGGCAGCACTATCACACCTACGGGCTTCTCACCCCCTATTTCAAGGGCCTTACCGAGGGCCGGTTGATGGCGACAAAGTGTACGAATTCCGGGTGTCCCGTATCCCGGGGCAACGGCGAATTGTGGCTGCCGCCGCGTGCCGACTGCCCGGATTGTCACCAGCCCATGGTGTGGGACGAAATCAAGGATCCCAAGGGGTACATCTACTCGTTTACCTACGTGGAGCGTGGCGGCCAGGGGCTCGAGGTCGAGTGCCCGTACTACCAGATCGACGTCAAACTGGAAGGCGTCGCCTCTATAGTGAAGAGCTACCTCGTCGACCGCAAGCCGATTAAGATCGGGGACAAGGTCCGCGCGCGGTTCGTGACCGGCGTCGACGCGACCAACACCTGTCTGGACCTGTGCTGGGAACTCATCTGACGGCGCTACGACGCATGGCCGCCGCGGAGCCGAATTGGACAAGCCCGTGTGCAACGAGACCCGGGGTTCGGCCCGGAAGTTGAAAATACTGTTCGCCGATTCCGTCCGCATCTGGGGCGGCGCCCAGCGATTCGTGCTGGAGTCCGCCGAGGGTCTCGCATCGCGCGGCCACCGGGTCGTAATCCAGACCCATCCCGGAACGCCGCTTGCCACCCGCGCCAGCGAGCGCGGACTGCCGCTACAAGAGGTGTCCACGCGCACGGACTCCGCCCCGTGGACCGTTCTGCCCCTGGCCGCCCGCATGCGGCGGCGGCCCTACGACGTGGTGGTCACGACGTGGGACAAGGACCTGCGCACGACCGGCCTGGCGGCGAAACTCTGCGGCCGCGGCACCGTCATCATCCACACACGCGAGTGCGACGATCCCCTCAAGGACCGGTTGCGCTACCGTTGGTTCTACAACCACATCGCCTCTCACATTCTCGTCAACAGCCGGGCGACACTCGCCACGACGCTTCGGTCGGCACCGTGGCTGGACGAGAACCGTACCAGCATCCTCTATAAGGGAATCGAACTGCGTGGTTACGAATCACCGGATGGAGCCGGGTGGCGAGGGCGGCTCGACCCCGACCGGAACCGCGTCGTCATCGGGTATGCCGGACAGCTGATCGACCGCAAGCGGATCGACGTCGCCATGCGAGAGCTGGCAGGCCCAGGCGTGGTGGAATTGCCGTGGCACCTCGCCATCGCCGGCCGCGGTCCGGCCGAGGAGCGCCTCCGCGCGGAGGCCCGCCGCCTGGGCATCGAGGAGCGGGTCGGTTTCTGTGGTTTCGTCGACGGCCTGCACGACTGGATGGCATCGATCGACATCTTCGTTCTGCCTTCGCTCGTCGAGGGATTCGGTTACGTCCTCGCCGAAGCCGGCGCGGCCGGCAAACCCTCCATCGCCTACCGGGCGAGCAGCGTGCCGGAAGTCGTGGTCGAGGGGGAGACGGCGCTGCTTGCGGAGCCCGGAAACGACGACGAGTTTGGCCGGCACCTGCGGCGCCTCATAGGCGACGCGTCGCTTCGCGAAAGAATGGGTGCCGCCGCCCGGCGCGACGTCTTTGCGCGACACGGACTGAACACGATGGTCGAGCGCATGGAGGCTCAGATGTTCCGTCTGGTGGATCACGCGTCGCGTGGCCGCGCCGAAAAGCAACATTGGGAGGCGCGGTGAAACAATTTCTGAGTCGCTGTGCGGACGCCGTACTCGAGGGAGACAAATCCCTGGCGACGACCCTCGCCACCGAGGTTCTCAGCGGGCGTTACGACATTATAAAGGTCGTAGAGAAGGGGTTTGCCGCCGGCATCCGTGAAGCGGGCGCATTGTGGAAAAAGGGAGAGTACTTCCTGCCGGAGCTGGCATTTAGCGCGGAGGCAATGAAAGCAGCCATGGAAGTGCTCCGCCCCGCGCTGCTCGAGAAGAGTGCAAAGGAGCGGTCGAGAGGCATCGTCATCATCGGCACCGTCCAGGGCGACATCCATGACATCGGCAAAACACTCGTCGCTACGATGCTCTCCGCCAACGGTTACCGCGTAATCGACCTGGGCGCCGACATCGAGCACGCACGTTTTCTCGAGGAGGCGGAGAAGCACGAGGCGGATTTCTTGTGTATGTCCGCGCTCCTCACTACGACGATGGCCGGGCAGGGGCAGGTCATCGCACGGCTGGAGAAGAACCGGTCGAGGGATCGCATCAAGGTTGTCGTGGGTGGTGCGCCGACCTCCACTTCGTGGGCCGAGGAGATTGGTGCGGACGGTTACGCGGAGAACGCCGTTGAAGCGGTCCGGATCCTGAACTCGCTCGGGGCTTCGTGACATGTCCAGGCACAATGAATTGCGAAAGCGGTTTCTAAGCGGCTCGATCCTCTTCGACGGTGGATTGGGCACCATGCTGATCGCGGCCGGCCTGCAAACCGGCGCCGCTCCCGAGGAATGGAATCTCACCAGGCCCGACGAACTGAGGCGCATCCACGCGTCCTATCTGCAGGCGGGTTCCGACGTGATCTCGACCAACACGTTTGGCGCCACGGCGGCGCGCCTCGCGAGCCACGGCCTGGGCGATCGGCTACGGGACATCAACACGGCGGGAGTGCGGCTGGCGGGGGACGCCGTGGCCGGTTTTCGCGAAGGCAAGCACGGGGTCGGATCCCGCGACTCGCTGCGCCCGGCCGGGGAAAAATGTATCGCCCTGTCGATCGGACCCACCGGCAAGCTGCTGCCCCCGGTTGGCCCGGCTACCGAAGACGAAATACGCGGGGAGTATCTCGCGCAGATCGAGAGTATCGACGATGATTTCGATCTCGTCGTGGTGGAGACAATCTTCGATTTGCGGGAAGGAGTGATCGCCTTGCAAACGGCGAAGAGCCTGCTCCCCTGTCCGGTGGCGGTCTCTCTCACCTACGAAGCCAAACCCCGGGGCTTCTTTACCATGATGGGGAACGAGGCGGGCGACGCCGTCAGGGAGTTGGAAGCGGCGGGCGCGGATATCGTCGGTGCCAACTGTTCGATCTCGAGCGCCGATATGCTGCGGCTGGCCGCCCTGATGAGGCGAAGCACCGACCTGCCGATCCTCTGCCAGCCCAACGCAGGCAACCCGGCGCTAAAGAACGGGCTTCCCGTCTACGAGCAGCGTCCGCAGGAGTTTGCGGGCGACGCCGTGCGACTCTTGGACATGGGAATCAATGCGGTGGGGGGGTGCTGCGGAACAACCCCTGACTTTATTCGCGAACTCTCCACACGAGTGAATACGTCATGAAGCAACGGAATCCGGAACGGTAAATCAATGGGAAACGTCCGGCGCACCGCCGACCTTCAAATCTCGATACGCGACGACGAGATGGCGGGCCTCCTGGGTTACCCGGATGCGGTCCTCCCCGAGCGCGTACGGGCGATGATCGCGGAGATCGAGCGCCGAGCCCGGGGCCTGCTCGCACCGGCGTGCGCGTACCGCGTCATGCGCAGGGAAGAATACCAGCATTCCAGGTATCTAAGGGCAGTCGACGAGTCGGTGCTGTGTCTTGTCACTGTCGGTGGAGACCTCGAGCGCGAGGTAACGCGGCACAAACAATCAGGCGAGTTGACCCGGGCGCTATTGCTCGACACCTACGGCTCCGCAGCAGCGGAGGCCGCAGCGGCAGCGGCCAACGCCATCATCGAAAACGTCGTCGGCGCCCGTGGTCTGCGCTGCAGCCGGAGATTCAGCCCGGGCTACGGCGGCTGGCCGGTCGAGGAGCAGCGGTGGATCCTGCCCGCGCTCGAAGCCGATACGCTGCACGTAACGCTCACCGAGGGCTGCATGATGAATCCAAGAAAGTCGATTACGTTCGCCGTCACGATCAGTGAGGATCCCGTAGAGAAGCGGGCGGTGGACATCTGCGAGACGTGCGGTGCCGTCAACTGCCGCTTGCGCCACACGACGCACAAATGCTTCGGGGAAAGGTCCAATGACGCGCTTTCATGACAAACCCTCTTTCTCGATCCTGACCCCGGATCGGATCGAGCAAATACTGGCGGAGGCCTTCGAAACGCTCGAGAAGGTCGGCGTTCTGGTCGAGAACAAGGACGCGGTCGATCGACTCGCCGGCGCGGGTACGAGCCTGTCGGACGACGGCAAACGCGTCTTTATCCCACAACAGCTGTGTGAGAAATGTCTCGGCACGGTTCCGCGCAGTTTTACGCTATTCGACCGCGATGGTGCCGAGGTCGGACCCGTCGGTGACGATAACGTTATCTTCAACCCGGGATCGGCCGCGATCTCCATCTATGATTTCGAAAAACGCGCCATACGCAAGCCTGTCACCGACGATGTCATCGATTTCATTCTTGTTGCCGATCGTCTTCGGGAATTCTCCGCCCAAAGCACGGCCATCGTACCTGCCGACGTCCCCGAGGCACTCGCCGACCGCTACCGCTTGTTTCTCGCGCTTGTATACGGCAACAAACCGGTGGTCACCGGGACGTTTACGAAAGAGGCCTTTTCGACCATGGTCTCGATGTTGACCGCGGTCGGGGGTGGCGCGGGATCGCTGACGAAGAGGCCCTTTGCCATATTCGACTGTTGCCCGTCTCCACCGCTCGCGTGGAGCGATCTGACGTGTCAGGTTCTGGTGGACTGCGCGACCCATGGCGTCCCCGCCGAAACGGTTTCGATGCCGCTCGCCGGTGCCACCAGTCCGGTGACACTGTCTGGATCGCTCGTACAGCACACGGCGGAAACGTTGAGCGGAATCGTGATACACCAGATCACCAACCCCGGGGCTCCGGTTGTGTACGGAGGGGCGGCGGCGTGTTTTGATATGCGCAAGGGCACGACGCCGCAGGGCGCGGTGGAAACCATGATGATCGACACCGCCTACATCCAGATTGCCCGCCGGCTGGGAGTTCCCTCACATGTGTACATGGGGCTCGGCGACGCGAAGTCCCCCGATTTCCAGGCGGGATTCGAGACCGCGATGGGTGCGACGCTGGCGGCGCTCGCCGGGGCCAACATCGTCTCCGGCCCCGGGATGTTGAACTTCATTAGCACCCAGAGCCTGGAGAAGCTCGTACTCGACAACGAGATTTGCGCCATGGCCCGACGCCTGCTCGAGGGCATCTCTTTCCGCGAGGACACCGCCGGTTTCGACGCCCTGAGAGCACTCGCGGTAAGCGGAGATTTCCTCACGTCCGATCACACGCGGAGCTTTTTTCGCAAGGAAGTTTACTACCCTTCGGAGGTAGTGGACCGTTCTACACAAGGCGACTGGGAAAAGGGCGGGTCAAAGACCGCGGTGGAGAGGGCCCACGAGAAGGTGCGCGAGATACTCGGCGGGCCACCCGCCGCGCTGCTCTCCCCGCATATCACCGACGAGCTCGCGTCGATCATGCAAGCGGACGCCCGGGCGCACGGCCTCGACACCCTCCCCGAATGGCGCGCCCGCCTCGGCTGATCCGACCATGGCCCGGTGCGGGTCCTCGAATGGATCCGTAGTGGTTGCGGGCGGGCTCGGGGGTCGTCGAGGGGACGTTTGCAGGAGCGAGAGAGGATCCGCCCGCGAAGCGGGCCAGCCGAGCGAAGCGGGCGACGGGACGGAGACGAGCCCAGAGCCCGCCCGGTGTCGGCCACCGGGGGCCGGCCCGCACCGGTCTGCGGGTCCTCTCGGGCGAGCACTCCGGCGGAGCCGGTGCGCGATCATTCGTATCGATAGACGACCAGGCGGTGCCCGTCCTTGCTCGCGGAGAACACGGGCTCGAGCCAGGCGGGCGCTTCGTGCGGCTCGATCAAGTACGCCAGCCGTGGGTGCGTCGACGGCATGATGTAGTCTTCCACGACCAGGTGGGTGATCCCCTCCTGCTGCAAGAACGTTTCGAGCCGCTCGATCTCCCGGACCTCGAGCGGCCGAAACTCCGAACGGGCATAGAACGACACCTCCGGTTTTCGCCCCGTGACCACAACGGGCCCGGCCGCGTTGCGTCCGAGCCACAGGCCCGCCTTCTTGTAGAGCACCGGCCACGGCCGCCTCGCGAGCGAATAGCTGGTGTAGGCGCAAATCAGGACGACGGCGACGGCGGCCGACCCGTTGAAGACGCGCCGGCCCAGCCGGTAGCGGAACTCCTCCAGACCAATCGCGCTCCACACGATGAGCACGGGCAGGGACGCCGCGAAGAAGCGCCGCATGAGGAAGAGCGGTGATATCGCGAGTGCGAGAAGCACGATCCACGCGCCGAACAGCAACTCGTACTTCGACCGCGGCACTCGGCGCCGGTACACGATACCCGCGATGGCGAGAAGCATCAGCGGCCAGTACATCAGCGACGGGATCTTGTTGAAGAGGGCCTTCGGCAGGTTGTCGAGCGTTCTGGACAGAACCAATCCTGGCCTTTGCCGAATAAACTCGCCAACGCGATAGTAGCCCGGTTTTCTTTCCTCACCCGCGCCCGTAATCGCCGCGTAGTCGGAGGGCTGCACCTGGATCCGCTCCTCCTCGTACGCGTTTCGATACGTGAGATAGAAATTCAATGCTCCCTTCTCCCCGATTATCCATCGGCCCTCGGTCCCCGATACATCGTAAAGATACGGAAGCGCAGGCGCCGCGAACCCAGCGCTAAGCAGTAGCGGTACCAGGAGCGCGCGAACAGCGGCGCGGCCGCGCCGCCGAAGCTCGAGGAGCGAACGCGCCGCTGTCAGACCCACCAACAAGCCAAAGAAAACGATCGCCTCGGGGCGGGTGAGGAAGGCAAGGGATAACACCAACCCCGCGATGAAGATACCGGCCCAGGCACGTTTGCCGGGCCCGCTCCAGGCGGATTTGAAACCGTGACAGAAAAACGCGAGGGACGTTCCCGCCAGAAAGAGGTATACCGCTTCCGTCAAGAGGCTTTGCGAAACAATAACCAGTCGCGGGTGGATAACAGCAACCACCGCCGCTACCAGGCCTACCTCGGACCCCGCGATCGCTTTTGCGAGGAAGTAGCAGCAGACGACGCACCCCGCGCTGGCGAGCAACGAGACCGCGATACCGGAAGCTTCGGGCGACACGCCCATTCTCAGCGGAACGCTGGACAGAAACGGGTAGAACGGTGGCCAAATCGGGTCCAATCCCCTTCCCCAGTGCCCCTCCGCGAAGAAGCGCGCGATCGCCCCGTAGTACGCGGCGTCCGTGTCGATCATCTTGTAATGAACGAGCATCAGCCCACGCCAAAGAACCGCGAGGGCAACGAGGAACGTCAGCTGAACGGGACGGTTTGGTCTCATGGGCTTGTGGCGGTGGGCGACGGCCTAGAACCGCCGCCGCCAGCTGAGCCGGCCCCCGGTCTCCGGCCGCAAACCGTGGGGCGTGTTCGGGCCGTCATCCTGCCACCACACGCCGGCTCCAAAGACGCCGAGCCGTGTCGGCAGCTCCGCCTCTATTTCAACGACGTGGACGGTCTCGGCCGACGCGCTCACCGTATGCCGGCTGTTTGCCGATCGGTCGGTGGCACTCGCACCGTCGCGGTTGACATTGGCGCGATGATACCGCAGGTGATAACTCCCGTCCCGGCTGTCGATCAGGGTGGCGCCGAACGACAGGAGCCGGCTGTCTCCGTCGAGTCCGTGTCCGACGGCACGGCCCCGGTAGCGATAGCCGGTTTGATAAATACTGTGATTGTAGACCACGTTGAAGCTGGTCGAGCGGCCGTCGACGCCGTCCGCCGCCGTATCGGAATACTCACCCGTCAACCGCCATTGCGCGCCCCGGTCGAGAAACGGCCCGTCGACGGACAATCCGAACAGGCCGACCACAGATCGTACCCACAGGTCGATTTCATCCTCTCCAAAGTACTGCCCGTATAGCGCTGCGCCGTAATCGCCGATGCGCGGCGCGTAGCGCAGACCGAAGCCGGCCAGCTGGTTGCTCGGATCGTCCGGCATGCCCGTGTTGTCGGCCTCGTTGAAGGGGAGCAGTGCGTCGATCCAGGTATCGATGCCGCAGGGGCGGCCGCTTCCACAGATCATCAGCGTGCGCGTGACAGCGATCTCCAGACCGCGCAGCGGGGTCAGGGTCAGGCGCATGCCGAAGAACAGCGGCGCCGATACCGCGCGGCCGTCGTCGAGCACCCCGAGATGCCCTCTCACACGCCAATGTCCCATCCATCGAAGCCACCGTGATTCGAACGCTTCGGGGGCAAGCCGGGTCACCCCGATCGCCGGGAACGGGCGGGCGTTGTTGGAAAGAACCAGGCTGTTCCCCCAGCCGGGCCCCCACCATTGCTCGACGTACCCGCCGTACACCGCCCAATTCCCGATGGCCTGCGCCACATAGGTGCCGTCGGCCTTGAAATCGCCTGCCTCGTCACCCTCGTAACCCGCGCTCAGACGCACGAAGGTCGATTTCCACCGGCGCTCGACCGACACCCGCCCGTCGAGTTCCTCGCGAACGGCGCCCCCGAAATTCTGGATCAGCCGCGGCCGGCTGGCCGAGGCCACGTCCACCTCGTAGCGCAAACCTCCCCCGCGTGTTTCCTCCTCCAGGCGCCGTCGTACGCGGGCGAGGCTGCGGCGCACGTGAACGGGCATCGCCGCATCCGTCACCACGTCCAGCCCCTTCCCGACCTGGGCCCAGGGTACCGGCCACGCGGTCACGGGTCCCTCGATCAACCCGTAGCCCGCGAGCACCTCGATGTCATGTCGCAGTGTGGTATCTCCGCCGTCAGCCCACAACGACGCGGATACGCCACGGGCGGCAAGGCCCACCGCGAGTACGGTGAACAAAAGGGCAAGGAAACCGCGGGCCCGGGCATATCCCGGCGCGGCGGGCAGGTGGATCATCGGGCTCTCGTAAAAATGGTCGGGGATCGAAGGGAGCAAGGAGACTCACTCGTCGCCGGAGCTTCGGTGTCGCAGTCATCTTACCAGGGATGCCCGCCCGAGTCAAAATCGGCGGCCCCGGCCCCCATGGACGATGCAACCAACGATTATTAGCCAAGTTACTGAATCGTTGTTCTTGACAAACGGGAGACGAAATGGTTTACTATATCTACGTCGGCGTCGGCCCGTATCGTCGCGTATCCATGCGATCTCCACAACCCGGTTGAGGGCCCGGCTCAAACCGCACTTCCCTGCACATGATCGGTCAAACCGTACTGCATTACAAGGTCAGCGAGAAACTCGGCGAGGGCGGCATGGGTGTCGTCTACAAGGCCGAGGACAGCAAGCTGCGGCGCGCCGTCGCCCTGAAGTTCTTACAACCGCACATTTTCAACAGCGACGCGGGCAGGGCCCGTTTCATTCACGAAGCCCAGGCGGCGGCGGCTCTCGACCACCCGAATATCTGCACGATTTACGAAATCGACGAGGCAAACGACCAGACCTTTATCTCCATGGCCCACGTCGAAGGTGTCAGTCTGCGCGAGAAAATCCGCAGCGGGGCCTTCGAACTGGCGGAAGCCCTGGAGATCGTCATCCAGGTGGCGGAGGGGCTGCAGGCCGCACACGCCAAGGGCGTGGTGCATCGCGACGTCAAGAGTGCGAATATCATGGTGACACCCGACGGCCAGGTCAAGATCATGGATTTCGGCCTGGCAAAGCTATCGGGCCGCACGCGGGTCACCAAGACCGGCACCGCGATGGGAACCATCGAATACATGTCACCCGAACAGGCGAGCGGTGGCAGTATCGACCATCGAACCGACATCTGGTCGCTCGGCGTAGTTCTCTACGAGATGGTCGCCGGCCACTTGCCGTTCGACGGCGAGTACGACCAGGCCGTGGTGTACTCCATCATCCACGATGACGCCGCACCCATCAAGATCGACCTGCCGGTGGACGTCGAACGTATAACAAACAAGGCGTTGGCGAAGCGCCCGGATGACCGTTACCAGACCGCGTCCGAATTCGTGATCGACCTCAAAGCGCTCGAGCGCGACCTCACCTCCGCGATGACAAAGACGGAGGTTTCCCCGTCTAGGCCGCAGCTCTCCATCGCCGTGCTGCCCTTCGCCAACATGAGCCCAGACAAGGAGCAGGAGTACTTTTGTGACGGCATGGCCGAGGATATTATCAACGACCTCACGAAGGTCGAGGGGCTGCGGGTCGTATCGCGGACCTCGTCCTTCACGTTCAAGGGCCGGAACGAGGATATTCGCGAGATCGGCCGCAAACTCAGGGTCAAGACGCTGCTAGAGGGCAGCGTTCGCAAGGCCGGAAGCCGGCTGCGCATCACCGCCCAGCTGATCAACGTCTCCGACGGATACCACATCTGGTCACAGCGGTACGATCGCGAGATGGAAGACGTCTTCGCCATCCAGGACGAGATCTCCCAGAACATCGTGCACGCGCTCGAGGTGAAACTGACCGCGACGGCCAAGCGCAACATCGAGAAAACGGCTACGAAGGACGTCCAGGCGTACGACCTCTACCTCCGCGGTCGGCAGTTTTTCTACCAGTGGCAGCGCAAGAGCATCGAATACGCACTCGAGATGTTCAAACGCGCCATCAAGCGGGATCCCAACTACTCCCTGGCCTATGCGGGAATGGCTGATTGCTATTCGGTGCTTTTCACCGACTTCGACCGCAACAAGGAGAACCTGGAGCGATCGCTTGCCGCCAGCCAACAGGCCCTGGAACTGGATGCCGACCTCGCGGAGGCGCACGCCGCGCGCGGGTTCGCCGTCTCTTCCCTAAACAAGCAGTACGACGAAGGTGCGCGGGAATTCGAGACGGCGATACGCCTCAACCCGAAGCTCTTCGAGGCCTACTATTTCTACGCCCGCAGCTGCCGCACCCAGGGCAAGATGGAAAAGGCGGCCCAGCTTTTCGAGCAGGCCTGCCTGGTCAAACCCGAGGATTACCAGG
Organism: Candidatus Krumholzibacteriia bacterium; assembly: GCA_046754105.1. Lineage (GTDB taxonomy): Bacteria > Krumholzibacteriota > Krumholzibacteriia > WVZY01 > WVZY01 > JAZGDW01. Next base: position 24,636 of record JBHHVD010000023.1, read on the forward strand.
CCCAGTTCCTGCTGGCCGGAACGTACAAAGGGCTGAATCTCGAAGCGGGCGCGGAGGCCGCGTACCAGCGCGGCATGGAAAACGCCGAACGTCACCTCGAGCTCAACCCCGATGATTCCCGCGCCACGTACCTCGGCGCGACCGCCCTCATCGAGCTGGGCGAACGCGAAAAAGGGCTGGAGTGGGCCACGCGCGCGGTGACAATGGACCCCGAAAACCCGCTCCTGCTCTACAATATCTCATGTGTTTTCTCGCTCGCCGGCGAGCTGGAAGGCGCCATCCGCTACTTCGATTGGGCGATCGACGCCGGCTACGCACAGAAGGAATGGGCCCAAGGCGACCCCGACCTGGAACCTATCCGCTCCGATCCCCGTTTCGCGGCCATTCTGCAGAAGATGAAATAGCCCTCTCACCCCCTGCGTGAGAACGAGGCCATCTTGAAAGCGTCTCAGGCGATAGTCGACCTCATATCCGAACACTCGTCCGGGATTAGGGGTTGAAAAAGAGGCTATCGTATGCTAGAGTGGGGTGGCTTGGTTCACTATACCCACTTTCATTGCGTTTACCGCGTTTACCCAGATTCATTGCGTTTGCAGCCATCCGTGCGGGGTTAAGGGCTGCGTGACACCTGTGGAAGCCTACGGGAGGCCACCGAATGAAACGCTCTGCGATTTGTCCACTTTGGGTCCGTGTCGCTGTAATCGTACTGCCGATCCTCTGTACTGGCTTTGACGCTGCGTTTGCCGCTCTGGCCGTGCGAGCGCGCGCCTTCGCCTTCTATCTGAACGTGCCCAGCCAGGGCGTAGTCGACGAGTACCACGGGGATACCGGGTGGCTTCCACCACTGGGCGGTTCCCAGAGCAGCACGCTGGTCAACCACAACATCGGAACGGTGCTAAGTACCGATTCCGCTTCCGTATCGAGCGACGGCGACGAGTGTGAAGGAGAAAGCTCGGTTTCGATCGGCCCGACGGCGTTGCTGGCCGGCGCGCCGGGCGAATTGACCTTCAGCTCGCTTTCGAGCGATGACGATGACACTTGCTGCGTGTTCGTCGACCACCCCAAGGCGGCTGTGATTTCCGACCTTGTCTTCGGCGGCAGCGCGGTCACCGTCTCTGGAGCGTTTAATCAGACCGTCGTACGGCCGGGGGTTGGCACGCTGATCGTCAACGAGCTGGTCGTCTTGAGCCCCGACGACTGCGACGACGACGATTTCCTCGTTAACGCCTTGCACTTGACGCTGGACAGTGGCGAGGAGATCGTTATCGGGTGTACGATCTTCCACTCGGACGACCAGTGCTGCCCGATACCGGTCGAGCCGTCCAGCTGGGGCCGGATAAAAGCTATTTACGAGTAGCGTCCAGTGCCGCGGCCGCCGCGTCGACTTCATCGCCCATCAGTTCGAGGAATACGCCGAGCAGGTAGCGATAGCGTTCCATGACGTCCATTTCACCGGCCGCCATGATTCGCTGCAGGCCGTCCGTCTCGACGATAACCGCCTTCATGCGTCCGGCACGGGCCGGCGCGGGCAGACGCGCGGCCCCATCGCCGGATTTCGCCTGCCAGTCACCCGCGGCATCGAGGTAATTCGGAGTACCGCTCATTCGAGCCTCTTGTGGTGTTTCCCCGGCGGGTTTTGCCGCCACGCCATCCTTCCCGGCCCGCTCGCTTGTCTGTTCGTACTCGCGCTTCATGGCACTACGAACGTTCGCGTTTATCGCCCAGAAGTCGCGCATCTGGCGTGGCAGGCGAAGCGCGTCCATCTCCGCCAGCAATTCGCCGAATTCCCGCACGTCCCGCTTGTCCATGGCCAGTTGCTTCTTGGCCTTCATGTATGCACGCCCACCCTTGACGTTATCCGCAAGAACAACGCAAGGCACGGCCATAGCCGCGGCCATAATCATCATCAGAACTCTTCCCTCTCGCAAAGTGGGGCTCCCTGGGTTCAATGGTTTGTGCCGTCGCTGCGACCCGTGGCCCGGTCGGGGCCCGGCCGCGTTCCCGCCGAGGAAAGCAAGAACCGAGCCTCACACCAGCCGTCGCGCATAGCGGAGTAAGGCTTCTCTGGGCAACAAGTTGCCTGACCGGCCCATAGAGCGCCGGCTACGAGCGCGACGGGCCGGCGTGCAAAACCCGCCTCGCCGGCCGCGCACTCTCTCATTTGTCCACGCCCCGGCGGCGCCGCCGAGTATGGGGACCGCTCCACCGAAAGGGTCGCCGTGGACGGACGTTGGGCTTTTCGGCTTCCCAGGGTAATCGTATTCCTTTATTGTTGCTGCGTCAATCCACCGGCCGCGGCCGCATCCAAACTGCAAACCCATGGCGACCAAGACGATTCTTGCCGTAGACGATGAAGAGGATATCCTCGAACTCGTCGAATTCAACCTGGCCCGGGAAGGCTACTCGGTACTGCGGGTGACGACCGGCGAGGAAGCACTGCAAGTCGCCCGCTCCAGGAACCCGGACCTCGTTCTCCTCGACCTCATGCTTCCGGGAGTGGACGGTCTCGAAGTGTGCAAGCGTCTCAAACGCGGTGAAGCAACACGGAATATCCCTGTCATCATGCTGACGGCGAAGGGTGAAGAGGCCGACATCGTGCTGGGTCTCGAACTGGGCGCCGAAGATTACGTCACAAAACCGTTCAGTCCCAAGGTACTGACCGCCCGCGTGCGGGCCGTATTCAGACGCCGAGAGCAGCCGGAAGCGGATGGCGAATCGCCCTCGAGGATCCACGACCTGGAGATTCATCCGGGACGCCACGAGGTGTCGTTGGCCGGCAAGCCGGTCACGCTGACCTTGACGGAGTTTCGCATCCTCCAGTTTCTGGCGAAGAGACCGGGGTGGGTCTATACGCGGTACCAGATCGTCGAAGCGGTTCGGGGGGACGATTACGCCGTTACCGACCGCGCGGTCGACGTGCAGATCGCCGGCCTGCGCAAGAAGCTGGGCAAGCACGGTGATTACATCGAAACCGTGCGGGGTGTGGGATACCGCTTCAAGGAGTGACCATGCGGCGAAAGCGGCTCCTGTGGCATCTCTACCCCTCCTACCTGTTGATCACCCTGGCCGCCCTCTTCGCGGTGGCCTGGTATTCCTCCCGTACCTTACGGCAGTCATACCATGTGCAGGCGGCCAGCGACCTCGAGGCGATGGCGCGCCTGGTCAGGAGCCGTCTGCTATCGTCGACGTCGCCCGGGGACCGTACCGAAATCGACCGCCTGTGCCACGAGCTAGGCCGGGACTCCGGCTCGCGCGTTACCGTCATCCTCCCCACGGGCGAGGTCATCGGCGACTCCCATGAGGATGCGTCACGAATGGAGAACCACGGTGACCGGCCCGAGGTCCTGGAGGCCCTGGCGGGGCGTGTCGGCAAATCGGACCGATTCAGTACGACGTTGCAAAGAGACATGATGTACGTTGCGTTGCCGGCAAGGGGGGGTGGGAGAAGAATCATCGTCCGCACCGCCCTTCCCGTCACGGCAGTCGACGCGGCCCTGGCCGGGTTTTATCGGAGGATCGCCGCGGCGGGTCTGGTGGTGGCGCTGCTGGCGGCACTCGTCAGCCTGCTCGCGGCGCGGCGGATCACTCGGCCGCTGGAAGAGCTGAGACTCGGTGCAGAGCGCTTTGCCGCGGGCGAGCTGCATGTTCGACTGGCCTCACCGGATTCCACGGAGCTCGCGTCACTCGCACGCGCGATGAACCACATGGCCGAACAGCTCGACAACCGGATTGCGCGGGAGGCCCGTCAGAGCAACGAACAGGAGGCCGTCCTCTCGAGCATGGTCGAGAGCGTTCTGGCCGTCGATGAGGGTGAGCGCATGCTTCGCGTCAACAACGCCGCGGCGGGGCTTTTCGGCATAGAGAAGGAATCTGTCGAGGGGCGGCCGCTCCAGGAAGTCGTCCGCAACCCGGGCCTGCATGAACTGGTCAAGCGCGTACTGGCCAGTGAGGAAACCGTCGAGGGAGATCTCGTCTTACACGAGCCCGACGAACGCTCGCTGCAAGTGCACGGCAATCCGCTGCGGGACTCCACCGGGCGCAGTATCGGCGCCCTGCTGGTTTTGAACGATATCACGCAGCTGCGCAGACTCGAGCGCGTGCGCAGGGATTTCGTGGCCAACGTCTCGCACGAGCTGCGGACTCCGATCACGACGATCAAGGGCTTTGTGGAGACGCTCGCCGACGGCGCCATCGAACAACGGCAGGACGCAACCCGGTTTCTCGACATCATCGCCGAACACACCGAGCGGCTCAACGCGATCATCGAAGACTTGCTGGCGCTGTCACGTCTGGAACTGGACGCGGAAGAGGGGGTCGTCCAGCTGGAGCGGCAGAACATCCATGCCGTGGTCGCACGAGCCGTAAACATGTGCCGGCCCCAGGCCGGGACGCGCGGTGTCCACGTCAATCTCGCCGGGGACTCCGCGATTCAATGCGCGCTCAGCGCCCCGCTCCTGGAGCGCGCCGTCGTAAACCTGATCGACAACGCGACAAAGTACAGCGACGAGGGAGGCGAAGTCCGCATAAAAATCGACGAAACGCCGGAGGGCGCGGGCATCCACGTCACCGATCGCGGCTGCGGGATCGCAGCCAGGCATCTGCCGAGGATTTTCGAGCGTTTCTACCGAACGGATCCGGCGAGAAGCCGCGGTATGGGGGGGACGGGTCTCGGACTCGCCATCGTCAAACATATTGCCCTCGTGCACGGCGGGCGCGTGTCCGTCGACAGCACCCCGGGACGGGGCAGCACCTTTTCGATCCTGCTGCCGGCGCGCCCGCGATCGTGAGATGGTTTGCCCGTTTTTTAACGAGAATCTAACCCGACCCTCAACCGGAACAAACACGCCGCGGCGATACTCCATCGTGACGCGTCCACGGGGCGCCAAACGTCGATTCTTTGGCAGAAAAGGAGGAATCCGTTGAAGCAGGTACTTCTCTATACGCTCTTCGCGTTCGCACTTGGGTCGCACGCCGGCCCCGCCGGCGCGAAAACGGGGCTCGAAACGTCCTGGGACAAAGGGCTGCGTTTCCGGTCCGAGGACGGCAGCTTTTCCTTGAAAGTAGGCGGCCGCATTATGAACGACTGGGCGTGGTTCGACCAGGGGGACACCCACGAGGCCGCGTTCGGCAACTGGCAGGATGGAACCGAATTCCGGCGCACCCGTCTTTATGTCTCCGGGACCGTGTATGACAACGTGACCTTCAAGGCCCAGTACGACTGGACGGGCGGTAAGACGGCGTTGAAGGACATGTACGTCGGCGTCGAGAAGGTCCCGGGGGTCGGCAGGATCGTCGTGGGGCGGCAGTACGAGCCGTTCGGCCTCGAAACCCTGACCAGCAGCAAGTACATCACCTTCATGGAGCGATCCATCACCGGGGCATTCGTTCCCGAGCGGCAGAGCGGCATCCTGGCCCGGCGCACGTTCGCCGGCAAGCGGGCCACGGCCGCGGCGGGGCTGTTCCGGGAAACGGACGGCGGTGGCGCCGGCGCCGGCGACGGCAGCTACGCAGGAACGGCCCGCGTGACGGTGCTTCCATGGTATGACGGCGAGCAGCGGCTCGCCCACATCGGCGTGGCGTATTCGCGCCGCAACCCCTCCGACGCCGTCGAGTACGACTCGGACCCCGAGTCCCATCTCGGCGGCACCTCGGTGGAGATATCCCCCATTTCGGCGGATGCCGTTTCCCTCTTCGGGATCGAGACGGCGATGGTCACGGGTCCCTTTTCTTTGCAGGGTGAGGCCATGCTTTCGGCGCTGGACGACGACGCGACGGGCGACCCGGAGTTCTTCGCCTACTATGCGTACGGTTCCTTCTTCGTCACGGGCGAGAGCCGGAACTACAAGACCTCGGCCGCTGTATTCGACCGCGTGCAGCCGAACAGGAATTTCCGTGGAGACGGCAGCGGGCACGGCGCCGTGGAGCTCGCCGTGCGGGTTGCGTTTCTCGATCTCAACTCGGCACCCGTTCTGGGCGGCGAAATGACCGACGTAACGGTCGGCGTGAACTGGTATCTCAACCCCAACACCCGCGTCATGATGAACTACGTCCGTTCGGACGTGGACAACGTGGGAACGGCGAACATCGTTCAAACCCGCTTTCAAATCGATTTTTAGCTCGCATGTGAATTTCACATCCATCTAACCGCGGACTAATACAATCCTAACGTGGGTTCTCTAGATTCCATCAGGAGAATCCACCTTTACAACAGGAGACGAGCGATGATGAAAAAGCTGTTGGTCGGACTGTCATTACTGGCCCTGCCCGCCGGCGCCGCCGCTACCAAAATTAACGGTGCGGGTGCTACTTTTCCCTATCCCGTCTATTCACAGTGGGCGTACCGCTACAAAAACCTGACCGGAGACCAGATCAACTACCAGTCGATTGGGTCGGGCGGCGGCATTGCGCAGATCACGGCGAAAACGGTTCATTTCGGGGCCTCCGACGCGCCGCTTGCCCCTGAGAAGCTGGAGGAGAACGGCCTGATCCAGTTTCCGATGGTGATGGGAGGGGTGGTTCCGGTGGTCAACGTGCCGGGAGTCGCCGCCGGCGACTTGCGGCTGACACCCGGTGTCCTCGCCGGTATTTATCTGGGCAATATCACCAAGTGGAACGACGAGGCAATCCGCAGTATCAATCCACGGGTTGGATTACCGGACAAGTCCATCACTGTAGTGCATCGCGCCGATGGCTCCGGCACGACGTGGATATTCACCAATTACCTGAAGAAAGTGTCCAGGGAGTGGAATGACCAGGTGGGCTTTGGCAAGGCCGTCGACTGGCCGGCCGGTATCGGCGGCAAGGGCAACGAGGGCGTGGCCGCCTACGTCCAGCGTGTCAAGGGGTCGATTGGATACGTCGAATTCGCGTACGCACTCCAGAACAAGATGACGCACACGTTACTCCAAAACGGCACCGGCGCGTTCGTCTCACCGACCATCGAGACCTTTCAGGCCGCCGCCGCCAATGCAGAGTGGCAGGATGCAAAGGGCTTTTACCTGGTCCTGACCGACCAGCCCGGCGAGCACAGCTGGCCGATTACCGGGGCTACGTTCATCCTCATCCACAAGGAGCAGGCGGACGCCGGTCTGGCGAAGGCGATGCTCGAGTATTTTGACTGGTGCTACCGGCACGGCGGTGACGTCGCCAGGGACTTGCACTACGTTCCGATGCCCGGTGAAGTCGTGGAAATGGTCCAGGCCACCTGGCGAAGCCAAATCAAGTCCGGGGGCGCACCGGTGTGGTCCGTCGCCACAAGAAGGTAGACAACGTGTCGCGGGACCTCCCATGACGAACGCATCCATCGCCGGGGTGCGGGCAAGGCCCGCAGCCCGGCACGCCATTTCCGACGGGCTTTTCAGGGCGTTTGTCAAAGCCTGCGCGGTGCTGCTCCTGGTTGCGGCCCTGGGAATCCTGGTCGAGCTGGTCCGTCATTCCGGTCTCTCGATCGACCAGTTCGGCTGGAAATTCATCGTATCCAGGGCCTGGAATCCCGTGACCCAGGAGTTCGGGGCGCTGAGCAGTATCTTTGGCACGGTGCTGTCGACTGCGATTGCCATGCTCGTCGCCGTACCGTTGAGCCTGATGCTCGCGCTCTTTCTCGTGGAACTCACCCACCCCGTGGTGAGCCGCCTCGTGGGTGGCGCCGTCGAGCTGCTCGCTGCGATCCCGAGCATTATCTATGGAATGTGGGGACTGTTCGTCTTCGCGCCCTTCATGGCCGACCACGTCCAGCCCGCCGTGCAGAAGGTTGCCGGACCGCTGCCGCTTTTTCAGGGACCGCCCATGGGCATCGGCATCCTGACCGCGGGTATCATCCTCGCCCTGATGGTGCTGCCGTTCATCACGGCCGTGATGCGGGATGTTTTTTCCATGGTGCCCGCCGTCATCAAGGAGTCCGCCTACGGCATGGGAGCGACAACGGTCGAGGTGACGCGGAAGGTATCCGTACCTTACGGAGTCCAGGGCTTGATCGGCGCGTGCTTCCTCGGGCTGGGCCGGGCGATCGGCGAGACGATGGCCGTCACGTTCGTGATCGGAAACAACCACTCGATATCCGCTTCGCTTTTTGACGCGGGCAACAGCATCGCGTCGACGCTCGCGAACGAGTTCTCCGAAGCGGCGGAACCTGTGTACCTGAGCGCGCTGATGGAGCTCGGCTTGATCCTGTTCGCATTGACGTTCCTGATCCAGATGATCGCGCAACTGTGGCTGGGGCGCATGCGCCTGAAGACGGGGAGAACCTGATGCGTATCCGGTCACTGCAGGGGCGCCGTTTCTACGACCGCTGCGTCAAGTCGGTGTCCGTTCTGTCCGCGCTGGTGGCGATCACGTTCCTGGCGTGGATACTCTTCGTCATCTTGCAAAGGGGTTTTGGAGCGTTCAACGCCGCCTTCTTCACCGAGTTGCCCACGCCTCCAGGAGTCGGCGGTGGTGGTGTGGCCAATGCGATTGCCGGCACGCTGCTCATGACCGCTCTGGCGACGGCCGCGGGTGTGCCGCTCGGCGCGGCATCGGGTATCTTTCTCGCGGAATTCGGGAAGGGTTCGCGGCTCGCCGCTGCGGCTCGCTTTGCCGCCAACGTCTTGATGGGGACACCGTCCATAATAATCGGTGTGTTTGTCTATACGATCACCGTTCTCCGTGCAGGTCATTTCTCGGGGTACGCCGGCGCCATCGCCCTGGCCGCAATCATGTTGCCGATCGTCGCGCGGACCACGGAGGATATGCTGCATCTTGTGCCTGACACCCTTCGTGAATCCGCGCTGGCGCTCGGCGCGCCTTACTGGAAGATGATCTTACACGTCGTATTCCGTGCGGCACGTGCGGGCCTCCTGACCGGTGTCATCCTGGCGGTCGCTCGGGTCAGTGGCGAGACGGCGCCACTCCTCTTTACCGCCCTCAACAATCCCAACTGGGGATCGCTGAACGAACCGATGGGCAACCTGACGGTAACGATTTTCAACTTCGCCATGTCACCTTATGACAACTGGCAGACGATGGCATGGGGAGCATCGCTTCTGATCACCGCCGGCGTGCTGCTTACGACCGTAACGGCCCGGCTGCTGGTCCGGGGGCAACGCGGGAGGGCACGATGAGCCGATTCAAAACCGATATCCTTGGAGGTCCCGCCGAGCATGCACGTGACCGGGAGCCTGCGCAACCGGCGAAGATCTCGACCCGCAACCTTTGTTTCTACTACGGCGCGACGCAGGTGCTTTTTGACAACAACCTCGACATCGCGGCCAACCAAGTGACGGCGATTATCGGGCCCTCCGGGTGCGGCAAGTCGACCCACCTTCGAACGTACAACCGTATCTACGAGCTGTACCGCGACCAGCGTGCAACCGGGGAAGTCCGACTGGACGGCGAGAATGTGCTCGCCGCGGCCATCGACGTGCTTGAGCTACGAAAACAAATCGGCATGATCTTCCAGAAGCCCAGCCCCTTTCCGATGAGCGTTTTCGACAACGTCGCCTACGGGCTGCGGCTGCACTTCCGGCCGGCGAAGAGCGAACTGCACGACCGGGTCGAAGACGCCCTCCGGCGCGCCGCGCTGTGGGACGAGGTGGGGGACAAGCTGCGAAACCCCGGCACGGCGCTTTCCGGAGGCCAGCAGCAGAGGCTGTGTATCGCGCGCGCCATCGCCGTAGAGCCGCAGGTCCTGCTGATGGACGAGCCGTGTTCGGCCATCGATCCCGTGGCGACCGCGAAGATCGAAGAGTTGATCGAAACACTCAAGGAGCGATTTACGATCGTACTGGTGACCCACAATATGCAGCAGGCTGCGCGCGTATCCGATTTCGCGGCGTTTTTTTACGAGGGGCACATTGTCGAGTTCGGTCGCACGAAGAGGCTTTTCACGAATCCATCCAGAAAGCAGACGGAGGATTATATCACTGGGCGGTTCGGATAGAACCGCCGCAACCTGTCCTGGGAGTTCACATGCGGTTAACAAAAGAAGTCGATCGATTGAAAAAGCAACTCCTCTCGTTGAGTGCCGTCGTCGAGGAGAGCGTCCACAAGGCGGTAACCTCGACCAGCGAGAGGAATCCCGCGCTGGCGCGCGAGGTGATCGAAGAGGACGCACGCATAGACGAAACGGAAGTTGAGATCGAGGAGGATTGCCTCAAGATACTGGCGCTTCACCAGCCGGTTGCGATAGACCTGCGCTACATCGTCGTCGTACTCAAGATCAACAACGATCTCGAACGCATCGGCGACCTTGCCGTCAATATCGCCGAGCGGGCCTCACATCTCGGCCAGCACCCGGACGTCGAATGGACGCCGCAGTTGGAGACCATGGGAGATAAGACCCGGCTCATGCTGCGCCGGAGCCTCGACGCCCTGGTCGACGCGGACGCCGATCTCGCCCGGAACGTGCTGGCGCTGGACGACGACGTCGACGGGATACACCGCGAGATGTTCACAACGGTCGCGGAGCAGGTGCAGGCACGGCCCGGTCGCTTTCTTGGATACGTTCAACTCCTCAGCGTCTCACGCAACCTCGAACGCATCGCCGACCTGGCGACCAACATCGCCGAAGACGTCATTTACCTCCTCGAGGGCGTCATCGTCCGGCACCGTCACCACAAGTAATCTGCGCCCCTGTCCGGGGTGAGAAAGCTCGTCTTTACCGGGGCGCAAGGCCGTGCTACACTGGGCGCCCGCCCCTGTGAAGGCGGCAACTTGACCATCAACAAATCGAAACCTGGAATGTGTGGGATACTCGGATACTGCGCTCCACAATGGGACCCGAGCCTGGTCAAGTTTTTCGGCCTGCAGGGTTTCAACCTCCAGCACCGCGGCCAGGAGAACTTCGGCTGCACCTATACGAACGGCAAGAAGTTCAACCACTTCAAGGACAAGGGACTGGTGTCCCAGGTATTCACCAAAGAGCGCCGGGACGAATTCAAAGCGGCCGCTCCGCGGATCGCCATCGCACAGACACGCTACGCGACGGCGGGCGGCACCGACGCCATTTCCGCACAACCGCACTGGATGACGCTCCTCGACGGGTTCTATTCGAATGCTACCAACGGCGATCTGCCCCTTCTCCAGAAGGAGATCGACAGCCTGCAAGCGTCGGGCACGGTGCTGCTCAGCGGCAACGACGGCGAGATCATCCTCAAGAAGATCCTCCAGGCCGCCTACGAGAGGCACAACGGCGATCTCGTGGCGGGCATCAAGCATCTCATGGAGACGACGCCGGGGGCCTACTCCGGTTGCCTGATGACGCTCGAGAAGTTATATCTCTACCGCGATCCACACGGGTTCCGCCCCTTGTACTTCGGCCGCTGGCGAGACGCCTTTGTCTTCGCCTCCGAGAGCTGTGCTTTCAACGAGCGCGAAGCCCAGATCGAGCGTGAGGTTCGCCCCGGAGAAGTCATTGCGTTCGATCTTCGCGGTGGGAAGAAAAATCACCAGGTGGTCGAACCCCGGGAGAACCGCCAGAAATGCATCTTCGAGCCGATCTATTTTGCCCGTCCGGACAGTATGGTTTTTGAAAAAAACAAGGACGTTGGCAGTTTTCGCTACGAGCTGGGCAAACGCCTCGCCGAGGAAGAACCGGTGCCCGGCGCCGTGGTGGTGCCGGTCCCCGACTCGGGCAGGTTCGCCGCCGTAGGCTACGCCGCCCGCTCGGGGCTGCCGCTGCGCGAGCTGTTCGTACGCAATCCGTACATACCGCGCACGTTCCAGATCGCCGGCCAGGCGAACCGCGAAGACCTCGTGCGTCTGAAGTTCACCGTCATGCTCTCGCTCCTCGAACAGTACCGCCGGTTCGTTATCGTCGACGACTCGCTCGTTCGATCGACCACGATGCGGATTCTTATCACGATGATCCGCGAAGCGGCGGAAAAAGCGGGCGTCGATCCGGGCGAGGTCGAGGTCCATATCCGGCTGGCGTCGCCGCCGATCAGGGGATGTTGTTACTACGGTATCGATACGCCGGTCATGGCCGAACTGGCCGCGGCGAGCCATTCCATCGAGAAGATCGCCGAAATGGTCGGCGCGGCGAGCCTCGCCTACCTCTCGCTGCAGGGGCTGGACTTGGTGGCGGGTGAGTTCGATCGCCCGGCGAATTTCTGCCACGCGTGCTTTACGGGCAAGTACCCGACGGACTATCAGGAGCGGAAGAGATAACAGGAGGGACGCGAGCCGCGCGGCACGCGCGATCGCCCATCCGGGACGACGAAGGCCCGCTCCCCGGGGAGCGGGCCTTCTCCTGCGGAAGCAATTGCTTGTCCTGTCGATTTACTCGTATAGCGACTTTATCGCGCCCCAGGTGGATTCCTCCACCGGCACCGCACAGCCGGAGATGGTCAGCGTAAGAGCGCTCACCGTCCACCAGCTGCCCATCACCGCCGTCGGCGTGCACGTATCCTTCTGCAGGAACGGCGGAAATCCCGGCGGTTTCGCCATGATGCCGGTATCGCTCATCCACGCGCCGTTGCCCACGGCGAAACTCACGCACGAGCCGGGGAACCCGTTGAAATGCCCCGTGGCCTGCACGTTTGACACGGCCCCGACGCGGTTGAAGCTCGAGAAGATGATGGTCTCGAACTCCACGTACGTATCGACGACACCCGTGTACTCAGGCTCAGCGTTCGCCCACGGGCCCGTGCCCGAGAGCCAGAACGTACCACCGGTGTACGTTTTCATCCACGTCTGGTTGCCGTTGCCCGTGACCGGGTTAACCGTATCCACGATCAGCATGGGTGCGAACGCGATCGAAGGGCACTCGTAACGCCACACGGTGCCCAGCACGCCGTTGTAAGACTCGGCCTTGACCGTGTTGCCGGTCATCAGGTAGCCGTTCGGCATCGTCCACGACTCGGTGTACCGTCCCACCGGTATCGTTCCGCCGAGGTCGGTGGAATTATACACGCCGTCGAGCGGCGCGGCCGCGTAGGCCGGTACGGCGAGCCCTACCGAAGCGATCAAGCAGCTTGCCAATATCAGGTTTTTCATATGCCCCTCCTTAGTGGAGCAACGATGCCTTCGAGGTAGAGGGCTTACTCGTATAGCGCCTTGATGGAACCCCATGTCAACTCTTCCACCGGAATCGTACAGCCGGCTATCGTCATCGTAATGCTGGTAACGCTTCCCCAGCTCCCGAATGTCCGCGTCGCCAGGCAGCTGTTCGGGTCCAGAAATCCCGGGTACCCGGGGGGCACGGGGCCCGTATCTGTAGAGCCGAACTGGGCCAGGTTCGTGATCGCAAACGTGACGCACGCGTCATCGAACCCGACGAACGTCGCCGAAATCTGGGTGTTCGAGATCACGGACACAACCTGATGACTCTGAAAGCTCACCGTCGTGATGGTGACGAAGGATGTAAACAGGGCCGTATAGGACGGCTCCAGATTCCCCCAGGGGCCGGTGCCGGATAGCTCCAGCGACCCGCCGGTCCAAGTTATGCGGTAGGTTTCCTGGCCGTTGCCGTTTACGTCTACCGTGGAAAACAGCAGCACGGGCGTCGCGGAAACGGAAGGGCACGTCATCTGCCACTGCGTCCCGAGCGTCGCGCCGTCCCAGGATTGTTTGTTGAGTGTGTTGTCTACCTGGAGCATGCCGCCGGCCGTAGCCCACGACTCGGCGTAACGGCCGGTCAGGATGGCACCACCTAAATCTGTCGAGGTATACGATCCATTCAAAGGCGGGCCGGCGAGTGCCGGAGAACATAGACCAAGGCAGACGACAACCAGAACCAGTATTCTCATAGCTCCCCCTCACGATTGTACGGGTCGCGTGCTGGTCGCTCTCGTCTCGGGCGTGGCCCCGATCGGAGGTGCTAAGCACCTATTCTGATGGCGCCGGGGATTATACCAGTCCCCGGGCCAGAATTCAACGCCCCTTTGTGCATCCGTGAAGAAATCCGCGTTATGCGCGTAACGCCTGCTCTCCCCAACGCTATCCGCCTGGGGACCGGTACACGTCGTAGGCGTCTTCCGGTAATGCGTTGTCGTGGACGACTTTGCGCACAGCCTGGATCATGGCGGAGGGTGAAGCGGACTGAAAGATGTTGCGGCCCATGTCGACGCCCGCCGCGCCTTGCTGCACCGCGCTGTGGGCCATCTTCAGGGCGTCCAGTTCGGGAAGCTTCTTGCCGCCGGCGATCACGATGGGCACCGGGCAAGACGCCGTCACCGTGTCGAATCCCTCGGCGACGTAATACGTCTTCACGTACGTAGCGCCCAGTTCGGCGCAGATCCGGGTCGCCAAACGCATGTACTTGGCGTCGCGGGCCATGTCCTTGCCGACGGCCGTTACAGCCAGCACCGGAATACCGTAGCGGTTGCCGAGATCTACCAGGCGCGTCATGTTACCCTGAATCACATTTTCAATATGTAACAGAGCGTCGAAAATCATAGAGCCGTATT
>JBHHVD010000024.1:0-38099 GCA_046754105.1 Candidatus Krumholzibacteriia bacterium
GTGGTCGTCGACCGTTTTCCAGCCGCCCCCGAGACGGTCGAGCAGCGTCTTGATCGCATCCCCGGCGAGCGGCGGCACGCCGCCCCGGCACGGAACGCATTGCTTGCTGGCCAGCTCGCTCATTCCGATACTCCTCGACAAACGTCCGGGCCCTCGCGCGCTACTTTGCCGCCTCGAAACGCCGGGCCACTTCCTGCCAGTTGACGACGTTCCACCACGCCTTGACGTAGTCCGGGCGGCGGTTCTGGTAGTTCAGGTAGTAGGCGTGCTCCCAGACGTCGATACCGAGGATCGGGGTCAGTCCCTCGGAGATCGGGCTGTCCTGATTGGGCGTCGAGGTCACGGTGAGCCCGCCGTCGGACTTGACGGAGAGCCACGCCCAGCCGCTGCCGAAGCGCGTCGCGGCCGCCGTGGCCAGTGTCTCCTGGAATTTCGCGAAACCGCCGAATGCCGCGTCGATCGCCGTGGCCAGCGCGTCCTGCGGCTGCCCGCCGGCGTTGGGGCCCATGACGGTCCAGAAGAGGCTGTGGTTGTAAAAGCCCCCGCCGTTGTTGCGAACGGCGCCGCGGATGTCTTCGGGGACCGCGTCGAGGTTCGCCAACAGCTCCTCGATACTCTTGTCTTTGAGTTCGGAGTGCTTGTCGAGGGCGGCGTTCAAGTTATTGGTGTAGGCGGCGTGGTGCTTGCCGTGGTGAATCTCCATCGTTTTCGTGTCGATGTGGGGCTCCAACGCTTTCGTATCGTATGGCAACTTCGGAAGCTCGAAGGGCATGACGGACTCCTTTTGTCAGGTATGTGTGAGGCGGCGCTCCGTGGGCGATAGAGCGCGCCTGTTCACAACCGCTGGTCTTTGTTCGGTAGTTACGACGAGTACAGGCCTAGATGGCGTAGCGAACAACAGCTAAGAGCAGAATTCTGCCATAGTATAAGCAGTTTGCGGCCGCCGGTCAAAGGAGAAAATGGAACGCGCCATGTACGTGCTGCAAAAGCAATTCGCCGTCCCGCGCGGCACTCGCAATGGCACTTGCGGAAAAGGCTAGTCGTCTGTGGCGCCCGAGACGTTGGTCTTGAGCTCGCACTCGGGGCAGGCCTCGCCGGCCAGCCGCCAACCGAGAAACTCGTGGAAATGATCGATGACGTGGCTGATGTCTTTGGGGCAGTTGGCGAGATAATCGAGGAACACGGTCAGGCGCTCGTAGGTGTCCTTTCCGACCACGTGCTCGATCTCGCAGGCCTCCAGCTCCGCTGTCGATTCGTCGACCTTGAGGATCTCGACCAGGAAACGCTGCAGGACCTCGAAGCGCTCGTTGACGCCTTCGGCGAGCCGCCGCCCCTTGGCCGACAGCTTCACCTCGCCGTAGGAGGGGTGCAGCACGAGGCCCTTGGTCTTGAGTGTGCGCAGGGCTTCCGAGACGCTCGGCATCGTGATCCCCATCCGGTCGGCGATCGCTTTCACCCGTACCGGGTTGTTGTCCCTGCCCAGACGCAGGATCGTCTTGAGGTACATTTCCATATTGGGTGAAAGCTTCTTGCTCACTCGCTCGTCCCTTCCAGACCGCGTGGCCCCGCCAGGTGCGCCCAACCGCGCACCGCCAACGGTTCGCTTCGCCGGGATTGTCAGATGTTGAAAGATTCGCCGCACCCGCAGGTGCTCGTGGCGTTCGGGTTGGAGAAGACGAAGCCCTTGCCGTTGAGCCCGGTCGTGTAATCGAGCGTGGTGCCCGCCAGGTAGAGCTGGCTCTTCGCGTCCACCACGAGGCGCACCCCGTCCTTTTCGACTTCGAGATCGCCCTCGCGCTTCTCCGTATCGATGGAGAGATCGTATGAGAATCCCGAGCACCCTCCACCCTTGACGCCGACCCGGAGATAGGCCTTATCGGGCGCGGCCTTCTCCTCTGCGATCGCCGCCTTGATGGCCTCCACCGCACTGTCTGTTATAGTAATCATGTCCCGGTTTCTCCCGTTTTAAGTGGTTGCGTCCATTTCTATTATAATGTGTACGCACCCTCGTAGTCAAACAGTCCCTAACCGTCCATCACGCAAGCAATTGCCGCACCAGTTGCGGGTTCGCGTGGCGCGGGCGCCGCCCGGCCGGTGGGCGGCCTTTTTCCTTCACAAAACGGGGCGGCCGACGTATATTGAACCCATTAAATCCATAAGGGATGGTGATTTCGGCGTCCGGGTACCCTGGCCCGGCGCTCCCTCCCCGATTTCCGACCCGCCCACCGGATATTCGCCGACAACAGATTTCCACATGAGAAAAAGGGAGGCCTGCGTGCAGGTTGTGAAGATCCTGGTGGGTATTGCCGCGCTCGTGCTCGTCCCGGCGGGCACCGTGCTGGCGCAGGCCTGGCCGCAGAACCCGGGCGGCTACTACTTCAAGGTCTCGGGCAGCTATCTCTCCACCGACGAGGAGTTCAACTTCAACGGCGACCGCAAGCCGGTCCTCAACGAGGACGGCTCCAAGATGGATACGTCGTTTCGCGACATCTCCTTTTCCGCCTATCTCGAGTACGGCTGGCTGGACTATCTGACCATCGTCGCCAGCGTGCCGTTCAAGATCGTCACCTCCAAAGAGACCCGGTCGCTGGGCGGGCTATCGCCCACGCGAAACGAGCTAACCAACGGCGGTCTCGGCGACCTGTTCCTCGGCGCTCGTACGCCGCTCCTTAGAAGGCCGTTCGTCTTGTCCGTGCAGGGTGGCGTCAAGCTACCGCTGGGCTACGAGCAGAACCCGGACAACGAGGGACCGCCGCTCGGCACCGGCGAGGTGGACGCCGAATTCGCGCTGCTCTACGGGCAGAGCTTGTGGCCGCTCACCGCCTACATTAGTGCAGGGGCGGGTTACCGCCTGCGTGGCGGGTCCGGAGCGCGCGACCTGGCTACGGTGGGTGCCATCGGCGGCCTGAACGACGAGATCTTTTATAATGTAGAGGTGGGCTACACGGCGGGCCCCGTATTCTTCAAGGTGCGGTTCGACGGGCTGCAAAACACCGAAGACCCGCCGGATCTCTCCGGAGCCGGCACGATCAATCCCCTGCCCGGCGGCGGCGGCTCGCGTATCGAAGTGGTGGCGGGCGACCAGAACGTTTTTAAGCTCACGCCGGGGATCACCTACTCCGTCGGAGAGAACGTCGCCCTGAGCGCGGAGCTCTTTCACACACTCGCGGGAAAGAACACGGTGACAGGTACGGCCGTGTCGCTCGGGGTGGTGTACGCGAGGTAGGCCTGTCGCCTCGGCGGGCCCGAGCCGTGTGATTGGTTCGAAGCGACCGGAGCCGTCCGGTCTTGGTCTACAGATAGCGCGCGGGTCATTCATCCCGTTCGACGACGAAGTGCGGGATCTCGGCCAGGTCCCAGTCCAGCACGAGCCCCTTCGCCACCCGGCGGGCGTTTTCCTTCGAGTACAACTTCTCCACCAGGTAGAGTGCCGGTTCGTAGCTCAGCGCCCCGCCGACCGAGGTGATGAACTTGCCGTCGACGACAAAGTTGACGTCGCGGCGCACGTCGACCTTGGGGAACATCTCCTCGAGCTTGTCGCGGTCGGAGGGAAAGGTCGTCGCCACGCGGCCGTCCAGCACACTGGTAGCGGCCAGCGGGAAGGCGCCGTCGCACACGGAGACCACATGCGCCGCCGTTCGTACAGTTCGGACCAGCCACAACATCAAAGCCTCGTTCTCGAGGTCGTCCGTCATGCTCGTCCCGGTGCTCGGTACGACCAGGATGTCCACGTCCGGACAGTTATCGAACGAGTAGTCCGGTGTGATGCGGATGCCTTCGAACGATACGAACGGCTTGCCGTCCGGGGTCACAATGAAGCAGCGCACGTAGTTCTCGGGGTCGCGGTAGTAGGTGTGCTGCAGGATGTCGTACGGAGCCATCAGCTCCGAGTTGTAGACCGTATCCACACAGAGGAATGCCGCGTTCAATACGACGCCGTCCTCTTCAGCCGAAGCAGCCGGGGGCGCGTCTCCCGCTGCGGCGGCCGGGAGTGCGCACATGGAGCCGAGGGTGGTGACGAGGACCGCGGCGGTTCGCACTACCCACATCGAACGCGGCCCGGCACCGCGGGCAACCAGCCGAGCCTGCGACAAGACGAATGCGGGGACGAATGCAGCCAAGATTCCGGCCGCCATGACGCCCAAACCGACCATCCATTTCGGGTACAACTGCGGGCGGTACTCGAGCACGGTTTATCCCCTTCCCAAATACGAAGCACGCAGACTAAAACCCAAGGTTACGAACACGTCGGGCTCCGTCTGCCGGGTGAGCCCTCCTCCGACGGCGACGTCGATCTGCGCGCCCGGCCTGAAGCGATGGGTGATGCCGCCATCAAGGATCACGCTCCGATCACCAAGGCCGATGTCCGCAACCGCTATTTCCAAGAAACTTCCCGTCTTCCCGGCAAGACCATACCCCACGGCCGCCGAAAAAAGGCCCCCTGTTCTCGTGTCGCCGCCCGGCTCCTCGAATATATCCACGCCACCGTTCAGTCCCAACGATACCGTGCCTGTCAGCTCCCAGTCCGCCGCCAGGACCACGGTACCGGCCGTATCCTCCATCTTGAACGCACCGGAACCGGAGGGCACCTCCACGTGTGCCAGCACGCCCAGCGACGGCCGCGCGCCGTCGCCCGCCGCGGACAGGTGATACTTGGCCCCGAGGGCAATCGGGGCGTACCCCGATGAACGGTCGCCGCCCATGACCTCCGCGTTCACGGAAGAAAACGCATCGGTTTCGAGGCGCAACTCGAGCCTGCCGGTGACCCCGACCCGGAGCAAGGTAGGTGTCGACCACGTCGTCGCCTCGAAGGGCCCCGCTTCGAATCGTTGCACCTGCACGGATGTCTCCACCTGGAATCTCCCCGCGCCCACGACCGTGCTCGATTCGGTGATGTCGGGACGGTCGGTGACGAGTGGCTCTTCGGTCTGCGTGTCGTTCGCCCGCGCTTGCGCTACCCCGTTCGCCTGCGGGCCCGCCACGCCGAGCAGCACACTCGTGGTGACCAGGATCCGCAGCGGCGTCATTTCTCCTCCTTTGCGCCGTCGTCCTGCACGCGCGGAATGGGTTTGCCCTGCGGGTCGACCGCCGGGTCGGCGGTCGCCTCGACCAGCGCCTCCACCGTCTCGGGCGAGAGATGGTGCTCGACACGATCGGCCGGCGCGTGCACGTGGTCGCTCGGGTAGCCGAGGTCGTGCAGGTAGCTCTCGTACAAACGATGACGGCGGATCAGGTCCTCGGTAAAGCGCCGCCCGCGCTCGGTCAGCGCATACCCCTGTGCCCTGAAGGCGAGGAGCTTCGAGCGCGCCAGGCGGCGGACGACCCGCTCGGCCTTGGCCAGCGACCAGCGCTGGCCGCTCCGCAGCTCCCCGACAGTAAAGGCCGGCTCGGCGTGGCTCTCGAAGCGCCGCCACGCCCACAGGAGCAGGTCTTCCTCCACCAGGCGCCGGCGCATTCCCCAGCGGGTAACGGCGCGGGTCAGCAATCCGTGCGCGGGCGAGAACAAGAACGCCAGCAGAAAAAACGTACCGCCCACCGTCGCCATCGCTCCCGCGATCGAGCAGTCCAGCCATTTCGCAAACTGGTAACCGAGGACCGAGGAGAGGATGCCGGCGCCGACCGCGATCAAGAGCATGCGGCTGAGACGGTCGGTCAGCAGATACGCGGTCGCCGCGGGCACGATGAACATGGCCACCACCAGGATCGCCCCCACGCTCTCGAACGCGCCCACCGTCGTCACCGACACCATGCCCATCAACAGGTAGTGCATGAGCGAAACGTTGATACCGACGGCCGCCGCCATGCCGGGGTCGAACGCGCAGATCTTGAATTGTTTGTAAAAAAGCCCCACGAGGATCAAATTGACGGCGAAGAGGATGCCGTTGATCCACACCGGCCGCGGCCCGAGAAAGTTGCCGCCCAGCACCAGGGTGTCGAAAGGCGAGTATGCGATTTCGCCGTAGAGGACGCAGTCGAGGTCGAGGTCGACGTGCTGGCCGTAGTACGAAATGAGCACCACGCCCAGTGCGAAGAGCGATGTGAAGGTCACTCCGATGGCCGCGTTTCCCTCGATGCCGCGCTGCGAAAGATACTGCACGAGAAACGTGGTCAAAAACCCGATCACGACGGCGCCCAGGAACATGGGCAGCGACGCCCGGCTCTGGCTCAATACGAACGCGATGACGATACCGGGCAGGACGGCGTGTGAGATAGCATCGCCCAGCATCGACAACCGCCGCAGCACCAGGAAACAGCCGAGGAGGGCACACGACCCCCCCACCAGCGAGCCGGTGAGGATAATCCATCCGGATGAAGAGAGCGAGATCATACCGTTGCTCCGATCGGGTGCACGCTCGGCGGCAGCTTCGGCTCCCTGCCGTGGATCTCGAGCAGACGCTCCAGCTCTCCAACGATTTCCACCGACAAGAAGTGCTCGATAAAATCCGCGTCGCGATCCACGTGGTCGGCGGCGAGCTGGCTCTCGTGCATGAGGAACATTTCCCACAAGCGGTGGTTGCGCACCACGTGGTAGGCCGCCTGCAGCCCGGCCTCGGTAAAGGAGACGTCCTCCCCGCTTCGCCGCAAGAGGCCCTCGCGAACCAGGGGCCTCACCTGTTTTGTGACGCCGTGCACGCCGCGGCCGCGCTGCTCCGCGATCCGCTCCGCGCTGACTACGATGTCCCACGATCCGGCTGACTCGGCTACTTCGTACATCGAGCGCAGGACGTTTTCGCGGGCGACGGTCGCGCGCAACAGCAGCAGCCGCCTCAGCCGCGCCAGGAGCCCCTTCCGCGGCGCGAAGAAAAACGAAAATATGAATACGCCCGTCGCGGACAACACGATGAGCGGGCCCGTCGGCATGCGCACGGCCTGTGCGCTGACCACCGTTCCCAGGAGGCCCGAGAGCGCGCCCACGCCGCCCGCGATCGCCACCAGCACACCGAGACGGTCGGTCCACAAGCGCGCCGCCGCCGGCGGCGTTATGAGCATCGCGGCCATCAGTACGACGCCGACCGCCTGCATGCCGATCACGACGGCGACCACGATCAGCACGTTCAGGAGCCCGTCGAGCAGGCCGGGGGCGAAGCCCTGCCCGTGCGCGAAGCTCGCATCGAAACACAAGAGCTTGAATTCCTTGAAGAGCGCGAGCGACGCGACGACCACGACCGCGGCGCATATCGCCATCACCCGCACGTCGCTTCCCACCAGTGACGCCGCCTGGCCGAAGAGAAACTTGTCGAGACCGGCCTGGTTGCCGCGTCCCGAGTGCTGGATGAGGGTGAGAAGGACGATGCCGACGGCGAAAAAGACACTCAGCACGAGGCCGAGTGCGGCGTCTTCCTTGATGCGCGAAAAGCGCGTGATGGACTGGATCGAAAACGCAGCCACCACGCCGGCAATGAGCGCCCCGACCATGAAATACTCGATCGAGCGCGCGCCCGTAGCGAGAAACGCCAGACACACACCGGGCAGTGCCGCGTGTGCCAGCGCATCGCCCATGAGGCTGCGGCGGCGAAGGAGAGCAAAGCTGCCCAATATGCCGCTACTCGCACCCAGCAACATGCAGCCGGCGAGGACCCAGCGCGTATTGGCGTCGCCTAGCCAGTCCATTTGCCCTTTGATTCTCCGGGAAGCCGTTCTGCGACCGCCGCGGCGACATCGCTGATGATGTTCAAGCGCCCGCCGTAGGTCTTGCGCAGGTTGTCATTGGTAAACACCTCGCGGGTCGGGCCGAAGGCGATCTGCCGCATGTTGAGCAGCAGCACCCAGTCGAAGTATTCGGGCACCGTCTGCAGGTCGTGGTGCACGGAGATCACGG
Source organism: Candidatus Krumholzibacteriia bacterium (assembly GCA_046754105.1). Classification (GTDB taxonomy): domain Bacteria; phylum Krumholzibacteriota; class Krumholzibacteriia; order WVZY01; family WVZY01; genus JAZGDW01. The sequence goes on from JBHHVD010000024.1 coordinate 7,820, forward strand.
TCCGGCCCTGGGCCTTGACGTCGTGCAAGAGCTCGATGATCGCCTTTTCGGTGGCGGCGTCCACGCCGTTCAGCGGCTCGTCCATCAGGTAAAGGCCCGCGTCCTGCGCCAGCGCGCGCGCCAGGAAGACCCGCTGCTGCTGCCCGCCGGAGAGCTGGCTGATCTGGCGGTGAGCGTAGTCCGCCATTCCCACCTTTTGCAGGCACTCCATGGCAACCTCCTTCTCCCTGCGGCCGGGGTGCTTGAACCAGCCCAGTCTCCCGTATCGTCCCATCATGACCACGTCGATGGCGTCGGTGGGAAAATCCCAATCGACCGACTCGCGCTGCGGAACGTAGCCGATGCGCCGGCGCTGCTCCGCCGTGGGTTGGCCGTAACTGCGCACCCAACCACTGGCCAGCGGCACCAGGCCGAGCGAAGCCTTGATGAGCGTGGTCTTGCCGGAGCCGTTGGGCCCGACGATGCCGACCAGCTTGCCTTCGGGCACGACGAAGTCGAGGTCCCACAACACGGGCCGCCGGTGGTAGGCAACGGTGAGGTCGTGCACCTCGAGCGGCGCCTTGCGACCGCCACCGGCGTCCTCTTCCGTTCGTTTCTCGGTGATTACCTGTTCGTCCATGGGTCTTCTACCTTTCTTCTCCTGGTCGATCACTGCCATCGCGGGTCCTGTCAGCGACAGCCCCGTGACGCGCCGGCGGCCGCCCACTCGGGTGACGGGACGTCGCGGGAACGAGCGAGGATCCGCCCGCGAAGCGGGCTAGCCGAGCGAAGTGGAGCGCGGGACGGAAGCCGTGTGGGCGTGTCCCCGCGCGTCGCCCACGGCAGCGCGGGACGGAAGCCGTGTGGGCGGCCGCCGGCGCGTCCCCACCGTCACTTCAGCGCCCCGACGATGGTCTCCACGTTGTGCCGCACCATGCCCGGGTAGGTCCCTTCCGGCGTGCCCGCCTCACCCATCGCGTCTGAAAAGAGCTGGCCGCCGATCACGACCTCGTGCCCGCGCGACCGGCATCCGGCCACCACCGCCTCGATCGAGCGCCGCGGCACGCTGGACTCGATGAACACCGCCTTGAGCCTGCGCTCGGTAATGATGTCGATGATGCGTTTTACGTCCTTCAGACCGTACTCGCTCGCCGTGCTGATGCCCTGGAGCCCGACGACGTCGATGTCGTAGGCGCGCCCGAAGTAGCCGAACGCATCGTGCGCGGTCACCAGCACGCGCCTTTCCTTGGGTATGGTCGCGATCCGTTCCTTGCAATACTCGTGCAGGGCCTTCAACTCCTCGGCGTACGCCGCGCCGTTCGCCTCGAAATACTCGCTCGCCGACGGGTCGGCCTCGCTCATCGCCTCGACCACGGTGGCGATGGTCTGCGACCACAGGCTGATATCGAACCACGCGTGGGGGTCGTAGTGACCCAGAAATTCGGGCGGCTCGCGTAGCCGCTCGGGGTCCACGCTCTCCGTTACCGCGTACGTCGGTTTGCCGCGCCGGGCCATCTTGACAAAAATCTCCCCCATCTTACCCTCGAGGTTGAGCCCGTTGTAGAAGATGAGGTCGGCGCCGGCCAGGCGCCCGATGTCGCCCTCGGACGCCTTGTACAGGTGCGGGTCGACACCGGGGCCCATGAGATTCTCGACCTCGACGCGGTCGCCGCCGACGCGCCGTGCTAGCTCTGCCACCATCCCGGTGGTGGCCGTTACGCGCATCTTGCCCGATGTCGATTTGGACTGTTCCCCCGAGCCGCCGCAACCGGCGACGAGCAAGATCGCAGCGACGAGCGCCGCCACCCTCATTTGGATTCCCCCGGCGAGGTTACGAAAACGCTTTCCGCCAGTTCGACGCCGATCGACCGGTCCTCGCCCGATATGCGAACGCGAAACGACCCCCCGTACGGCTCCTTCTCGAGCATCTCCACCGCCGTGCCGGGGTACATACCGAGCTTTCCCAAATAGGAGAGCATGCTTGCGTTGCGGTCGCTCACGCGCTGGATCAACGCGTGGTCACCGGGCTCGAGATTGGCGAGCGTGCGGTCGTCGGCCCTCTCCACGAGGCCGTCGCGCGTCGGAATCGGCGCCCCGTGCGGGTCGTGCGTCGGGTACCCGAGCAGCTTTTCGATCCTCTCTTCGAATTGCTCCGAGATGACGTGCTCGAGCTTTTCCGCCTCGTCGTGCACCTGGTCCCAGCTGTAGCCGAGCGCCTCGGTCAGGTAGAGCTCTAGCAGCCTGTGATGGCGCACTACCTCGAGGGCGATTTTCCGGCCCGACGGGCTCAGGCTCAGCCCCTGGCTCCGCACGTACCGTGCCAGCTTCAGCTCCTGGAGCCGCCGCACCATCTTGGTGACGGCGGCGGTGGACACACCCAGTTGCTCCGCCACCTGCGACGGTGTAACCTTTTGATTCTTAAGTGATAACTTGTAAATCGTCTTCACGTAGTCTTCGACCGCAGAACGGATCATCGGCGCCTCCCCGGCGGGCATAATTTACCGGCCTTACTCATTCAAACTAACCTCGGTTAATTATTATCCAAACCCTGTTTCTTGTCAAGCACCATGCCGTTCCCCTTGGGCGTGTCTCCGAGCCCTTCGTCCGTCGCGGGTGGGGGCGGCCTTCGCCCTCCGGGGCGCTTCGGCGGCCTGCCGTCGATCTCCGGCGCCGCGCGGCGCCCGCGCGAGCGAGCCTCCGAGGCGCTCGGCGCGGTCTTGGCCCCCGGGGCCCTTCCCGGGGTGGCGGTATCTTGTGCCGGGGCGGCCGATGTGGTGTAACCTTTTGCGCGCGCCGCGCGTCATTAGGGTTAGCTATGACACAAGAGTTCCGGATTCTGGTGGATCAGCACAGGCATCGTGTGTACACGTTCGCCTACTACAGCCTGGGCAACCGCGAGGAAGCCGAAGACGTCACGCAAGAGGTACTGGTACGATTATGGAAGAACCGGGAAGAACTCAACACTGCGACCCTCGGCGCGTGGATCAGACGTGTCACCCGCAACGCGTGTATCGACGCGGTGCGCAGGCGACGGGCGTACCGGACGCGGGTCGTCGCCACGGGAGACGGAGAGGACTCGCTCTCGGGCGTATCGGCCGAACCGGCCCCGGACCGGGCGGTAGAGACGTCCGAGCTGCGGGCGACGATACGAAGTGCGCTCTCTTCCCTGCACGAGCCGTATCGATCGATCGTTATCCTGCGCGAGATACAGGATATGAAGTACGAGCAGATCAGCGAGAGCCTGGAGCTGCCGTTGAACACTGTGAAATCTTACCTTCACCGGGGCCGGCGCATGCTCCGGGACAAACTAGGCGGGACACTCGATCATGAATCGTTTTAAAGAGCATTCGAATTGTCTGTGGACACGGGAGAGGATCGACACCTTCCTCGACGGTGAGCTCGGCGGAGACGAGCTTGCCACGTTGCAGAGTCACGTGGACGTCTGCGCCGAGTGCCGCCGCGAGTTGGCGCGAGCGAGGAGGGTCTTGCACGAGCTCCACGAACTGCCTGATCTGTACTGTCCGGACGAGGTCGTCGAGACCTCCATGGCCGGTCTCGAAGAGACACCGCACCGGGCGGTTCGCGGCCTGCTCCGGCGCTGGTTCGGAGGGGCGCTGCGGCCCGCCCTGGCGAGTGCGTTCGTCGTGCTTGTCGCCGCGTCGGCGTTCTACGTCGCGAACCGCGTGCGGCAACCGGCCCTTTCACCGGAAGAGGTCGCCAGTGCAGAGGCAGAGCTCAAGTGGACGCTCGCCTACATCGGCGACGTCGGCCGGCGCGCGGGCATGATCGCCGCCGGCGAGGCATTCGAGGCGGGCATGGTAGTACCCGTGCAGCGCGCCGTCCGCTCGGCATTCGAGCCCGCGTCACGGGCCGTTCAACAACCGCCCACCAACGAGCAGTCACCGAAGAACCCACGAGGAGGAGGTTCCGCATGAAGACGCTAAAGGGGTTGATCACCCGTACTGCCCTGTCGCTTGCCGTCCTGGCGTTCGTAGCGCCCGGCGCGGCGGCGGGTCCCAAGAAAGACGATTACAAAAGGCTGCCCGGCTATGTCGATTTCGAGGGCATGAACATGTTTGGCGACCTGGAGTCGACGGTCGAGGTGTTCCTGAAAGGCCCGCTGCTCAACATGGCCATGGAGGCGGTCAAGCACGATGACCCCCGGGCGGCCTCGCTGCTCGCGGGCCTCAAACTGATCCGGGTCAACGTCTTCGACCTGCGGAGGGACGCCGGCAAAGACCTGATGGACAAGGCCACGAAGCTCTCGAAAAAGCTCGAGGACAAGGGGTGGGAAATGGCCATCCGCGTGCGGGAGGAAGATGAGCACGTCCACGTCTACATGCTGCCCGGCAAGGGCAACGAGATCGACGGCCTCGTGGTCATGGTGGTCGAGAGCGATGACGAAGCGGTGTTCGTAAACGTCGTCGGCACCATCGACCCGGCCGAGATCGGACGTCTCGGCCATTCGTTCAATATCGACGCCCTGGACGATATCGACTGGGAGCACGATCGCGACAGGCGCCGCCGCGATCGCGACCGGGACCGGGATGAAGACTAGCGGCGGGAGACGGGTGATGAACAGGTACCGAATCACATCGATCGTCGGCGGCCTTGTCCTGATCGCCATGAGCTCCGGATGCCTGTGGGCGCCGGAGCTCGACCGCGTGCGGCGGGAAATACAAGGACAGCTGCCCGGATCGCGGTTCAAGAAGGAATTCGCCATCACACTCGGGCCGCTCTCGCTGGGGCTCGCCAGGAGCGCCGTCCGCTTCGTGCCCGATGCGCGCGAGGCGAGGGCCTACCTCAAAGAGATCCGCAAGGTGAAACTCGCCGTCTACAAGGTGGAGGACATCCCGAGCAGCGTGCGGGTCCAGGCCCCGGCCCAGCTGCAAGAGTTGCTCGAGCGGGACTGGGAGCTGGCGGCCAGGATCAACGACGATGGTGAGCGCGTGTGGATTCTCTACCGAGAACACAAGGGCGTCGTACGTGAGATTTACGTCGTGGTCCTGAGCGACGACGAACTGGTCATGATCCGCGCCAAGGGCCGGATCGATCGCATCGTCGAGCGGGCCGTGCAGGAGCACATGGCCGAGCGCGGGGGCGGCGCGCGCGCCGATACGTGACGAACGCGTTGACTTTTCCCTTCCCCTTGCGTAGGTTTCACGAGAGACGGGCCTCCGGCCCGCCCCGGCCCGGCGCACCCAGTTAGCACTTGCGAATGCGGCCTGATCCGCCACAATCGAACTATCCCTGACACGAGGAACCCCATGGCCCACACCACGTTCGAATCCACCTACGAAATGATGTACCAGAAGCTCAAGGGCGTCGTGCCGGAGTTCGAGCTGCACTACAAGGCGGAGCTGGTCCACGAAATCAACCGCATCAAGATAGAGCGAAACGCCGTCATCCTCGGGCACAACTATATGGAGGCTGCGCTCTATCACACGGTGCCCGACTTCAAGGGGGATTCGCTGGAGCTCAGCCGGCGAGCGGCGGAGACCGACAAGGATATCATCGTCTTTTGCGGGGTGCGGTTTATGGCGGAGACGGCAAAAATCTTGAGCCCCGACAAAACGGTCCTCATCCCGTCGCTGGACGCGGGGTGCTCTCTCGCCGCCAGCATCACCGCCGAGGACGTGCGCCAGCTGAAGGAACAGTACCCCGGCGTTCCGGTCGTCACCTACGTCAACTGCTACGCCGACGTCAAAGCGGAAACGGATATCTGCTGCACGTCGAGCAACGCGGCCAGGGTCATCCGCTCGCTCGACAGCGAGCAGGTGATATTCCTGCCCGACGAGTACCTGGCGAAGAACGTCGCCCGGGACACGGGGCGCGAGATCATCTTTCCCGTCAAGGACCCGCGCGCGGCGAGCGACGACAACAGCGGCCCCGGGCGCGACGGTGGCAAGGTCACCTACACCATGGTCGGATGGCACGGCAAGTGCGAAGTGCACGAGAAGTTTACGGTGGAAGATATCGTGAACGTGCGAAAGCAGTTTCCAGACGTCCTCGTCCTCGCCCATCCGGAGTGCAGCCCCGAAGTGGTCGAGGCCTCGGACTTTTCCGGCAGCACGAGGGCAATCATCGATTACGTACAGGGGAGCAAGGCGCCGCGCTACCTGCTGCTCACTGAATGCAGCATGGGTGACAACATCGTCGCCGAAAACCCGGAGAAGGAGATGCTGCGGCTTTGCAGTGTGCGTTGTCCCCACATGGGCCAGATAACGCTCGAACAGACACTGGACGCCCTCAAGAAAACCCAGCACGTCATCGAGGTCCCCGAAGACATCCGCCGCCGTGCCCGGCGCGCGGTCGACCGCATGCTGGAAATCGTCTAGCCGACCCCATTGCGACCGGGGTGCGCCGAAGCGGCGCGCGCCGGCACCTGCACTCGGCGCCCGCCGGGGCTTTTCCGTCACGGATACTTCATGAAAGCGGTCGCGGGATGGCCGGACTTCCACGTATTCCAACGGACGAACTGCGAGGTGAACTCGGCGAGCTTGCGGTCGGCGAAGGCGCCGGCGATGCAGGTCTGACCGTCGGTGCCGGCGAGGTGGTACCACAGGCTCTCGGTCTGGTGGTCGAAGAGGACGAACGTGTTGCGGTAGGTCCAGCCGCTGGATGCCAGTGTCAGAACCTGATCGTCGATTTTCCGGCTGTACACGGCAGCCAATCGGACGAGCGGTCACCAGCCGACCAGCGCCGGGGTGCCCGCAAAGCTCTCGTTCACGATTTCGTGCGGCGTGAGGTCGCTGACACGGTACGCGCGGCTCTCACCGGCGATGGCGGCGCCGATGACGAGAAAATCGCGGTCGGCCGGCGGATAGCCGGGCTGCCCCGCTGCGATCATCTGGGGATTGTTGATCGGCTTTATCGCGTTGGGACCGAGTCCGAACTGGAATTCCTCGGGCACGAAACCGTAGCGATTGACCGCGTGGGTTACGTCCCATCGCTTGCCCGTCTGGTCGACGATAAAGATCGCACCGCCCTCCCGCACCACTTCCGCCCTGGGCTCCTGCTCGGTCACCGACTTGCAGCCGGCAGCGAGCGAGAGCGCGGCCACCAGGCCGGCGACAACGAGGACGGCCGGACCAACGACGAAACCATTTCTAAAACTCATGAGGTTCCTTATAATCGGCGGCATGGAACGCAAGAGCATTTCAGATTTCCAACAGCTGCTGCTGCAGTGGTACGACCGGGAGAAACGGGACCTCCCGTGGAGGCACACCCGCGACCCGTACCGGGTGTGGGTCTCAGAGGTCATGCTGCAGCAGACGCGGGTGCAAACCGTTCTTCCCTATTTTCAACGGTTTGTCGAGAAATACCCCGATATCCTTACACTGGCCCGCGCCGACCTGCAGGACGTCTTAAAGAGCTGGGAGAAAATGGGCTACTACGCGCGGGCCCGGAACCTCCACGCCGCGGCCAGACGCGTGGCAGGCGATCTCGACGGCCGCATCCCCGGCAGCTACCAAGCCCTTCGGGAACTGCCCGGTGTCGGTGACTATATCGCCGCCGCCGTAGCCAGTATCGCCTTCGGAGAGCCGCGAGCCGTCCTCGACGGCAATGTCAAACGGGTGCTGGCGAGGGTGTTATTGCTCGACTCGCCAGCCAATGCGTCCGCCTCACAGAAGGGGTTCCGCGAGCGCGCCGACCGGCTCTTCGACCCCGGGCGGCCCGGCGATTACAACCAGGCCATGATGGAACTCGGCGCCGTCGTCTGCCGGCCGGCGAAGCCGCTTTGCGAGTGCTGCCCGGTTCACCGGTACTGCGCCGCCGCGAGGGCCGGGCGGCAAGACGAGTTTCCGGTGCGTGTGCCGAGGAAACGAGTGCCGAAGTACCACATCGCCGTGGGCGTCGTTTACAGGGACGATCGTATTTTGATCACGCGGCGGCGGGAGGCCGGGCTCCTCGGGGGCCTGTGGGAGTTTCCGGGTGGCAAGGTGCGGGAGGGCGAGCGGCCGGAGGACGCATGCAAGCGCGAGATCAAAGAGGAAGTAAACCTCACCGTGGACGTAGGCGATCGCCTCGCCTACGTCGACCATGCCTACTCGCATTTCAAAATCGGTGTGGACGTCTACACGTGTTGCTACCGTGCAGGCGAGGTCGAGCTCAACGGCCCCGACGACTACCGGTGGATCCTCGTCGACGAGATCGACGACTACCCATTCCCCGGCGCCAACCACAAGTTCATTCCGCTGATCAAGGACGCCGGAAGACGTGTCACAGGCGGTATGTGCGACGCGGCCACCCTCAGGAGTTATCCAGGATCGCCCCGGCGGCGAGTGCTCCGGGTGCGCAGGTGATGCCCCCGCCGGGATGGCTCCCGCTCCCGCAGAGGTAGAGACCGTCGACCGGGGTCGCGTAGCCCACGCATTCCGGTACCGGCCGCACGAGCAACTGGTCGAGGGCGTGCTCGCCGTGGTAGATGTGACCGCCTGTTACGCGGTAGCGCGCCTCGAGGTCGACCGGAGACTGTACCCGGCACGAGACCACTACCTCGCGCAGCGCCGGCGCGTACGCGCACAGCGTGTCGAGGACACGCTCGCCCAGCGCCTTGCGCTCGTGGTCACTCCATTTGTTCTTCAGCTCGTACGGCGCGAAATGCACGAGGACGGAGAGGACGCTGTGCCCCCGGGGCGCGAACCCCGGGTTGGAAAAGGTCGGCATATAGATGTCGAGCACCGGTGTGTCGGAGCAGCGGCCGTACTTGACGGCGTCGAAAGCCTTCTCCAGCTGGTCGAGGTCCTCGCCCGTGCGCACGAACTCGACCCGCTCGCCGGGACGGCCCGCCATCTCGATCCGCGCGTTGAGGGCGAGATCCACCTTGGCCGTCGTCCCTTGCGAGCGAAAGTGGATCATCCGGTGTTCCAGCCGCTCGCTTGTCAATCCGCCGTCGAGCAGCTCGAGGAACGTCTGCTTGGGGTCGCAGGAAGCCGCGACCAGCGGTGCGGAGATGTGTTCCTGTTTGCCGACGAGGGCGCCCTCGACACGACCGCCGGAGACGACGATCCGCTCCACCTCGGCCCGGGTCCGGATCTCCACACCGGCCGCGCGCGCCGCCCCTTCGAGCGCCGTTACCAGGAACCCGGCGCCGCCCTTGATCGACGGCCCTTTGCGGCATTCCCACAAAAGGAGATTGATCGCGCTTCCCGGCGAGCGCGGCCCCATGAACGCGCCGTGCACGGCGGGGCCGGCCAGCAGCGCCTTTAGCAGGTCGGTTTCGAACCAATCGTCGAGCCAGTCGGCGACGGACATCGGCCCGATACGCATCAGCTCGACCGCGTCCCGCCGGTTCAGTTTGCGAAGCGCGCGGCCCTTCTTGAAGAGCGCCCACAAATCCGACCGTTTGTCCACGCGGGTTATGTCCGGCGGGATGTTGTCGACAAGATCGTTGATCGCGCCGCGCACCCGGTTGATGAAACGGCGGTATTCGCGGTAGCGCTCCGCGTCTTTCCTGGAGAAGGCGGAGATCTCGGCCGCCGCCTTTTCGGGATCGTGGTGTAGCAGGAGCCCTTTGCCCTGTCTTTGGGGGACAAAGACGGCGGGCGGATCTTTTTCGAGCTCGAACCCGTACCGCTTCAGGTTCAGGTCCTTGATCAACCGGTGGCGCACACCCGCCGTATCGTGCAGGACGCCCGCGGTGCGGTAGCCCGCGTGAAACTCCTCGCAGGCGCCCAGCCCGCCGGTGACGTTGCGTTTCTCGAGGACGACGACCCTTCGCCCCGCTTTCGCCAGCAGCGCGGCGGCGGTAAGGCCGTTGTGCCCGGCCCCGATCACGATCACGTCGAACTTGTTTCGCTCCTCCACGCCCATGCGTCAGCTCCCCAGCTGCCCGAGAAACGTCTTGGCCGCCAGCTCGCCCGGCGCCCCCATGACCCCGCCGCCGGGGTGGGTGCCGGAACCGCACATCCACAGGTCTCGGATCGGTGTCTTGTAGCGCGCCCAACCCGCCGCGGGGCGCATGAACATGAGCTGCTCGAGGCCGAGCTCGCCGTGAAAGATATTCCCCTCGGTCAGGCCCACCTGTTCTTCCATGTCCCACGGTGTCAGCACCTGGCGGTAGAGAATCGACTCCTTTAGCGTCGGACAGTACTCGGCCAGCGTATCTACGACGGCGTCACCGAAGGCTTCCCTGCGTTCGGGCCAGGTGGACGCGCCCTCCTTTATATGGTACGGCGCGTACTGTACGAAAATCGATACGACGTGCTTGCCCGGCGGCGCGACCGTCGAGTCGACGAGTGACGGTATGACGACGTTGAGGTACGGGCGCTCCGAGTAGTCCCCGTACTTGGCCTGGTCGTAGGCCTTTTCCAGGTATTCGAAGCTCGGCGCGATGGCGACGTCGCCACGCACGTGGGGCCCGGCGCCCGGCCGGCACGAGAAATCGGGGAAACGGTCGACGGCCAGGTTGACCTTGCCCGAGCTGCCGCGCAACTTGTAGCGCTTGATGGAGCGTACGAATTCCGCGTCGAGATGCTTCTCACCGACCATGCGCATGAACGTCCGCCGCGGGTCGAGGCTCGAAAACACCTGCTTCGCATTTATCTCCTCGCCGCTCGAGAGCACGACGCCCTGGCAGTGCCCGCGCCTTATGAGAAACTGCTGGACCGGCGCCCGCGTGCGTATCTCCGCCCCGAACTGCTTTGCCGCCGACGCCACCGCGCGACTCAACTGGCCGGTGCCACCGCGCGCAAATCCCCACGCTCGGAAGGCGCCGTCGATCTCGCCCATGTAATGGTGGAGCAGCACGTACGCCGTGCCCGGTGAGCGCACGCCCAGGAAAGTACCGATGATACCGCTGACCGACATCGGAGACTTGAGCGTCTCCGATTCGAACCACATGTCGAGAAAATCCGCCGCGCTCATGGTGAGCAGCTTCGCATGCAGGTACATGAGGTCGGAGCCGAACGAGCGCACGTGATTGCCGAGCCGCAGCAGCCGCAGGATTTCCCGTGGGCTCCTCGAAAACGGGTCCGGTGCGGGGTTGTCGATGAGCTGCTTGACGAAGAACGACATCTTCTTCATCGCCATCCCGAACTCGGCGTAGTTCTCCGCGTCCCTCGCGCTGAAACGGGCGATCTCGCGGCGGGTCTCGTGCGGGTCCGCCCAGCGGCACATCGAATCGCCGTCGGGCAGGGGCAGGAATGACGCCTCCAACGGAATGATCTCCAGCCCGTGACCGGCCAGACCCAGCTCGCGGATGATGTGCGGGCGGAAAAGGCTTACCACGTAGGAGAACACCGAGAACTTGAAACCCGGGTACAGCTCTTCCGTGGCCGCCGCCCCCCCCAGAACGTGGCGGCGCTCGAGGACGAGCACCTTGCGGCCGGCGCGGGCGAGGTAGGCCGCGCACACGAGACCGTTGTGACCGCCACCGACAATTATAGCGTCATATTTCTTGGCCATCTCACCTATCGTCGCCGGGTCAAACTCGCCACCGCCGCAAAAACGCTTGACGCTCTCAAAGAGGCGCACCTACCCTTACGCGCGACCACAAAACGGGCGAAATACACTCTCTCATCGAGGAGAACGACATGCGCAAGCGCGCCGCATACCTGACCACCATGTTCCTGACAATCGCCGCCGCCACGACGGCCGGCGCCCAGGGGCTGCGCCCCGCGATCGGGGCCCGCACCGGATTCAGCGTGACCCCGGACCAGTTCACGATCGGCATCCAGTCGCAGCTGGGCAGTTTTTCCTTGGGCCGCTTCGCGCCCAGCGTCGACTTCGGTTTTGGAAACGACGTCACGGTCACGGCCTTCAATCTCGACATCCAGGCGGGATTGCTGAGCTTCCCCGGCTCGTCGACCGGCGTGTACGGCGGTGTGGGCCCCACGATCAGCATCCTTTCTCCCGACCGGGGCAGCTCGGATACCGAGATCGGGCTCAGCCTGGTCGCGGGTATCAAGATGCCCTTCAGCCCCCTCAACTACTACAATATCGAGGCGCGTTTCGGCGTCGGCGACATCCCCGACTTCAAGCTCCTCGTGGGCGCCATGATCGGGCTGCGCTGAGGCCGGGGCCCCAGCAGCGCAAAGAAACCAACGCGGCGGCGCTAGCGCTTCTTGCGCTCCGGGTCGAAAAACGGTTTCTCGGCAACCGTCGCGGGCACCGTCTTGCGCTCGTACTCCACCGTCACCTCGAACTGCAATCGGGTGCCAACCGTCTCGAAACCGCGGTAGACAGTGGCCAGCGCGAGGTTCTTCTTCAAGATCGGTGACCATGTACCGCTGGTGGCATACCCCACCTGTGTACCCGTGTCGTCGTACACCGGTGCGGACGTGCGCCACGCCTGGCTCGGAATCTCGGGCGGCAGCCCTTTGGCGGCGAACAACGCCTCGTGCTCGTCCCAACCGATCTCGAGACCGACGAGCATACGTGCCGGCCCGCGCAGCTTTTCCAGCGCGAGGGCGTCCCGGCCGTTGAACGGTCCCCTCTTTATCTTGACCATCCAGCCGAAACCAAGCTCGAACGGCGTCGACTTCCTCGACTTGACGAGACAGTGGTTGGCGTTGAAATAATCGATGCCGTTCAAGACAAAACCCGCTTCGACCCGCGTGATGTCCATTGCGTCGAGACCGGCGGGCAGCATTCCGTACTTTTGCCCGATGTCGTTCAACGCGTCCCATATGCGCGTTGCGTTGCCGCTTTCCACCCACACTTCGTAGCCGAGATCACCCGTATAGCCGGTCCTTGATACATACACCCGGCAGCCGTCGATCTGGGTTTGCCTGACGGCAAAGTACTTGAGACCGGTGATATCGTCTTCGGTCGCCTCCTGGAGAATATCTCTGGACCTGGGGCCCTGCAGTGCGAGGGCGCCCAGCTGGCGGCTGCTGTCCTCAATGGTCACGCGGCAGCCGCGCGCGAAACGATGCAGCCACGCCAGGTTGGGCTCGGTGGACGTGACCCGGTAGTAGTCCTCATCGAGACGGGAGACGGTTCCGTCGTCGATCACCTTGCCGTCGTCGTCGCACCAGCACGTGTATGCGACGCGCCCCGGTTTCAGCCTGGCGATGTTGCGCACCATGATGCGTGACAACAGGGCGGCGGCGTCTTTGCCGTATACTTCGTACTTGAAAAGCGGTGTTACGTCGACGAGCCCGGCGGTGTGGCGGAATGCGAAGTACTCGCGCTCGGGGTAGGTGTCGTACGAGCGGACCGCGTAATAGCCGGCCCAGTCTTTGTAAAGAAGGCTTACGCAGTTTTCAAACGTTCGTTCGTGAAAGGGCGTCGGAATGGGCATCGCGCCGTTCTTTTCTTGGTATCGTCTCCGGTAACACACCACCCAGGAGCCCATGGGTCCCCTAGGGTAAACCGGGGCCGGAAGCCCCGGCAAGCGCAAAAGCCGCGCTTCTCCGTGCGGCGCAGCGGAGCCGGCGCCCCGGCGGGTGTCGCCCGTTGAACGGCGCCTCGCCGGTGTGCTATACTGACGCCACACGCATCCGAAGGAGGCCCGCCATGCACCGCACAGGTTGCCCTGTCGTCCTCGCACTTCTTACTATTTGCTTTCTTTGCCCATCCGACGCAGCGGCAGCCAATGCGCTGGGCCGCGACAGCGATCCCGTCGTGATGTCGGGCTCGAACCTGCCGTCGCTCAGCGGCCTTTCGCCGCCCGCTGTCGTCGCGTTCCGGTACGACGCGGGGTGGACCCAGATACCGGTCCAGATCGACGAGCGCGCCGTCAACGATTACGGGGTCGTGTACGACTCGGCCGCGGTCGGCCTGACCACGCTGGCCTATACCGATCCGGGCACGTTCATGGGCCCCGACCCGGACCCCACGTTCGACGCCGACGACGAGCTGGTCTTCATGGCCCGGGACGCCGGGGGCCTGGCGGCGGCCGGCGATCCGGCAGGCGTGATCGCCGGCACACGCGTCCGCGTCGAGGTCACAGATCCTCTCACGCTGCAAAGCGCCTACGTCTATCTCTTCCGCTCGGATGGCAGTCTTGCGCCCGATGCGGGGGCGGATTACGTGGCGTACAATTTCAACCTGCTCTCGGGCCCGTACCTGACGACATACAACACCACAGTCGGCCCCAACCCGGAAAACTCGGCGGTGACGACGGCCTTCTACCGGACGCACTTCAGCGACCGCTGGATTCGTGACGAGATCAACCTCTTCGCCGGCGGGGCCACCGGCGTGGACATCCTCGACCGGCACAAGAACCTCTTCGCCCCCGGCAACTGCGCCCGCTCGGAGAACTCGTTCAGCGCCGGGGAAGGCGCCTTCTTCGTCAACAAGGACGGCCCCGTGCGGGCCATACGCTCGTACATGGGAGCCAACAGCGGGCCGTTCACCCAGCGCACGCACCTCTTTTACGAGCGGCGCCACGACGTCACGACGAACCTCAGGGTGCACGCGATCAGCGGCGTCATGGATTTCTACGACTACAGCCCCGCCGCTACCGGTCTCACGTACTACAACGACCTCAACACGTCCGGCACGGCGATCGATGGATCGCCGGACGCGCCCGTGCTGGGGCCGATCGTGTGGGAGATGGTTTCGGGCGCGCAGGGCACGCTGGTCTACGCCGAATGGATCGACACCAACATTCCCGCTTTTGCGTACACCAGCTACTACCTGGATGCCGTAACGCCGCCGGTCGTCCAGTGCACGGGCGATGGGACCGCGTACGGATCGAGTGGCGTCCAGGTCGCGCAACCCATACCGAGCACCGACCCGGCGCTGGGCGCGGTCAACTTCATGGATTTTTACCGGGTGGCCTACGCCGAGGGCCCCGGGCAGACGGTCGCGCTGGCCGCGGCGCGTAACGATCAGGCCAAGAGCCCCCTGACGACCGCGGTAACCACTCCCACCGGGATCGGCCTCGACCACCGCGTGCCCGGTTACGCGCTCGCTCAGAATTTTCCCAACCCGTTTTCCGAAACGACCCGGATCGGGTTTTCGATCCCGGAAGGATCGGGCGCGAGTATCCGTGTCTTCGACGTATCCGGCAGGCTCGTGCGAACGCTCCACCGGGCCGGCGGCCGGGGCGAAGACGGCTTCGTCTCCTGGAACGGCACCGACGAGCACGGGCGCCGCGTGGCATCGGGGATCTATTTCTACCGGCTGCACTCGGGCACGTTCATGCAGACACGAAAGATGGTGATTCTCGAGTAATCCCGGTATGGAGATTTCCATTCGAAGAGCCACCATCAACGACCTCGAGTCGATCGTCGCTTTCAACGCCGCGATGGCGAAAGAGACCGAAGCCCGGGAGCTGTCCGTGGAGGTGTTGAGCCGGGGGGTGCGGTCGGTGTTGGACGATGCCGCCAAGGGGTTCTACCTCGTGGCCGAGACGGGCGGGACCACGGCCGGCGGGCTCCTCGTCACCGACGAGTGGAGCGACTGGCACAACGCCTATTACTGGTGGATCCAGAGCGTCTACGTCCGCCCGCAGTTTCGCGGCCGGGGCGTCTACCAGCGGCTGCACCGGGTGGTGGAGGAGATGGCCGCGGGGCAGGGCGTGTGCGGCATCCGTCTCTACGTCGACCGCGGGAACGAGCGCGCCAAAAACGTATACCGGCGCCTCGGGATGACGCCGGCCCGCTACGAATTCTACGAGACCTCCACGCCCGGCGACGGCCCTGATTTCGCTTGACCCCAGGGGGACGATTCTTTACACTGCACGCGTTTTACTGGGGGTGTAATTTGGCGGCCCGCCAGATCGTATCCTTTTCCCTTATTTAAAAGCATACATGTTGACGTTGGAATCGACCCTGCAATCGTGGTGCGGTGGTTCCACGTAGCGCTCTGAGACTTCCAAGGAGGACGTATTTATGGATTCCGCCCTTATCCTGGGAATCCCCTGGATCGGCGTCGTGGGTATGGTTATAGCCACGTTCACCTTTTTCGCGGTATTGAAACATCCACCGGGTAACGAGACCATGCAGCAAATCGGGCAGCGGGTCTACACCGGCGCCATGGTGTTTCTCAAACGGGAATACACGATTATCTCGATCTTCATGATCATCGTATTCATAGCACTCGCCATCCTGCTCGGCACGTGGACGGGTGTCGCCTATCTCGCGGGCGCGCTCTCTTCGATGTTCGCCGGCTGGTTCGGCATGCAGGCGGCGACCCGCAGTGCCACACGCGCCTGCCAGGGCGCCAAGGAGGGAGGCACGGCGGCCGCGTTGTCGATCGCGTTTCAGGGCGGGTCGGTGATGGGCCTTACCGTCGCCTCGCTGGGTGTTATTGGCATCGGTTTCTTCTTCATATTCCTCAGGCACGATCCGCAAAACGCACCGCTCGTTATCAACGGCTTTGCCATGGGCGCTTCGAGCATCGCGCTCTTCGCGCGCGTAGGCGGTGGTATCTACACGAAGAGCGCCGATGTGGGCGCCGACCTCGTGGGGAAGGTCGAAGCGGGCATCCCCGAGGACGACCCGCGGAACCCCGGTGTGATCGCCGACAACGTGGGAGACAACGTCGGTGATACCGCCGGCATGGGCGCCGACCTCTTCGAGTCGTACGTGGGCTCCGTCATCGCCACCATCGCCATCGCCGCCGCAACCTTCGCCGAGCCGCTGGCACGCATGACGGTGCCGCTGGCGATGATCGCGGTCGGCCTGGTGGCATCCGTATTGGGCATCTGGTCGATGGGGATTTTCAAGAAAATGAACCCTATGTCGGCACTCAATTATTCGACGTACACGGCGGGCGTGTTGTTCCTCGCCGGCGCCTACATTGTAATCGACAAGCTGGTCGGAGACGTCAACACGTTCTGGGCCGTGCTCACCGGTTTGGTATGCGGTGTGTTGATCGCGCGCGAGACGGAGCATTTCACAGCGGGCAAGCCGATTCGAGATATCGCGGACTCGAGTGCCGAAGGCGGTGTCGCGACCAACATCATCACCGGCCTGGCCGTGGGCTTCAAGAGCGCCATTCCCCCCGTCCTGACTATCGCCGCGGCGATCTATGTCGCCCACGAGCTAAACGGTCTCTACGGTATCGGCATCGCCGGCGTGGGAATGCTGGCGACGATCGGTATCGTAATGTCGACAGACTCGTACGGACCCATCGCGGACAACGCGGGTGGGGTGGCCGAAATGAGCAAGGCGGGACCGGAGATCCGCGAGATCACCGATAAGCTCGATTCCATCGGCAACACCACAGCCGCCATCGGCAAGGGGTTTGCCATCGGCAGCGCCGCACTTACCGCGCTCGCACTGTTTTCCGCCTACCAGAACACGGTGGGTCTCGAATCGATCAACCTGACCCGGCCCCAGACGGTGATCGGGCTGCTGCTTGGTTCGATGATGCCGTTTCTGATCGCGGCGTTTACCATGGAGGCGGTGGGCCGCGCGGCGAACAAGATGGTGACCGAGATCCGGCGCCAGTTCCGCGAGATCAAGGGCCTGCTCGAAGGAACCGCCGAGCCGGACGTCGAGACCTGTATCGATATCGTGACCCGGGGCGCGCTGCGCGAAATGATCGCTCCCGGGCTGGTAGCCGTCGCCTCGCCGCTGATCGTCGGCTTCCTGATGGGCCCGGAGGCCCTCGGCGGTTTTCTCGCCGGCGCGACGGCCACCGGCGTCCTCATCGGCGTGTTCATGGCCAACAGCGGCGGCGCGTGGGACAACGCCAAGAAATATATCGAGGAGGGAGCACACGGGGGCAAGGGATCGGACGCGCACAAGGCGGCCGTCGTGGGCGACACCGTCGGAGACCCGTTCAAGGACACGTCCGGCCCGTCGATGAACATCCTCATCAAGCTGATGGCCGTGGTTTCGCTCGTCTTCGCGCCGGTCATCGCGAAGCTCTTGTAGGGCACGCGAGGCGCGGTGCCGCCCGATGCGGGTGGCAGCGAACGGGCGCCCGCCCGCGCGCAGAATTCGAGCACGGGTGGGCTGTTCGCTGACAGGACCCGCACCGGGTCCCGGCCGGGCCGTGTCACTGTGCCACAACACCGGGGTCTCGAATGCCGCTACACACACTGCTCATCGTAGGTGGTAGCTGGATTGTCATCCTGCTTCTGACCCTGTGGCGCATCGCCACGTGGAAGGACGGCGGTGACGAGTAGTGGATCCCTCGGCTGGCAGCGACTGGTCGCTCTTCATCGGCTTCGGCGTATACCTCATCGTCCTCCTCGTCTGCGGCCTCGCCGCTTCCACACTCATGAAACGACTCGACGACTTTCTCCTCGCGGGGAGAAGGCTCGGTCCCCTGTCGGCCGCGATATCCGAGCGCGCGAGCGGTGAGAGTGCGTGGTTCCTGCTCGGGCTGCCCGGCGCCGCATACGCAGCCGGGTTTACAGAGTTCTGGTCGGTGATCGGCATCGCGCTCGGGATCCTCGCGTCGTGGTCGTTCATTGCATTTCATCTCCGGAAACAAACCGAAAAGCTCGGCGCCCTGACGCTGCCCGATTATTTCGAAATGCGTTTCTCCGACGCACCGTTCGCGCTGCGCCGGTCGCTTCGAATCGTTTCCATGCTCATCATCATTCTCTTTTACACCGGCTATGTCGCCGCGCAGTTCGTCGGAGGCGGCAAGATCCTCAACGCAACCTTCGGCATCGACGCCACGTGGGGAATGGTAATCGGCGCGGCCGTCGTGATGCTCTATACGATGCTGGGCGGCTTCCTCGCAGTCGTGTGGACCGACGTCGTGCAGGGAATCATGATGGCGGGTGTTGCGGTCGTCCTGCCGCTGATCGGCATCATCAAGCTCGGCGGCCCGCACGCGATGCTGGAGAGACTCGCCCCGATGGGCGAGAATTTTCTGAGTATGAACGCCGGCCAGACGGGCTCCGCCTTTATCTTCGGCGTGATGCTCGGGAGCCTCTCGTGGGGGTTCGGCTACCTGGGTCAGCCCCACCTGCTCAGCCGCTACATGGCGGTCAGAAACGCCGTGGACGCGAAGCGAGGCACGCTCATCGCGATGGCGTGGACGCTCGTCGCCTACTGGGGCGCGCCGCTGATCGGGATCGTCGCCGCGGCGATCCTCGGCACCGGCATCGCCGACCCGGAGACCGTTATGCCGCTTCTGGCGCGTGAGCTGGTGCCCGGCTGGCTCGCGGGATTGATGATCGCGGGCGCGGTGGCGGCGATGATGTCGACCGCGGACTCGCAATTGATCGTCGTCACCTCATCGCTGGTCGAGGATATCTACGTGAGGCTTTTCAAGCCCGACGCGCACGCACGCCGACTGGTCCTGCTGAGCCGCATCGCGACTGCGGCGGCGTCGGCGGTGGCCCTGCTGCTGGCGTTCGGCAACAAGGATTTGATCTTCGACATGGTGGCCTACGCGTGGTCGGGTCTGGGGTCTTCGTTCGGCCCTCCGCTGTTGTTGTCGCTTCGCTGGCGGCGCACGACTGCGTGGGGTGCCCTGGCGGGCATGTTGTCGGGTACCGTCAGCAATATTGTGTGGAAAGACACCTCGGTCCTCAGCGAAGGGCTCGACATCAAGCTGGCGACGTTTGTCATTTCACTGGCGTGCACGGTTGTCGTGAGCCTGCTCACGCAACGCCAGGCCCGCCGCCCGGGCTCACTCTCCTGATGCAAAGATTTTCGTGTCCGGGTGCCACCGCACGTGGCCGCCGTTGCCTGCCCACCACAGCCGGACCGCGTTGACCTCCTGGTCGTTCGCGCCGGCGGCCACAGAGGCGTTAAAGCGGAACGAGATCGGGATATGGGCCGAGAGGTGCTCGTGCGCGTCCTTGCGCACCCGCGGTGTCGGGCTGGAGTCCATCAGATCGATGAGCACCGGTATCCCCTTTGCTTCACCCAGTTCGAGAAGCTCTTCGGCCATTTCCACCTTCAGGTACTCGTCCGTTTCCACGGCGACCGCCTTGAGCAGCGGACCCGTGCTCGAGCGATCGCCAAGCGCTTTTACACACTCGAGCGCCGACTCGCGCACGAGGTCATCCACATCTACGAGAAGCGAGTGCACCGCGGGCAATTGATCCCGCTGTCCGCGCGCCGCCACGAGGTCGCACGCGCCGGCGCGGACTTCCGGCTCCGGATCGTCGAAGAGGTGCGGCACCACCGGTATCGCCCGGCCCCAAAGCTCGGGGTCGGTCTCCAGCATCTTCAGCACGGCGAGGCGCTGGTTTTTTACGGGGCTATGGATCATCTCCAGCGGATCGTTTCCCTCGCTTTTCTCTAGCAGGCGGCTCGCAAAGGCGAAAACGACCAGGATCGCTGCGACGGCCGCGACCTTCCCCAGCTGCCGCCCCCGCGACGGGAACGCGATAACAAAACGGAAGGCGGCGGCTACAATCAGCACCGCGGCAAAACCGACCACGATCGTGGGCCCGGACGGCAGGTCTTTTGCGTACGAAACCACGACCCCGAAGAAGCTCACCACCGTGCCCACGCTCCAGCCGATAATGAGGCGCGGGCCAAGACGCCGCGCAAAAAGCACGGCCACAACGGCGGGAATGATCAGGTAGCTGAACACGAGCAGCACACCCGCGATGGCGACGGCGTTGGTCACGACAACGCCGAACGACATGTAGAAAAGAAAATCCCAAAGCCGGACGTTGATCCCTTGCGCTTCGGCCTTCTCGGCGCTTTCCGAAATCAAGAGAAAACGCCGCCTGTAGACGTAATGAAATACGCCCACCGCGGCGTACAACAGCGCCGTATAGACAATCGTACTGCCCCGCACCCACAGAATGCTCCCCGACAGCATCTCCCGGACCTCGTCGGCCCCGTGCGGTAGATGCGCGCTGGCGAGAATGGTCGCGGCCAGCGATACGGCGTAGGCGATACCGATGATCGCCTCCTGGGGAACGCGTTCGTGCCGCGTACGGGTGAACGAGAAGACGGCCGCACCCGCGCCCGCGAACGCCAGGGAAAACCCCCGGATCGCCCAGGGGTCCTCGTGCAGCTCGTACCCGAGCAGCACGCCGTAGACGGCGCCGAGGGCGGCGATCTGAGCGAGGGCGAGATCGACGAAGATCACCTTGCGGGTGATCACGTGGATGCCGAGATAGACGTGAATACCGGCAAGCACCAGGCAGACGAGAAACGGGTAGATCATCGAACCGGCCAGCTGTTCCATCACGCCCCCCCCTCGAGCGGCCCGCCGATCTGCGAGATCAGGTAATCCATCAGCTCGAAATACGTGTTCACTCCCTCGGCCGCGCCGAGATCGATGGGAACGGCGACGACGCTCGCTCCGGTCCGTCCGGCGATGTAGTCCGACGACGACCGGTTATAGAAACTCGACAACAGCAGGACCTTGATCCCGTTTTGCGTGACCGTGCGGATGACGTGGTCGCGGTGTTTCGCCGACGGCGTGATCCCCGGCTTTTCCTCGATCTCCAACGCGATATCGAGACCGAAGCGCCGCGCGAAGTAGATCCACGTCTTGTGGTAGGTCACGACCTGTTTGCCCCGCAGCGCCTCGGCTTTTTTGAGCCAGCCGCCGAGCTGCGCGGACAGGCCCTTGCTATCCACGTACTCGAAGAGCCTTCCCCGCTCGGCGAGGCGCGTGAGCTTGCGGGCACCGACGTCTGCCACCAGCCGCTCGCCGAAGAGCGCGTTGTCCAGCCGGGCGTTGAAGGCGGCGAGCCTCCTCGCATAGTGCTCCGCGTGAGCACCGTCGACGGCCGCCAGCCCGTTCGCGATGTTCTCGGCCATCCTCTTGACGTTGACCGGGTCGAGCCACACGTGCGGGTTGCCGTAGGGATGAACGTCTCCCCATTCGCGCGACAGGACCTCTGGAAGCTCCATCGTGGAGATACCGGCGGAGGCGACGATACGACCCGGCTGCCCCGCCTGGATGGAGGGATTTCCCGCGCCGTCGATCACCTTTTGTGCCCACAGCTCCAGCTGCAATCCCACCTCGATGAAGACGTCGGCATCACGCGTCTTTTTCATGAGGGTCGGCCGGGGCTGGACGAAATGGGGATCCTGCCGCGGGTCGCCGAGGCTCTGCACCTCGACGCGCTCTCCCCCGACCTCTCGCGCCAGGTATTCGAGGATCGACAGCGTGGTGACCACTTCGAGTTTGTCCTGCCCGCGAGCCGACACGGGCGAGGCCGCGATCACGCCGGCCGCGGCGAGCAGCCACAGGGCCCGTCGCAAGTTACGGTGTGCTTTCATTCGTGTTCCTCCTAGCGGCTTACCCAGTAGGGCTCGACCGGATGTGATCCGAAAACGAAATTGACTTCGACAAACCCGGTGTCCAGGTTGTCCAGCGCCGGCACATCGCTCGTCTGGTGCTCGTAGCCGACGCGCAAACGGAGAAACTCCGTCGTGTAATAGCTCAGGAAGGCGCCGACGCTGCGGCTCTCCACTGCGGCGTCGAGAACGTTTTCCGTAAAGTCGTAACGCGCACCCAGGTACGTTCGGCGGTTGAACTGGTACTGGCCCCACCCGTAATAGCCAAGCGGCGTTACCAGGCCGCCGGCCTGATCAATGTCGGCGGCGAACAACTCCCCGCCCAGGAGCAGGGACCGCCATTCCCCCTGGCCGAAAGGTTTCCACTTGTAGGTGAAGTCGATGCCGTAGAGTTTCGTGTCCAGATCGCCTGCGGGATCAAACTGGCCACGGTAGTACGACGCGCCGACCTCCAGGTCGTGTCCCGCGGCCACGTCCCAAAACCACTTCAGGTGACCGAGCGCGGCGGGGTCGGCGCCGGCGTTGCCCGCCGCGGCGGGCAGGTCTCCGCCGTTCAGGAGATCGACCGTCGCCTCGAGCGTGTTCCCCTCCCCGGGCGTGGGGACGAAAAACTGGGCGGAGACGCCGTTCTGGATGAAGCCCTCTTCGCCCAGGAACGCCCGCAGCGGCAACGGGCGGCTCACCTGCGGCAGGTCGTGGGTGTGGATTTTGTTGAAACGCCCGAACTCCGGACGGTAGCGCCCGGCCTTGAGCTTGAGCCCCCACGGAGCCCAGTCGAGCACGGGCAGTTTCTTGAGGGTTACGTAGCCCTCTTCGATCTCGGTCTGAAAGCTGTTGGGCACCTCCGACTCCCAGGTCGTAATCACGACGGCGTCGGCCCACGGGTCGACCGCCGCCCGGAAATCCACTTCGACCTCGCGCAGGTTGAGCCGGTCGTCGATGGCGTCGCCTTCCTCGGTGAGCACGGGGTCGCTGTCCAGGCGGCCGATGAAATTGCCGAAGGCAGTGAGGCGGGGGTTGAAGACGTTCAAGCGCTGGGCCTTGGGAGCGGCGGCGCGCGCGTTGCGCGCGGCTTCCGCCTCGAGGGCGTCGATCAGCCGTTCGAGCTCCTCGAGCCGTTCGCCGTGCTTCCGTTCCAGGACTTCGATCTTCTTGACCAGCGCCTCGACCCTCGGGTCATCCTTGCCCGCATTCGGTTCCTGAGCGGATGCCGGCTGGACGAGGCCGACTGCGAGGACGAGTCCTGCGGTGCGGAGCATTCTGCGCATGGGTTTCTCCTTCTGCAAACGAATTGCGTGGCGCCCGGCCGCGTCCGGGCGGCCGCGGCGCCCTACCTGCTGGCACGCGTGTTTACAAAAGGCTGGGAGGGCCCCTCGGCGAGGCGCTGTCTCCGTGGTATTGCCCGCGGGGGATTGCGAAGAGTCCCGCGGCCATAAGAGCTCCCTGCAGCGAAGGAGGGGGAAATGGGGCTGTCTGGCAGATGCCGGGAGGCTGATTGCTGGAACACACCGGGCAGGTCGTCGGCCCGTGATGCCGCGCGTGTGGGTGATGGTGGTGCCCGGGCCGCGAGCAGGACCCCTCGCAGGACGGCTCGAAGACCGGGCCTCCATGCCGTGGAGCGGCAGCGACGCCGCACTCCACCTCTGCGGCGGCCTCGGCCATCGCGTGACCGACGATGTGCAGCAACGGCACGACCGCCGCCTGCGTCACGTAGAGCAGACAGAGCAGCACACCCATGTATCGCGAGGATTGTCGTGTCATCCGGAAACCCGTGCCCAGCATAGTAGCCGGCCCGGTTCGTTTCAACAAAAATTGCGCGCTACGGGACGTGGGCCCAACCCGCGTTTCGCGTCCGGGGCGGGCGCTGGGTGTCGCCGCCGCCGGGACTTAGACCAGTGCGGGTTCTATCTCGAGGGCGCCGGAGCTTGCAACGGCGGGCAGGGCGAGGTGTACCGGCTCCCTCCCGACGACGGTGGATTGCCCGGGCTTGAGAATGCGGACGTCCGTCAGGGGGGCCCTTCGCGAGGCCTCGAGCTCGAACGCGCGCGCGGGACGCCGCAGAAAACCGGCCTTCCGCCACCACGGCCCGACCGGGTGCAGCGTGCCCCAGTGGATGGGAACGGCCACGCGGGGCCTGAGCATGCTGAGCGCATCCGCCGCCTGCGCGGGGTCCATGTGGTCTCCGCGCAGGTACGGGCCGCATCCCCAAATGGGTACCATCGCCGCCTCGATATCGAAGGCCTCGCCCAATTCGCGCATGTCGTCGAAGAGCGCCGTGTCCCCGATAAAGAAGACCGTGTGGTCGCCCTCGAACATGTAGCTCAGCACCGCCTTCGGGTACCAGAACGGCCAGTAAAAGCCTGAGTCGTGCTGTGACGGCGTCGCTTGGACGCGGACGCCGCCGACGTCCAGGGTATCGCCCACCCGCATTTCGACGACGTCGTGCGGGACGTTCTTGCACAGGTACCGGGGGGCTCCCTTTGGCGCGATGATGGGGACGTCCCGTGGAATCATGCGGAGTGACGCGTAGTCCATATGGTCGAAGTGCATGTGCGAGAGCACAACCGCGTCAATGTCGTGGAGATCGATCGATCCGGTCGAAAGACCGGAACGGCGTTTCAGGAAACGGAATCTGTGACGAAGAACGGGGTCGGTGAGTATCCGGACTCCCGAGGTTTCCACGACGGTGGTGGCGTGACCTACAAATGTGATGCGGGTGCTACCGTTGGTGAGGCACTGCTGGGAACGCAATTTTCTCTCCTGCTGCTTGAGACTAACCCGCTCGACTTGCCTTCTCGGGTATGAGATGCTAGGCGTACCGAGAGAACTGATTGAAACGCAGAGGAATTGGAAAGCAATTTTCAGGCCCGGGCGGAACCGGCCTTTCGCGGCCATTAGAGCCTGGCGACGGGACCTAATATGCACTAATTCGGTAGTAACATGGGCAATCCGCCAGTCGAATGCAACGTCTAAATATCAGATTTCGCCTCATCCGCGATATCGTGTTGCGGTATACGCTGGTATGGGTCGCGGACGCGGTTTCGATCGCCGTTGCGGCGTTCCTGCTGCCGGGCATCTACTTCCTGCGGGGGGACCGCTTCTGGTACCTGCACCCCTTCACGGTGGCGCTGCTCTTCGGGCTTCTGAACGCCCTGGTGCGCCCCATGCTGATCATCCTGCTCCTCCCCATCACCTTCGTCACGCTAGGCCTGGCAACCCTGGTGCTCAATTCGGCCCTGTTCTATTTCACGCCGGTCCTCGTGCAGACGTTCGTCATCGAGAGCTTCGGAGCCGCCGTCGTGGGGCTGCTGGTACTTACCCTCGCCAACACGCTGCTCGGCAACCTTATCCAGCTTGGAGACGACTATTCGTTCTACGCCACCCTGATGAACAAGTTCAGCACCCTGACCCGCCCCCGGCAGGTGGATCTCCACAATCGCGGCCTGCTCGTCCTGCAGATCGACGGGCTTTCCTATGGCAGCTTCAAACAGGCGGTCAAGAAGGGCAAAGTGCCGTTCTTGAGCGCTTTGCTCAAGCGGAGAAGACACGTGATCCGTAAGTGGTTTTCGGGGCTGCCCTCCCAGACGTCCGCGGTGCAGGCGGGCATCTTCTACGGCAGCAGCTACGATGTACCCGGGTTCCGCTGGTACGATAAGAAGGCCGGAAAGATGGTCGTGTCGTCGAGCGCGTCCGACCTGCGGGCGATCGACGAGCGGATCGGCGCGGGCCGGCGGTCGATTCTGGCCGGCGGCACGTGCATCAATACCCTCGTCCACGGCAATGCGGGCAAGAAGATCCTGACCGTCAGCTCGCTCAGCGACAAAGACATCAAGCATCACCGGGGTGAGCTGGAGGATTTCGCTATTTTTTCCCTGCACCCGCACCTGTACACGCGGACGATCCTGTTTATGCTCTGGGATTTCCTCGTCGACCGTGTCGAGGCGGGTATCGAGTTCATGAAGCGCGGGAATCCGAGACTGGTACGGACCGTGAAATTCTCGCTGCACCGCGCGGTCGGCAACGCGTGTTTCCGCGAAATCACGTCCTTTTTCGTCCGTGAGGATATCGTTCGCGGCATGCCGATCATCTTTGCGAACTTCATCGGCTACGACATGGTCGCCCATTATGCCGGCCCCGACTCGCTAAACGCGCTGAGCACCCTGACAGGAATCGACCGCCGTTTCAAACAGATAAACCGCACCATTCGCAAGAAGGCCAGCAAGCATTTCGACGTCATCATCTTGTCGGACCACGGGCAGACCCGCTGCGTCTCTTTTGCAGGACTCTACGGCAAGTCGCTGGACCGGGTCATCCAGGACAAGCTGGATAACCGGCGCGTCGGGCGGCCGGTGACGGGAGAGCTCGCCTACCTCGACACGCTGCTGCGCGAGATGCGCGTGGTCGAGGAGGCCTACGGGACGCGTCCCATCCGGCGGGGACGCAGGACGCTCGAAAGACTGCACGCAAAGATCAAGCAGGAAGCGGTCGAAGAGAAGGCGGCCGGCAACGTCGTGGTGTGTCCCAGCGGCAACCTCGCCCACGTGTACTTCACCGAGGTTCCCGACCGGCTGCCCACGGAGTACGTGATCGAAAAGTACCCGGCACTGCTCGGGGGGCTCGTATCGCACCCCGGCGTCGGCTTTGTCATCACGACAAACCGTGACGGCGAGCTGATGATGATGGGCAAAGAGGGCATGAGACGCCTGCGCTCAGGCCATGTGGAGGGCTCGGACCCGCTCTCCGCGTACACGAACGGCTCGGACGACCGCGGGACGATCGACGCGCTGGTGCAGATGAGCGGCTATCCAAACGCCGGGGACCTGGTCGTGAATGGAGCGATACGGCCCGATGGGTCGGTGGTCAGTTTCGAGAATCAACGGGGCACGCACGGGGGGTTGGGCGGCGAGCAGACCGAGCCTTTTATCATCTACCCGCGGCGGTTTCGGGGCAAGCGCGACCAGGTGTCGGACCCGGTCGACGTGCACGATTTCATCATGGGGCTGCTTCCGTCCTGAGTATTGTCAATCGTGCGCCTTTGTGGCATACTGGCCCCACGGCCCGCAAGTGGATTTTCCAAACGACAAGAAGGCTCCCATGGCAGGCATCGCCGCGGCTCAAACGCCGGCCGGGACCGGTTCGCTCCTGGAGTTCGACCCGAGGAGCTTCCCCGGTTTCCGCCACATCTTCGGCAACGATAACCCGGTCGAGATCGAGATCGGCTGCGGTAAGGGCAAGTTCCTGATCGCGCGCGCGATGGAGCACCCCGAGATTAATTTCCTGGGTATCGACGTGTCGTGGAAATGGATGAAGTACGGAGTGCAGCGTTCGGACAGGAGGGGCTTGAGAAACGTGAGATTCGCCAAGAAGGACGCACGCGAGGTGGTGGCACGGGCGATCCCCGACGGAAGCGTTTCGGCGTTTCACATATATTTTCCCGATCCGTGGCCGAAGCGCCGCCACCACAAGCGGCGCCTCATCACGGGCGCGTTCTTGGCCCTGACGGCGCGGCGTCTGGCGGAAAGCGGTATCATCGAGCTGGCGACGGACCATGACGATTACTTTATGCAGATGCGGCTTGCGGTCGTTCAGAGCGGTGTCGCCTGGCGCACAACGGAAGAAACAACGAACGACCGCCTCTTCGCCGCAGGCGCAAGAACCAACTACGAATTGAAGTACGAATCGGCGGGCAGGACGCTCCACTACCTCGAGCTCGTCAAATAGTCCGTAACTCAAGTAATAACAAGGAGAGCAAATGCACGACGACCCAATCGCGCGGTTCAAGGACGCGTTGTCACGAGCTGAGAAATCGGGGATCGAGCTGCCCAATGCCGCGGCGTTCGCCACGAGCGGCAAAGACGCCCGGCCGACGGTGAGAATGCTCCTGCTCAAGGAGGCGGACCGGGAAGGCTTCGTCTTCTACATGAATATGAACAGTCCAAAGGCCCGCCAGCTGCGGGACAACGCGCGCGCGTCCGCTTGTTTCTGGTGGCCCGCGCTGCAGGAGCAGGTGCGCGTGGAGGGATCGGTCGAGGCGGTGAGCAACGATGAGGCGGATTCGTACTTTGCAACGCGCCCGCGCGGAAGCCAGATCGGCGCGTGGGCGTCTGATCAAAGCAGCGAGCTGGCGTCCCGCGACGAACTTATCCACGCCGTCGAGGCGGTGACGGCCCGGTACGGCGAAGGGCCGGTACCGCGCCCGCCGCATTGGTCCGGGTACCGGCTGGTGCCGGAGTGCATCGAGTTCTGGGTGGGTAAGCCGGACCGCCTGCACGAGCGCGAGTTGTACACGCGCGACGGAGAGGACTGGCGTATCGTGCTGCTCGCTCCGTAATAAGCGGCCGGCACGATGCGGGTGGCAGCGAACGGGCGCCGGCGTCAGGCCAGGGTGGGCTCGGGGTTGTCGACGGAACGTTCGCAGGAGCGAGCGAGGATCATCCCGCGTAGCGGGATAGCCGAGCGAAGCGGGCGACGAGACGGAGGCACGCCCCGAGCCCAACCCTGCAAGTTGTGCTTTTCGCTGCTACCCGCATCGGGCTGCGGGCTTCTCGCGAAAAGCGCTAAGGGCTCAGTCCCCCTCGTACTTCGCCTTCAGGGATTCGATGACGCCGGCGTCGGCCAGCGTGGTCACGTTGCCCAACGCGCGGCCTTCGGCGATGTCGCGGAGCAGGCGCCGCATGATCTTGCCCGAACGCGTCTTCGGGAGATCGGCAGAGAAGATGATCCGGTCGGGCACTGCGAACTTGCCGATTTTCTTCGCCACCCACTCCCGCAGTTCTTTTTCGAGTTCCGGGGTGCCCTGCGCGGAACCCGCGAGCGTGACGAACGCCGCGAGTGCCTGCCCCTTGATCTCGTGGGACATGCCGATCACCGCGGACTCGACCACGGCCGCGTGTTCGACAAAGATGCTCTCCAACTCGGCGGTCCCGATGCGGTGGCCGGCGACGTTGACCACGTCGTCGACACGGCCCAGGATCCAGTAGTACCCGTCCTCGTCCACCTTTGCACCGTCGCCGGGCAAATAGACCCCATCCCATTTCGACCAGTACGTTTCCTCGTACCGCTTGGGGTCGCCGTAGATACCGCGAAGCATCCCAGGCCACGGCTTGCGGATGGCCAGAAGACCGGCGTCGGTTTCGTTCCCCTCTTCGTCGAGCACGGCGGCGTCGATCCCAAAAAACGGCAGCGTAGCGCTTCCCGGCTTCGTCGTCGTGACACCCGGCAGCGGGGTGATCAGGATCCCACCCGTTTCCGTCTGCCACCACGTGTCCACGATGGGGCAGCCGCGGCCTCCGATGATATCGTGGTACCACATCCACGCCTCGGGGTTTATGGGTTCGCCCACCGTACCCAGTAGCCGCAGCGAACCGAGCTCGTATTTCTTCGGCCACTCGTCTCCCCATTTCATGAACGCGCGGATCGCTGTCGGAGCCGTGTAAAAAACGGTAACGCCGTATCTCTCGACGATGCTCCAGAAACGGCCCTCGTCGGGCGCGTTGGGCGCCCCCTCGTACATGACGACTGTCGCGCCGTTGGCCAGGGGACCGTAGACCGTGTAGGTGTGTCCGGTCACCCAGCCGATGTCGGCGGTGCACCAGTAGACGTCTTCCGGCTTGAGGTCGAAGACGTACCTCGTCGTGTGGTAGGCATAGACCATGTATCCGCCGGTCGTATGGATGATGCCCTTCGGCTTCCCCGTCGTTCCACTCGTGTAGAGAAGAAACAACATGTCCTCGCTGTCCATCTCTTCGGGCGGACAGATCGCGAAGTCCCCACCGATGAGGTCGTGGTACCAGTGGTCCCGCCCCTCTTTGAGCCGGCATGGAAACGGCTCGCCCGGGGATCGTTGGACGACGATCACATGGTCTACGCACGCGCAATCTCGGACACCCTCGTCGACGATGTCTTTCAGTGGCAACACCTTGCCGCGCCGCCAACCGCCGTCCGCCGTAATGACCAGCCGCGCTTCGCTGTCGAGCACGCGGTCGCGAATCGACTCTGCGGAGAATCCCGCAAAAATGACCGAATGGATCGCCCCGATCCGCGCGCACGCGAGCATGGTGATGGCGAGCTCGGGGATCATCGGCAGGTAGATGGAAACACGGTCGCCCCGCTGGATCCCCAGTCGCTTGAGCGCGCTACCACACCTGTTGACCTCGCGCCACAGGTCGCGGTAGGTAAGGACGCGTTCCTCGCCGGGCTCGCCCTGCCACACAATCGCC